>NZ_JADEVV010000039.1 GCF_015207985.1 Synechocystis salina LEGE 00031 | reverse complement strand
TAGTCCTTGGCCTGCTGAATTTCTTCTGGGGTCATAGATTTTTCCTGTTTTTCTTATTTTTACAGCAATTTTCTCTACTCACATCACTAAGCATTTATACTCAGGGCAAAAGTGGGATGCTCCCGGTCTCAAATGTTTCTTCTGGTATGGGCAAACCATCTTCTTCTAGGGCTGAAATATGACCAGAAATAGCCTCTTTAATGTTTTTTAAAGCAATTTCTTTCGTTTCTCCCTGGCTGATACAGCCTTTTAAACTAGGACATTCAGCGATCCAATAGTTATCTTCATCTTTATAGGTAATAACTTGTCTCATAAAGTTTTCTCAGATTAAAAACCTAGGATAGTCCAAAGGAATCTTGCCAAAGTTTCTTGGATAACGATTACTAAAACTATCAGTAACTTTGCTTGAGTTTTATGGAAGCTTTAGCCACCCCCCACAATGGTAACCACTTCTAGGCGATCGCCGTTTTGCAGTTGGGTTTCGGGCCAAAACTGTCGATGGAGAATTTCACCGTTATATTCCACCGCAATTAAACGGAGGTTAAACCCTTGATTTTGCAGAAAATTGGGCAATGTGACCGGGCTAGCAGCCACTTGACGATCGCCGTTGACGAGGAGGGTAATGGGATCAGAAGTCATCGAAAATTGCTTTAAAAACTAGTCATCAAAAGGAAAAGGGCCGTTAATCACTTCATGCCAGGGCAAGCCGAGGGAACCGAGCTTTTCCAGAAACGGATCGGGGTCCATTTCTTCCACATTGAAAACCCCAGCTTGTTTCCATTTGCCCTGTACCATCATCAGTCCCCCTAGAGCGGCGGGCACCCCAGTGGTATAGGAAATGGCTTGGGAGCCAACTTCGGCGAAGCAGGCAGCATGGTCACAATTGTTATAGATGTAATAGGTTTTGGTTTGACCATCCTTAACCCCCTTGATATAACAACCAATGGAGGTTTGTCCTGAATAATTTTCTGCCAGGGAAGCCGGTTCCGGTAACACAGCCTTCAGGAACTGCAACGGTACGATTTTTTGCCCCTGGTATTCCACTTCATCAATGCGGGTCATGCCCACCGCCTCCAGCACCCGCAAATGGGTAATGTAAGCTTCTGAAAAAGTCATCCAAAAGCGGGCCCTTTTCAGGGTGGGAATATTTTTCACCAGGGATTCCAACTCCTCGTGGTAGAGCAAATAGGAAGGGCGATCGCCAATGTGGGGATAGTTAATGTCCCGGTGCACAGAAAGGGGATCAATTTCTTGCCAAACGCCATCTTCGTAATAACGACCCTTTTGGGTAATTTCCCGAATGTTAATCTCCGGGTTGAAATTGGTGGCAAAGGCCTGGCCATGGCTACCCGCATTGCAATCCACAATATCGAGGTAATGGATTTCATCAAAATGGTGCTTGAGGGCATAGGCGGTAAAAATCCCCGTTACCCCTGGGTCAAAACCACAACCCAACAGGGCCATTAACCCCGCTTCCTTGAATTGATCTTGGTAAGCCCACTGCCAACTGTATTCAAACTTAGCTACGTCTGGGGGCTCATAGTTAGCAGTGTCGAGGTAATCCACCCCCGCTTCCAGGCAAGCATCCATCAGCACCAAATCTTGGTAAGGCAAGGCCACGTTAATGAGCAAATCCGCCCCAAAGTCCCGCAGGAGTTGCACCGTGTCACTGACCTGAAAAGCATCCAGTGCGGCAGTTTTAACCTTAGTGGAGCCAATGTGAGCCGCAATTTGGTCACATTTAGCCACCGTGCGACTGGCCAAAAGAATCTCGGTAAAATCCTCCAGGGCCGCACATTTATGGGCCACCACACTGCCCACACCTCCGGCGCCCACAATCATCACTTTTGCCATGGTTAAACCCTCCAGTGCCCCAAATGTTGTCCGAAAAAATCTTAGCAGTTAAACAAATCCATGTTCAGCCAAATAACTGGTGATCGCCTTGATAATTTCTGTGGGGTTGGCCAGGTGGGGAAAATGACCAGGGGTATCAATCCAATAAAGCTCACTGTTTTTCATGGTCCGGTAAAGATAGGCCCCCACTGTGGCTGGGACAAATATGTCTTCCTGGGGTTGCACAATCAAAGTGGGTAGTTCCACTTGAGCCACTTCCCGACGGTAATCGGACATGATGATGAGGCTAAACACCACCAGGCCAATGTCAGGACGCAGTTGCAGAAGACAATGGGAAAATTCTTCCACCAATTCCGGCTTGTTGGGATCATTAACCGCCGCCGGAGCATAGGTGCGAATCCACTCGGCATAGTTATGACTCATTTCATTGAGGATTGTGGCAATTTTTTCCTGGCTAAAACCGCCCTTGTAATTCCCATCGTCCCGATAGCGGGGAGAACCGCAGATGAAAACCATGCCCTTAAATAAATCCGGATCCCGCAAACTGGCCAGGGCCCCGACCATGCAACTAGCGGAGTGGGCAATTAAAATCCCCCGACGCACCCCAACCAGGTGGGTTATCTCCATCAAATCATCGGCATAATCATTGAGGGAATTGTAATTCTGAATGTCAAAATTTTTACTGTTAGAAGGTTTGCTACCGGGAAAGTCAAATAAAACAATGCGATAATTTTCTTCGAAGGCCGGATAGATAAATCGCCAGGCGTTTTGTTCGCTGCCAAAACCATGGGCAAAAACTAAAGTTTCCTCGGAGTTAACATTGCCTAACACCTGGATGTTGTATTTTTCCATGCTGAAGTTTTCCGGCTCATCGCACTCGACTCCCCTATTCTATCGATCATATCCATGGAACTTTACCTTATTCGCCACGGCATTGCCCAGGAACAGTCCCCCACTATCCCCGACGGCGATCGCCAGTTGACTAAAAAAGGTAAAGACAAAACCCAGCGGGTGGCCCAGCGCCTCCAGGCGATCGGAGTGGAATTTGACCTCATTCTCACCAGTCCTTTAGTACGATCCCAGCAGACAGCCCAGATCCTGATGGACCAGGGCCTTGCCCCCCAACTGGAAAGTTTTTCCCCCCTCGCCCCTGGAGAAGACATTCCCCAAGGCATAGCCTATTTAACCGCAGAATATCGTCACCGCAGTCACCGTTGCCTTGCCCTAGTGGGCCATCAGCCGGATTTAGCCAACTGGGCCGAATATCTCATTTTTGGTAGCCCCCAAGGCAAATTAATTGTTAAAAAAGCTGGCATTATTGGTTTAACGTTGCCCTCTTGGGACTGTCCACCGGGTGAGGGGCAACTGTTTTTACTCACTCCTCCCCGTTGGCTGGTCTAAATCTAGCCCACAGTGGATCGGAGCTTGCCGGGCCAGTAACGGGCTCAATCCAGGGGTGGGAGTAAATTTCCAGAATTCCTTCAGATTCCTTAATATGGATATGGGGGCAGGCTGGCCCAGGCCGGCAAAATTTTTTCTCAATCCGAATCTAAGCAACAACAGTAGTGGCATTGTCCGTTATAGGTGAACTGTATGATGACTGATAGCGAAGTGTTTAAAGAAGGCCTAGCCGGAGTCCCCGCTGCTAAATCTAGGGTGAGCCACGTGGATGGCACCGACGGTATTTTGGAATACCGGGGCATTCGCATCGAAGAATTAGCCAAATCCAGTAGTTTTATTGAAGTAGCCTATCTGCTCATCTGGGGCAAATTGCCTACCCAGGGGGAGTTAGAGGAATTCGAGTACGAAATTCGTACCCATCGACGCATTAAGTACCACATCCGGGACATGATGAAATGCTTTCCCGAAACAGGGCACCCCATGGATGCTCTACAAACTTCAGCAGCGGCCTTGGGATTGTTCTATGCTCGACGGGCCTTGGACGACCCCAACTATATCCGGGCAGCAGTAGTACGTCTGTTGGCCAAAATCCCCACCATGGTGGCAGCTTTCCATATGATCCGGGAAGGCAATGATCCAATTCAGCCCAACGATAAATTGGACTACGCTTCCAACTTCCTTTATATGCTGACGGAGAAGGAGCCCGATCCTTTTGCCGCCAAGGTGTTTGACGTGTGTTTGACCCTCCATGCGGAGCACACCATGAATGCCTCCACTTTTTCGGCCCGGGTGACGGCTTCCACTCTGACGGATCCCTATGCTGTCATCGCTTCGGCGGTGGGGACATTGGCGGGGCCTCTCCACGGAGGAGCCAACGAGGAAGTGCTGAATATGCTCGAAGAAATTGGTTCGGTGGAAAATGTCCGGCCCTATGTGGAAAAATGCCTGGCCAACAAGCAGCGCATCATGGGCTTTGGGCACCGGGTCTATAAAGTCAAGGACCCCCGGGCAATTATTTTGCAAGATTTGGCCGAGCAGCTATTTGCCAAAATGGGCCACGACGAATATTACGAAATCGCGGTGGAGTTAGAAAAAGTTGTGGAAGAATACGTCGGCCAAAAGGGCATTTACCCCAATGTGGACTTCTATTCCGGTTTGGTTTACCGCAAGCTAGACATTCCTTCTGACCTGTTTACGCCCCTATTTGCGATCGCCAGGGTGGCGGGGTGGTTGGCCCATTGGAAGGAACAATTATCCGTCAATAAAATCTACCGTCCTACCCAAATTTACATCGGCGACCATAACTTATCTTATGTTCCCATGACAGAACGGGTGGTTTCCGTGGCCCGCAATGAAGACCCCAATGCGATTATTTAAACTGAGCTTAATCTTGTTTAACTAAATCGACTCAATTCCAGTTCCCTTGCTGGGGTTGAAATCCTTTGTCTGACTAGCCTTAGCCGTTTTTTGCTGTTGTTTACCCCAGGGATGTTTTGATTATGCAACTAACCCAGCGTGTTAGCCAAGTTGTGCCTTCCATCACCCTTGAAATCACGGCAAAGGCCAAGGCAATGCGGGCCGAGGGTATTGATGTGCTGAGCTTCACTGCGGGGGAACCGGATTTTGCCACTCCTCCCCACATTGTGGAAGCGGCCAAGTTGGCCCTGGATGAGGGAAAAACCCGCTATGGCCCCGCCGCTGGGGAACCGGCCCTCCGCCAGGCGATCGCCAAAAAGTTACGGGAAAAGAATAACTTGCTCTATGAAGCGGCCAACGTTTTAGTTACCAATGGGGGTAAACATTCCCTGTTTAACTTGATGCTGGCCATGATTGAACAGGGGGATGAGGTCATTATTCCCGCTCCCTATTGGCTCAGCTATCCAGAAATGGTGCGCCTAGCGGAGGGAACTCCAGTCATTGTCAACACCACAGCGGCCACGGATTATAAAATCACCCCGGAACAACTGCGCCAGGCCATCACCCCGAAAAGCAAGCTTTTTGTGCTTAATTCCCCCTCTAACCCCACCGGGGCAGTCTATACCCCTGGGGAAATTAGGGCTTTGGCAGAAGTAATTTTAGAGTACGATCATTTGTATGTAGTCTCCGATGAGATCTATGAGCGCATCCTCTACGACGGCACGGAACACCTCAGCATTGGGGCGGTCAACGACGAAATTTTCCGGCGCACTATCATCAGCAATGGTTTTGCCAAAAGTTATTCCATGACCGGTTGGCGGGTGGGTTACTTAGCAGGGGAATTACCCTTGATCAAGGCCTGTAGCACCATCCAGGGCCATAGCACCTCCAACGTTTGTACCTTTGCTCAGTACGGGGCGATCGCCGCTCTGGAAAATCCCCAAACCTGTGTGGAAACCATGGTCAAGGCTTTTACGGCAAGAAGGCAGGTGATGGTGGAGGGGATTAATCAAATTGCGGGGCTGAGTTGTCCTAACCCCAAAGGAGCATTTTATGTTTTTGTGGACATTACCAAAACGGGGCTTAATTCCCTGGAGTTCAGTGCCCAGTTGTTGGAATCTCAGCAGGTGGCGGTGATCCCTGGAGTTGCCTTTGGAGCCGATGACTGCGTTCGTTTTTCCTATGCTACTGATATGGACACCATTAAACGGGGTTTGGCTAAATTGGGACAATTTGTCAGCACCTTGGTGTGATTGCCCCCAAAATTTTGCTGGTTAAAGATATTTACCCATGGCCAACAGTTTTTTCAATTAGTAACAGTCCACCAGCTCAGGGCATATTTTTCTGGTCGAGCCATGGCTCCACCGCCTTGGTGTTTAACTTGAATGGTGTAATTGCCAGTGGTTGTAATGGGACAAAGAAAATGTTCCACATTATCGACTTTGCTTTGGGATGCACAAACCACCGAGCCATTATCATCTTGGGAAACCATTAATAAGTCTAGGTTGCTTAAAGGCTTGTCCTGAAAACTTTCCCCCAGGTCGTATTGTTGATTACCATTGCTGTCCAATAATTGCACTGGTCTTTCCCACACCAGGGTGACGCTGGCAAACTCTCCCCCTTTAAGGGGTTGGGATAGGGCGTAACTAATGGTTTGACCCGGTTGAATTTCTCCATAATCCCAGGCGATCGCCGGGAGATAATTTTCCCCAGGCCCATAGGCTCCAGACTGGAATTGTTCTAGGGCTCGGCGGGCGTTGAGTTGACCAGCCCCCATTTCCAAATCCAACGGCAGGGTAGGATCTCGGTAGGCTTCCGTGGCCAGCCAATCGCGGTTTTTGCTGCTGTAGAGGTTATAATCTGTGCCCAAACCAGCGTTGCGAATTTTTACCGCTGAGTTGAGTAATACGGCTTTCATCACCATGGGTCTGCGGGCATCTAAATTCCAGCGGCTACCATTGGGATTAGTTAATAACTGGAGATCGCCAAATTCTTGTAACAAAGCAACAGTTCCGGTTACCAAAGGAGCGGCAAAACTACTACCACTGACCCATTCCACCCGACCGTTGATGTCATATAAATAAAAATCACTACCCGGAGCCACTAAGCTCACCCCCCGGCGCCCCCCCTGATTGATTTCCCGTGCCACTATTCTTTTGCCCATACCCTCCGGTTCCCGACTTAAATTCGTAAAGGCCATGCGGTCATAACGGCCTTGGCGATCGGGGGACTGGACAGTGTAGGCGACGGTAATACCGTTGTAGTTGTCCGTGGGAATGGCGATGCCCCCTGTACCCTGATTGCCCGCCACCACAAAGAGTAAATTTTGTTGTTGGGTCAGCCAGTCCAAACACAATGTTAACAACGCATTGCCATCCAACTGGGGATTTCCCCTGGTGTCCCGTTCTAACGACTCCCCATAGCTCAAATTGACTGCCCGGAGATTGCCCCCATCTTGGCGACTAACAAATTGTCCGGCCAAGCACTGCTGGGGTTGTAGATTTTCAGCTAGCGGCCCCATAGCAGTGGCATAAAGTCGAGCCTCCGGTGCCACCCCTGGAAAACGTTTATCCTGGCTAACCATGGCCTGGGCTACCATACCGGCGTGACTATCAAAAAAGCGATTGCGGGGGGAAATTTGATTGAGGTGAAATACCCCCACCAAAGCATAGGGAGGCTGCCAACTGCCCAACTTATCCCAAAGATATTGCACTGGCCGACCCATTTCCATCTGGCCAATGGCTATCTTACGACCAGTTAGACTATGGGGATACTGATTTAAAGACTCACTTTCAATGCCCTTTTCGGTGAGATAACTAGGGTAAACTTCATTGGCACAGACAGAGCCAGCCAACAGCATTCCCTGGCAAAGGATTGCAAAATGGAGCGCAAATATTTTCCTAATTGGCCGAGTTTGGTTCAATCGATGACTGCAATTATGTTGGAGCAAAGTAATATTCGCAATTAGCGGGAAAATTTTAACCAAGAAAAGATTTGCTCCGTGGTTAGTTGTAAATCTAAACCGGACAGCACAGGTAAAATTTCTTGGCCATTATTAATCTCTGGATCATCGCTCAGATAACACTGGGGCGCTTGCTGGGATAGAAGAACTAAAATGGATCGTTCTTCCGGATTAATCAGCCAGCCCAACTCACTACCCTGCTCTAAACAATAGAGAATATTTTTCATCACCTTGGCTAAACTTTGTTGGGGAGAAAGAATTTCAATTACCCAGTCCGGGGCAAAACTAATTGCTTGATTTTCCAGCTCTCCGGAATCATTAATAGGCAGACGATCCCAACCTAAAACTGCAATATCTGGCACTATTGATCTTTCAGTCAAGTTACACCTTAGTTCATTGAAAGCCAAAACATTTTTGTTACTTTCTCCTGCTAAATCGATCATGCTAGCTAGTTTTAGTTGCAGTCGGCTATGGAAGGTCTTAGGCATTGGTTTTTGCGCAATGGTTCCGTTTACGTATTCCCAAGCTGGTGAGTCGTCAATATAGGACAATGCCAAAAAGTCGGCTATGGTTAGGGTTGGGTTGGGGCTAGAAGCAAGCATAGTTACTTTCTCCAAGGGGTTAGCAATGGTTACGCTATTGTAGTCAGACTATTGAAAAAAACATTGATTGAGGTACTGGAATAACAACAAAAAAGGCAGGAGAAAAGTAATTGCCAAAATTCTCCCTGCCATATTCTTGATGATTCTGTCACTGGTCTGCTTCCAGTTAGTTAGAGTTTGGCTCCACAACCGGAACAGAAGCGATGGGTGATGAAATTTTGGGTCTGGCAATGGTTGCACTCCACCATCTGGGGACCATTGTCTCGCACTGGTACTTCCGGTAAGCCTAGCATTTGGGCATTACTCATGCCGGGGGCAATCATGGGGTAACAGTTTTCATCTTTTTTGACTACCACATCCATTACCACAGGGCCATTGTGGGCTAGCATTTCGGCGATCGCCGGGGCCAAATCTTCCCGCTTACGCACGGTAATCCCCTTGATGCCATAGGCTTCACAG
Source organism: Synechocystis salina LEGE 00031 (assembly GCF_015207985.1). GTDB lineage: Bacteria > Cyanobacteriota > Cyanobacteriia > Cyanobacteriales > Microcystaceae > Synechocystis > Synechocystis salina. The sequence goes on along the minus strand of NZ_JADEVV010000039.1, from coordinate 30,934 downwards.
AGGAGATTAATATCTGGCATCCCCTGGGACATATTGGACGCAGAATAACGTTCTTCGTAGAAAGTCTGTTGCCACTGACGCACCATGCCCTGCCAACCGTTATTGAGAATAATAGTTTTAACCTGAATGTCATACTGGGCTAGCGTTCCCAACTCCTGGAGATTCATTTGGAAACTGGCATCCCCACTGATGCAAATGACGGCTTCCTCTCCCACTCCCACTTTGGCTCCCATGGCGGCCGGTAAACCGAAACCCATGGTGCCCAAACCAGCACTGGAAATCCACCGCCGGGGCCCATTGTTCAAAAACTGGGCTGCCCACATTTGGTGCTGTCCCACATCGGTGGTGTAGTAGGCATCGGGGGCCTGGCGACCAATTTCGTGTACTACCTCCTGGGGCGCAATGGTGTCTTTATAGTGAGGCACCTGGAGAGGATAATCAGTACGCCAATGATCAATACGGTTTAACCATTCCTGGGTGGCATGGGGATGGGTGGGGTAATCTAATTCCCGGGCCCGCTGTAAAAGTTGTTCCAACACATGGCGTACATCCCCGACAATGGGCACATCGGGAGCCTTGTTTTTCCCCACTTCTGCCGGGTCGATGTCGATGTGAATTACCTTGGCTCGGCTAGCAAATTCGTCTAATTTGCCGGTCACCCGGTCGTCAAAACGAGCCCCCACCGCAATTAAAAGATCACATTCACTAACAGCAAAGTTGGCATAGGCAGTACCGTGCATACCCAACATCCCCACCGAAAGGGGGTGGTTTTCGTCAAAAGCCCCAATCCCCATCAGAGTGGTCGTTACCGGCAATTGGAATCTTTCAGCAAATTCCTGCACTTGGGCATGGGCATTGGCGGCGATCGCCCCTCCTCCCACGTAGAGCAAGGGATTTTTGGACTGTTCTAACAACTGCAACGCCGCATTAATCTGCCGGGGATTACCTTTAACTGTGGGACGATAACCGGGCAAATTAACATCCCCTGGCTCAAGGGGAATATATTCACATTCTTCCAAACCCACATCCTTGGGAATATCGATTAAAACTGGCCCGGGGCGGCCGGTACTAGCCAGATGGAAAGCTTCAGTAACAATGCGGGCCATATCCGCCGCACTACGTACTACATAGGAATGTTTGACAATGGGCAGGGTGATGCCAAAAATATCAATTTCCTGGAAGGCATCACTACCAATCATGGCACGACCCACCTGGCCGGTAATGACCACCATGGGCACCGAGTCCAAATGGGCATTGGCAATGCCGGTCACCAAGTTAGTTGCCCCTGGTCCAGAGGTACCAAAACAAACCCCCACCTTACCCGTGGCCCTGGCATACCCGTCGGCGGCATGGGACGCTCCCTGTTCATGGCGCACCAGAATATGCTCAACTTCCCCCGCCGCTTCAAAACGGTACAACTCATCATAGATAGGTAAAATTGCCCCACCAGGATAACCAAAAATATGTTTGACCCCGTGGCGTTTCAGGCTATCCATCAGGATGTAAGCCCCGGTCTGCCGTTGGCTAGGAACAGTTTTCAGGAAATTTGTTTTGGGATTAGGAATTGATGCAACCACAGGACAAAGCGCTTTAGGAAGCGTAGGCTAAGTCATTTAATTTTAACCCAATCGGCGATGGGCTCCCCATGGCAAAGGAGGGAAAGTTAACAGGACTTAAATTTCTTGCCAGAACTAAAGTAAATTTAAACCATACTGCAGCCCGAGCTTGGCTCCCAATGGACAAAAATGGGATGGGTGCCAAACAAAATTATAAAGGCCTTCTTTGATGGGCGTCTCAGTCCATAAGCATTCTTGCTTTTAATCCAGTCAACACTCACTGATGGCAGGGTTTCAAAGCATCGTTTCAGTCAGTGCGGAGATGTAAATCCCGCTGGGGATAGGGAATTTCAATGTCTAGTTCCTTGAACTTTTGCCAAATTCTACAACGGAGCTCGCTGGAAACCTTCTTCCTACTCATCGGGTTATCCAGCCAAAACTTAATCTCAAAATTCATACTAGAGTCGGCAAAATCTAACAAAAAAGCGGCGGGCTTAGGTTGGGGAAGAATATCAGGATTATCTGTGGCTAAATCTAGTAATAAATCAATGACTTGACGAGGATTTGCTTTATAACTAGCCCCCACTATCACACTACAATAAACAAGGTGATTTCTACCAGTATAAGTATTAACTTCTTCTGTAAAAAAGACTTGATTGGGAATAATTCGATCAGTATTATCTCGAATAATGTTAACCGTGGCAGCCCGTAGCCCTAATCGTTCCACCCGACTCATCTCTCCTCCTACATTAATCACATCTCCTGGTTTTAAAGCCCCTTCCATCAATAACCAGACTCCACTGACAAAATTACTGATTACTTCTTTTAGACCAAAGCCAATTCCAACAGATAACCCCCCTGTAACCGTGGCAAAAATAGCTGGATTAATGCCCACATAGCCTAAAATACCAAAAAGACCAAAGCCAATTAAACCGTAATTAATCAACACTGAAACTGCCCGAATAAAACCAGGATCAAATTGGCTGCCATTGGAGATCAGATAAATGATTATTTTGCAAATTAAGGAGGAAAATATTACCCAAAGATAAACTCCAAAGGTGATCAATAAAATGCTTCTAATGGTGACAGGGGTTTGAAAGGCATCAAAAAATGGAGTGCTGACCAAAGGAAGATAATCTTCTACTAAATTAATTGTGCTAGCTACAAAGAAATAAAAGAGTATTGGACGGAATAAGTGAGAGCGATAATATTCAATTTCTTGAATGGGAAAACAAAAGCTAGAAAAAAAAATAACAGCCCGATAAAATATAAATATTAATGTTAAGATGATAGCGTGGTCAATTAGTCCATCATAATAGCTATGTTGTCGATAAATAGTATGAACAAATAATAACAGTAAAAATAGAAGCGATGGTAATAGAAAAAAATGCCCAGCCCATAGCAAGCAATCAAGGGGCGATCGCCGGGGAGAATAATTTAAAAAAAATTGTGCACTGTGATACTTTTTTCTTAACCACCACCAGATGATTTTAGTCGTGGCATAGGCAGCAATCATAGCTCCCAAGATTAAGACCAATTGTCCCTGCACCAAAGGCCGTTGCCCCATATGCCAAAAACTGAAGAAAACTGACTCCAAAGGTGAAAAGTCAAGGTCACTGATGCTTTGATTCATGGTCTGCTTGCTCAGCAAAATATTGATTGGTTTGTTCCGTAATTTCCTGGGCCGCTGCTTGGGAAGTAATTGCCCCAGAAAGGACACTGGTATAGAATCTTTCGCCAATATCTAGCATAAATTCTATTTTATCGATTTCTTTCATGCTATAGGAAGTAGCGGTTAAGGATTGTTTTTTTAATTGCGCTTGAATGGTAAAAAGACTAGATGGTATTTGCACATGAACATTAACTGGAATGGCAGATCTAGACTCTAAAATCCATTGTTGCTGCTGTTCAGTATTGGTAAAAAAAGTAGCAGCTTTTAGGGCTAAACCGCGCTGTTCGTCATTGCTTGTTGGATTTAAAACAAAGGAAAAACCAGTTAATGCTGGCGAAGAAGGGGCTCCCGGTAGACCAGGCAAGGGAGCAATACCCAGATTTTCTAGACCTAAACTAGCAACTAATTCTGGAATAGCTAAACTCCAGCAGGTGATATAAGCTAATCTCCCTTCACTAAAAGCCCGATTAGTAGCTAGGGAAGTAGGAATAAAAACAACGTTTGGTTCATTTTTGATGGTAATTAGAAATTCCATCCACTTACTCCAAGCCCCCTGGTTTAAAATCACTTCTCCTTCTTGATTAAAAACTTTGCCACCAAAGGCTCCTAGTCCCCATAAAGTATCACTAAAATTTGAAGTAATGCCAAAGGAATAGCCCTGACGAGAAAGGCTAACTATTTCATCTAAATTAGTGGGAACTTGTTTAACTTTTTTCTTGTTATAACAAAGGGTTTGGGTGCCTAAAGTAACGGGAATTGCATACAACTTTCCTCCATATTCCATCTGGCTGAGGGCATCCTGACGAAAATTATCCAGCGCAATCTCATTGTAAGGAATTGGAAACAGAGCATTGCGTTCCATTAATCGCCCTAAATACAGATTTTTAGTCAAAACTAAATCAGGGCCAAAACCGTGGTCAATATCGTGCAGGTAGGGTTCTAAAAGGTCGTCACTGGCAACAAATTTATAATTGACTTTAACGTTAGGATAAGCTTTTTTAAATTCATCCACCATGCCCGCTAAGTATTGATGATAGCGTTCTACTTGGGACTCATGTAGGTAGGCAGAGTCTAGAGCGAACCAAATAAGTAAAGTACCTTTATCAGAATTAATATTTCCACTGGGAACTGATTCTTGAAAATTTCTCAGAAATACTGGGTAGCTAGTAATGTCCGTTCCACAGCCGCCAGCTAAAAAGGATATTGCTGTAAACAGAACTATTCCCATTGCCCTAGGGAAATTTAAAAAGGGAAAAAATCTGTCCCACCAGGGTTGATTAACCTTAGGCATTAACTTTGATCTCGCTGTTCAGATCACCCTGTCCTTGCTCGGCGATCGCCAATATTTCCCGCTCAAAAGCGACCTGAGCCCGGTTAGTTCTTCCTCCTAAATAGATCTCCCCTTGACCATCCCTCTGGACACTCAATAACCATACTTGGGAATGGGAAACATAACTCATCATTACCCCTACCATCAATAAACCAAAGCCAAGATAAACAAAGGGAATGCCCGGATCAGCTTTAATTTGCAAACCAGTACTACCCACTAATTCTTTAACTGTTATATTGACTCCATTAATTTCCACCGTAGAACCAGCCCGCACCGCATCGGTTAAATTTCCCGCTTGGTCATAAATGATCATCGTACCTTGGAGGTCTTTAACTAATAGAGCTGCACCTTCGCTAAAGTCGGTTTTAGTGGGAATGTAAGCTCCCCACAACTGGCCACCATTGGCGGTCTGTAAAGGGGCCATGGGAAGTTGCAACACAGGACTATTGTTGAGTTGTACTTTCACCCCAGCAATGCCCCAATTGGTTTGATAAAAAGTAACTCCCTGATGACGTAAAGGGTGATTAACAGAGATGGTTTGGCGGTCTAATTCTTCTCCCTCACTGCTAACCACAGATAAATCAGAATAGAATTGATCGATAGCCCCATCTTCCGTGTAATCAATCCAAAAACGATTAACTTTGACACCCCAATCTTTAGGGATTTGGTTGTCGGCAAGGGGCCCTTTTTCGATAATGTTATTTACTTGAAATGTTTCGCCACTGGGAATCATGTGTTGGGCAAAAAATCCTGTCAGTGCCCCCCAAATTGCCCCTCCCAGAATAATTAACATGGCGGCATGGACAATGATAGGACCTATTTTTCCTATTAAACCTTTACGGGCGTAAATACTGTCACCTTCTTGGAAAATTTTGTATCCCCTATTCTGGAGTAAATCTTCAATTTTGTTTCTATCTCCATGGGGCAGGGAAAAACTTAGGGCTAGTTTGTTAAACTGCCTTGGTTGGTGATAAAATTGCCAACTGCGGGCCGCTTTTAAAGCAGGAAATTGGCGGTTAAATGTACAAGCAGTTAGGCTAGAACCAAAAAGTATTAGCAAGCCCAAAAACCACCAGGTTCGATAGACCTGATTCAAACCTAGTTGTAAAATTACCTGCCAACTTAAGAATCCAAATAAAGCCGGATCTTCAGGATAATTTTGTTGATAAAAACTCAAACTTTCCCCCTGTTCAATTACCGTGCCACTGATACTAAAAACGGCAATCAATAGCAAAAGGGCGATCGCCAGACGGAGATCTGCCAGAGTTTTCAGGCACTGTCGACCTAACTGCTGCAAAAAGTTGGTAGGGGAAGAATTGGCAAGGGTCATGAAAGTGGCGACAGTTTTGAAGATAGCCCTATCATTGTGCCCCGATCGCCGGCTCCATGGCAACGAACCCTAAAGTGGGAGCCACAACCACACCTAGAGTCTAGAGTCTATCGTTCTGGGAAATTCTACTCATTGACTAATGGTTAGCCCCGAGAGAACATGGCAGCATGGTCTTGATGGATCTTAAGCAGGCTTTCATCACTTTAGTTTGCCATTAGTTCAACAGCAGGTACGAATAAGTACACAAGAGCCTACTGCCATTAGGAACCACATTCCAAACAAGCCAAGTAACCCCCTTATTCCCAGTCCTTCCCTTACAGGCAAGTATTTCCCTGACAGGAGAGTGGGGGAGTTAGTTCGACCTAGAAAATTTTCTTGATCCCCACACAATCAAAAAGGAAAAACCATGGTTAATAACCAAGTACCGGCCGGTAGATGTCCTGTACTGCACGGAGCAAATACGACCGAGCAGAAAAATAACCTCAATTGGTGGCCCAATGGGTTGAACTTAGACATATTGCACCAGCATGACCAGAAAACAAACCCAATGAACGATGGGTTTAGTTATGCGGAAGCCTTTCAGCAACTTGATTTGGCCGCCGTAAAAAAAGATCTACACCATCTGATGACCGATAGCCAGAGTTGGTGGCCCGCCGACTGGGGCCATTATGGCGGGTTGATGATTCGTATGGCCTGGCATGCCGCTGGCACCTATCGCATTGCTGATGGTCGGGGCGGTGCCGCTACTGGCAACCAACGTTTTGCCCCCCTTAATAGCTGGCCTGATAACGTCAATTTGGACAAAGCCCGTCGCCTGCTCTGGCCAATTAAAAAGAAATACGGCAATAAACTTTCCTGGGGAGATTTGATCATTCTGGCCGGCACCATGGCCTATGAGTCTATGGGGCTCAAGGTTTATGGTTTTGCTGGTGGTCGGGAAGACATTTGGCACCCGGAAAAGGACATTTACTGGGGTTCAGAAAAGGAATGGCTTGCTTCCAGTGATCACCGCTATGGCAGTGAAGACCGGGAAAGCTTAGACAATCCCTTGGCCGCCGTACAAATGGGATTAATTTACGTTAACCCTGAGGGGGTGGATGGCCAGCCGGATCCTTTGCGTACAGCCCAGGATGTCCGCACTACCTTTGCCCGCATGGCCATGAATGATGAGGAAACCGTTGCCCTTACCGCCGGGGGCCATACCGTAGGTAAATGCCATGGCAACAGTAAAGCTGAGCTGATGGGGCCAGAACCGGAAGGGGCCGATGTGGCGGAGCAGGGCTTGGGTTGGCATAACCGGAACGGCAAAGGTGTCGGACGGGAGGCCATGACCAGCGGCATTGAAGGAGCGTGGACTACCCACCCGACCCAGTGGGATAACGGTTACTTTTACATGTTGTTTAACCACGAGTGGGAACTGAAGAAAAGTCCTGCCGGGGCTTGGCAATGGGAGCCGGTCAGCATTAAAGAGGAGGATAAACCCGTCGATGTGGAGGATCCAAATGTCCGCCACAATCCCATCATGACCGATGCAGATATGGCCATGATCAAGGACCCCATCTACCGAGAAATTTCGGAGCGTTTCTATCGGGAGCCGGATTATTTTGCGGAGGTATTTGCCAAGGCCTGGTTTAAGTTGACCCATCGGGATCTGGGACCCAAAAGTCGTTACCTTGGCCCCGATGTGCCCCAGGAAGATTTGATTTGGCAAGACCCCATTCCCTCAGTGGACTACAGTCTTTCTGAAGGGGAAATTAAGGAGTTAGAACAACAAATCCTTGCCTCTGGCCTCACCGTTGCCGAATTGGTCTGTACTGCTTGGGATAGCGCCCGTACCTTCCGTAGCTCGGATTATCGGGGAGGAGCCAATGGGGCCCGAATTCGTTTAGACCCTCAAAAGAATTGGCTCGGCAATGAACCCGCTCGATTAGCCAAAGTCTTGACTGTGCTAGAAAATATCCAAGCTAATTTTGCTAAGCCGGTTAGTCTAGCGGATTTAATTGTGCTGGGAGGGGGAGCGGCGATCGCCAAAGCAGCCCTTGATGGGGGGATTGAAGTTAATGTCCCCTTTTCACCCGGTCGGGGGGATGCCACCCAAGCCATGACCGATGCCGAATCCTTTGCCCCCCTAGAACCGGTCCACGATGGCTATCGTAACTGGCTCAAACAGGATTATGCTGTGTCACCGGAAGAGTTACTGTTGGAGCGCACCCAACTCATGGGGCTAACGGCACCGGAAATGACTGTTTTAATCGGTGGTATGCGGGTGTTGGGCACCAACCATGGGGGTGCTAGCCATGGTGTCTTCACCGATCGGGTGGGGGTATTGAGTAACGACTTCTTTGTCAATTTGACTGACATGGCCTACCAATGGCGGCCGGCGGGCAACAATCTCTATGAAGTCGGCGATCGCCAAACGGAGGAAGTGAAATGGACTGCCACCAAAGTTGACCTAGTGTTTGGTTCCAACTCAATCCTGCGCTCCTATGCAGAGGTGTATGCCCAGGACGACAATCGGGAAAAATTTGTCCATGATTTTGTGGCCGCCTGGAATAAGGTGATGAATGCTGACCGGTTTGATCTCCCTAGGGACTAGTTGGCAAAATAGAAGAATCACAAAATTCAGGCAACATTTCAGCAATCCATGGCAGATCAATTAATCCGCGCCACCGCCGCCGATGGGGGTATTCGCGCAGTGGGGGTAATTACCACCAACCTGACCGAAGAAGCCCGCCAACGCCATCGACTTTCCTACGTTGCCACCGCTGCTCTCGGCCGCACCATGGCCGCCGGGTTACTGTTGGCTTCCAGCATGAAGCAGGAGAAATCCCGGGTAAATATCCGCATCCGTGGTAATGGTCCCCTGGGGGGTCTGTTGGTGGATGCGGGCTTAGACGGTACAGTGCGGGGTTACGTACAAAATCCCTCGGTGGAACTACCTCCCAATGCCCAAGGTAAGTTGGACGTGGGGGGCGCAGTGGGTCAGGATGGCTTTCTCTATGTGGTGCGGGATGTGGGCTTTGGCTATCCCTACTCCAGCACGGTGGAGTTAGTTTCCGGGGAAATTGGTGAGGATGTCACCCATTATTTGGTTACCTCCGAACAGACTCCCTCCGCCCTATTATTGGGAGTTTTTGTGGGCAAGGATGGGGTAACCGCCGCTGGGGGTCTACTGTTACAGGTAATGCCCAAGGCCGCCCGGGACGAAGCCTTAGTTGCCGCTCTGGAATCCCGGCTGGGACACCTGACTGGCTTCACTCCCCTTTTACGTTCGGGCAAATCCCTCAAAGATATCTTTCAAGAATTGTTGGGGGATTTTGGTCTGGCCATTTTGCCGGAAGTGCAACTTTTGCGCTTTGATTGTCGCTGTTCCTTTCCTCGGGTATTGGGCGCTCTAAAAATCCTGGGGCAAGATGAACTAGAAGATATGATCGAAAAGGACAATGGAGCCGAAGCCACCTGCGATTTTTGTGGTGAGGTCTACCAGGCCGATCGCCATCATCTGGCCCAGTTAATTGGGGAAATTCAGCGAGAAAAAGCCGAACAGCTTTAACTAACTGCATCTGCCCAGAAATAGCTAATAAGTGATTAGGGGGAAAGGTAGCAAACAGTTAACGGTTGGCCCTTAACCATTGACGAAACTCCTTCAGGGCCGCCGTCTCCCCGATCGCCAAACTACGTTCAATTAGTAAAGGCACCTGTTCCAGGGACAAAAACGGAAAGGTGGGACTCTGATTCACGGGCTCGTATTGCCTCGACTCTGGATTAAGAACAAATACAGCTAGGCGATCGCCGTCATAACGCCAAATTTCCGGTATGCCTAAATTGCTGTAGATGGGAAACTTATCCAAGGAGCCACTGGTAATATCAATTTCTAAAACTAAATCGGGCGGCGGATCCACTGTGAGGTCAATGTGTTGCTTGCCCCGCACCTGGGGTTCATTTTTTATGTAATAACAGGAATCCGGCTCTACCCCTTGTTTAGTTCGATCAATTTTTAATGTTAATGAGCCAAACTTTTTAAGATTTAAACCTAGTTCATCGGCGATCGCTCGAATGAGGTCATCAATAAAGCGATTGTTGTTTTCGTGAACACCCAAGGGACTCATGATTTCTAAAATTCCACAGTCATACGCAAGTCTTTGCCCTCGTTTTTCTCCTAACTCTTCTAGTAACTGATTGAACGTATTCCAACTAACTGGATTGAGCAAAATCAAATGCTCCGCTTTGGGCTTAGTTAAATTTTCTTGTTGACGAGTTTCTAGATCAACCACCATCTCACTATCTCCCCCCAGGAATTCTATGCTTGTTAAAAAACAATCTTTTTACCCTGATCCTACTCCGGGATGCTTGGTCTGAATAAGTCCGAAGACTTAATTCACCGGCCAAAGATAGAGCAAAATAAACAAAATAATCCAAATAACATCGACAAAATGCCAAAACAAGGCGATCGCCGTCACCCCCTCATGGCCCCCATCAAAATTATGGGGCTGGAGAGAGCGCCAATACATATAAAGCAAAAGGCAAACCCCGGTAAAAACGTGCAGTCCGTGGAAACCAGTCAGCAAGAAGAAAGTTCCTCCCGCTGATCCCGCATCCAGACCAAAGGGCATACCAGCCCACTCCGCCGCCTGACCAAAAAGAAAAACAATACCTAGACTGATGGTGGCTAACCACAATAGGCGAAACAACTTCATTTCTCCCCGATGCAGGGCTTTTTCCGCCAAAATAATCGCCCCGCTACTGGTGACTAGCACCACGGTGTTAATGGCTCCCCTAGTCACATCTAAACCGTCTACTCCAGGGGGAAACCAGGGTTTATTGGTCAGCCGCAGAATGGTGTAGGTAACAAAAAAGCTGAGAAATACCACACTTTCCGACATTAAAAAGACGGGAAAACCAAAGCCTAAATTATCCGGTTCCTGCTCTTCCGTCGGTTCGCTATGGGGGAGATGATTACCTGATTCCATAAAATTTCCTCGTATGCTTGCTCAGTTAACGGGGTCAACGGCGGAAAAAGCCCACCCTAAGTCGTTACTTCCGTGGTCAAATCTGTAGGGCGATCGTAGCCATAGGGTTCCACTGTAATGGTGGGAATAACTTCAAAATTTTCCTCCGGTGGCGGTGAAGGTGTGGTCCACTCCAAACCTAAAGAATTCCAGGGATTATTGCCCACCCGACGACCCTGAAAAGCAGATGCCACCATATTGGCAATGAAGGGCAAAGTGGACATGCCCAGCAAGAACGCTCCTAAACTAGCCACCACATTCCAAGCTGTGTATTCCGGGTCGTAGGAAGAAATGCGCCGTAACATCCCCTGTAGTCCGATGGGATGCATGGGGAAAAAGTTTAGGTTGGCACCAATGAAAGTCAAAGCAAAATGGAGCTTACCCCAGGCTTCGTTATACATACGCCCAGTCATTTTCGGGAACCAGAAGTAAATCGCCCCATAAATGGCCATGGTCACGGTGCCGAAGACAACGTAATGGAAATGCCCCACCACAAAGTAGGTGTTATTAACGTGTAAATCGAAGGGGGCGGAAGCTAACATAATGCCCGTAATGCCAGCAAATAGGAACATTAAAATTCCCCCTAAGCAAAACAACATGGGGGTTTTCAGGCGCAAACTTCCTCGCCACACCGTGGCTGTCCAGGCCAAAACCTTAATGCCGGTGGGCACCGCAATAAGCATGGTGCTAGCCATGAAAAACATTCGCATCCAGTTGGGGGTGGCACTGGTAAACATGTGGTGTACCCAGACGAAGGTGCCTTGGATAGCAATGAGAAAAGAAGAGATGGCGACGGTTTTATAGCCAAAGAGTGGTTTACGGGCAAAAACCGGTAGTATTTCCGAAAATACCCCAAAGGCGGGCAGGGCCATGACGTACACGGCCGGGTGGGAATAGAACCAAAATAAGTGTTGGTAAATAATCGGGTTGCCCTGGTTAAAGGGGTCAAAAAAGGTGGTGCCAAAGGAGAGGTCAAATAGCAACATGATGGCCCCGCCTGTCAACGCTGGCAGACAAAAGAGTTGCAAAATTTGGGCACTTAAAATTGTCCAGACGTAAACAGGCATTTTTAGCAAAGTCAGTCCCGGTGCCCGCAATTTCCAAACGGTGGTGACAAAGTTAACCCCCCCCATGATGGAGGAAACACCGGAAGTGGCTACTGCCAAAAGCCAAAGAAATTCACCATTAATAAAATTGCCCGACGGATTTTGGATGCTCACCGGCGGATAGGACCACCAGCCGGCCTGGGCTGTGCCAGTGGGCAGAAAAAAGCTACTAATCAGTAATACTCCCACCACGGGCATGAGCCAAAAGGCGATCGCATTTAACACTGGAAAAGCTACGTCTTTAGCACCAATCATTAGGGGAATTAAGTAATTGGCTAATCCCACATTGGCGGGAAAAATCCAGAGGAAAATCATCATGGTGCCGTGGAGGGTGAATAGACCGTTGTAGAGGCTACGGTCCACCACGTCCAATTGGGGGGTAAGCAATTCTGCCCGGATAATCATGGCCAATAATCCCGCCACTAAGAAAAAGCAGAAGGACATCAGCAAATATTGAATGCCGATGACTTTATGGTCCGTGCTGAATTTGAGATAGTCGTGCCAGGGGCGTTGAAAGGGAACCGATGCGGTGGGCTGGTGGGTCATGCGCTCTGAGCGGGAAAGGGCAGTGCTTGTTTATTTTTAACAGAAAGCCATGCCGGGGGCACCGATTGTTCCTAAATTCGTTCTGGATTAATGCTCAATTTCCCTAATTTATCCCCCTGGCGATCGCCGTTCTCAATTTATCCATCCCTATTGTCCATAGGCTAATACTTGTCCTGCCGTCAGATTGAGGTCAGGAAATTGGGAAGAGATAATAGGATCATCTCCGCGCAACAGTTGCATTTGATAGTCACCGTCAACCAATTGGCAGATTGTTAGGGTTGGTTGCTTGGGGCGACCAATGTAACGAGTTCCTCCCAGCCCGCCATGATCAACAATCCAATATTCGGGAATACCCAAAGTGGCATAGTCCTCGACTTTACGGGCATAGTCGTTTTGCCAATTACCACTCACCACTTCTGCGATTAGTCGAATGGAACTCCCCAAGGTAAGAATGGATTGTTCTGGCCACAGGGTTTCCTCAATCAGGGCAGGGCGATCAACAACCATCACATCGGGACGAAAAGCAGTCATAGTCGTACTACTTGGCCGTAAAAGTCCCCTTTGTAGAATAAACCAGGGGAAATTGGCTTTGTCAATTTGGGTGCAGAGTTTGAGGGTGATAAAGGCGGCAATCTCTTCGTGGATTCCTGTCGGTTCCAAGTCAATCAGTTCTCCGTCAATTAATTCATAGCGATTGTCATCCCCATAGTGGAGACAAAACTGCTCGATGTTTAAAAGTGTTTTCTGGAAATCCCTATTGTTCAGAAGGATCATCGGTTATTTCCCCTGGCGATCGCCGTTGGTTTATTGGAGATAATTTTCCCGATCGCCGTTGGTTTGTTGTAAAAGACGATGGAGTTCAGACCATTGTTGGTTATTAATCAGGGTAATCAGGTTATCCAACTGTTGGCGATAACCTTGCAAGCTTTTTAGCAAAGCCTGTTGGTTATAGGTGGCCATCATGGTGCCCAACTCTGGGTTGCCGCCTCCCACCCGACTGGTGTCCCGAAAACCGGAACTAGCTAGGCTTTGGGCTAATTGGAGAATTTCTCGATCTTTTTCTCCGGCGCAGGCTTGAATCAAAGCGGCACCGACCATCACCGGTAGGTGGGAAATCCAGGCCACGGCTTGGTCATGGTTTTCGGGGGCACAAAGGTAAATTTTTACCCCCAGGGGTTCCAGCACTGAACGCAAACAGGCTAATTGAGCAGGGTTAGTATGTTCCGTGGGAGTAAGCACATAAGGAGCATTGACAAACAAATCTTCTTCCGCCCCATCAATGCCCTGGGCCGCAGTGCCCGCCATGGGATGGCCCCCAATAAACCCTGGCCAAAGTTGGCTCGCTGGTGCGGCGATCGCCGTTTTGACCGAGGCCACATCGGTGACAATGGCCGTGGGCGCTAGGTGGGGAATAAGCTTCTCCAAGGTGGGCAAAATTAATTGGATCGGAGTGCAAAGAAAAATTATTTTCGCTGTGTGCAGAAGAGATAAATCTTGCCCCGCTTCATCCACCAATTGCCTTTTTACTGCTTTTTCACAGGTGCTTTGTTGCCGGGATACTCCTATCAGATAATGGCCCTGACGACGCAAATCTCCCGCCAGGGAAGCTCCAATTAAACCTAAACCAACAACACCAATTTTCATTTGCCCAACTAAATTATTTTTAGACAACTCTCCATTCTGCAATCCCATACGAACTGAGTCTATTGTTGGTGCGCTTCCATATAGGCTCTTAGCAACTGATTGATTTGAGTTTGATAACCCCTCCCTTGGGATTTAAACCATTGCAAGACATCACTATCGATGCGGAGTGTGATTTGGGCTTTAGTTTTGGTCGCAGGTAAACCCCGCCGAACTATCGCCTTGGCAAACATTTCTGGGGTAACCTCCGGGCAATCGGACAAATCAATGTCTTCATCTTCCATGGCATCCAACCTTTGCCAATCAGTTTGAGAGTTGCTCGAAGTAAATTTTTTGTTCATATTTCGTTGCTTTTCTAGCGGAAATAATACGGGTGCAGTGCTTTGACTCAACATGGACAACAGCAACAACTCGCCCCTCCAATAAACCAAGTGTGACAAAACGTTGCTCTCCATAGTCAGCACGATTATCTTCAACCGTGACAATGTCGCTATTAAACACGGCTGGAACATCGGCAAAATCTATGCCGTGCTTACGAAGATTGGAAAGACGTTTTGCTTCATCCCATTCATAGTCCATAACTAAACGGACACTAAGGTTTCTCAATTGTAGCTACATTTTGTCGTTACGCACATGGAATTGGAAAAATCTTCACTGCTTAAACTCTGCCAAAAACTCCAATAGGGCCAGGGGAGCCACCGGGTTTCCTTGTTCATTCAAAGGGGGGCTATAGCAAGCAAAAATGGTCGGTGACTGGGCTGGCAAACAGGCCAAAATCAAACCACTCACTCCCGACTTGCAAATAAATCCTGTGCGCTGAAAAAACGCTTCCGACATTTCATAAAGCCCTGCTTTGGCCATGGTTCCCTTGACTCTGACAGTGTTCTCCAGTTGTAGCGGCGCTTGGGGACACTGTAATGCCAGGCCAAGCTTGAATAAATCCTTGAGGCAACCACTCAAACAACAAAGTTGGTTATAGGTTTCCAGAGCTAGGGCCCCATCTTCTACATAGCCTTTTTCTGCCAACAAATGGGCGATCGCCAGATTGCGGGGATTGGGTAGGGCATGGACGGAGGCTAATAGTTCTGGATCAAGCCAAAGTTGACATTGGGCGGTGTGATTTAACCAGGTGAGAAAATTTCTGCACCGTTGATCTGTTGTGGCCCCAGGGATATGACCTGCTAAACAAATGGCGCCACTGTTGACCATGGTATTGCGGGGATAACCGCCATCCTGCTCCAATTGCTCCACGGAATTAAACGGTAAATCCGAAGGGCGATCGCCAACTTTTTGCTGGGCCCACTGCCAACCCCGGTGATGGAGTATATAAAGCCAGATAAAGGGTTTAACCACACTCATCAAACTAAACGTTAGGTCGGTATCCCCTGTTTCGTAAATAATCCCGTTTTGGTCGCCAATGTCTAGGGCAAAATTGCCTGGATTAACCAAGCCTAACTGGGGAATGTATTGGGGTAATTTGCCGCTGAGGGCTCGGTGCTGGGCCGTTTCCACCCATTCTTGCCACTGATGCGGTCTAATGGCTCTGTAATTGGCGATCGCCATGGTATTGGGTATAGATTGATGGTGTACGACTTTGGGATCCGAGTTTAGGCCAATCCCCATCGTTATTCACCCTTTGCGATCCGTTGCGTCCCCCATGACCGTTCCCCCTTTCGATTTCAGCCACTATTTCACCTACAAAGAAATAGACCAGTTTTTGCAACAACTTCAAACTAGTTACGGTTCCTTGCTAACGGTGCAAACCATTGGCCAAAGCTATGCTGGTAGAAACATTTGGGTGGCGATCGCCACTAATCAGGCCACAGGGGACTATCGTCATAAACCCGGTTACTGGATCGATGCCAACACCCACGCCGGAGAAGTAACGGGGTCAGCGGTGGCTTTGTATTGCCTGCATCAACTGATGACCAAGTATGGGGAAGATGCCCAAATTACCCACTTGCTCGACAATTACACCGTTTACATCCTGCCCCGGTTAGCCATGGATGGGGCGGAGAAATATTTAACTACCCCCTACCTGTTACGTTCCAGTGTGCGACCCTACCCCTACCCCGAAGAACGGGATGGTTTATACCCCGAGGATGTCAACGGTGACGGTTTAATTTTACAAATGCGCCTTCCTGATCCCTGTGGGGCCTGGAAAATTTCTGACCAAGACCCCAGAGTCATGATCGGGCGATCGCCAGAGGAATTTGGCGGTGAATATTACACTTTGTTGCCAGAGGGTCTGATTCGCAACTATGACGGCTACGAGTTTGACCTCGCCCCCAGCCAGGAAGGATTGGACTTTAACCGCAACTATCCCCACCAATGGGCCCCGGAGGGACAACAGCAGGGGGCCGGAGATTTTCCTTTTTCTGAGCCGGAAACTAGGGCAGAGGCGGAATTTTGGCAACAGCATCGCAATATTAACGGTTTCATTAGCTACCACACCTATTCCGCCGTGATTCTGCGTCCCTACGCCTCCCAAGCAGATGAAAATTTACCCGTAGAGGATTTAAATGTGTACAAAATTCTGGGGGAAAAAGGCAAAGAATTAACCGGCTATAACTGCATTTCCGCCTACCACGATTTTCGCTACCATCCCAAGGAAGTCATCTATGGGGTGATGGATGATTATGCCTATGATCACTACGGTTGGTTTGGCTTTACAGTGGAACTTTGGGATGCTCCAACTGCGGCGGGCATTGAAAAAGAAGATTTAATCGAATGGTTCCGTTGGCATCCCCCGGAGGATGATTACAAGCTAATGCGATGGAATGACCAAGCCTTGAACGGCGAGGGTTTTGTCCATTGGCAACCCTTTGACCATCCCCAACTGGGTAAGGTGCAAATTGGCGGTTGGAGTTTTAAAACCATGTGGCAAAATGCCCCGGCCCAGTTTTTGCCCGAACTTTGCGAGCAACAGTTTCGCTTTGCCCTCACCCATGCCCTGATGTCCCCCTGCTTAGCAGTGGCTAAAACCGAAATCACCGCCCAGGGAGAAAATATTTACCAAATCACAGTGCAATGGGAAAACCAAGGTTTTTTACCCACCTACACTAGTCAAAAAGCGCTGGAACGAAAAGCGGTGCGCCCCATTCAAGTTTGCTTACAAAAGCCGGATAGCATGACCCTAATCACCGGCAAAGTTCACCAGGAATTACCTCATCTGGAAGGACGTTCCAATAAAACGAAATCTTCCTTAGCCAATGGAATTGATTATCGCTGTCACTTAACTTGGCTAATTAAGGGTCAGTCTGGAGAAAAGTTGACCATCACTGCCCAAGCTGAAAGGGCTGGCACGGTGCAAACAGAGTTAGTTTTATCCTAGGGGGTGGGCAATGGCAAAATCTTTTGCAAGTAACTTAATAAATCAGAAAAAGAGGTATGGACATGACTGTAGTTTTGATATTGGTAGTGCTAGTAATAATTTTTCTATTAACAATTTTTTTCCAGGGAGGTTCACCCACAATTAGCAAAGATTTTACTAATTCAAGAGACACTATTCAGCAACTGTCGGACGGTGAGAAGAAAGAAATTACGGCACTGTTAAGGCAAGGCAAGAAAATTGAGGCGATCAAAATCTGCCGCTCCCTCACTGGTTGTGGTCTCAAGGAAGCCAAAGACATGATGGAAAGATTGGAACGGGAAACCTGAATTGACCCTTTTCTCTGCATTATTTTCATCAACTCCGACCCTATAGAACTTCGCTCCACCATTTTTTCTTGGATGTAACCATAGGAGTCGCCGCATTGAAAGAAAATAAATTATCAAAATATTGTTAATGGGTCTGGGTCGATACCTCGAACTCAAAAGCAGTCAGTCAAATTCCCCATTCAACGAGCTAAAAACGAAATTAAAGACAGGGAATGATTAAAGAAATTAATGTGATCGATTAACAGAAAAAATTAGTGCCTAAATGTCGGTGAAAAATTTTTGTCAGTCAGAGTAAGGCTTTCCCGCATCATCACCGTCATAATCGGCGATCGCCAAGGGAGATGTTCAGATTGAGCATTTTTTTTCAAAAGCCCTTGCTAAAACAGACCACATATGCAGGGTGCCCCCAATTTTGACCAATCAGCGACTTCAAACCCCATTTTTTCCTCGGGGTTGCTAGGTTGGCCCGCCGTTTTGGGCAAGCTTGTATAGGCAGATACTGTTAATCAGGTCAACTTTTTGTTACATTTGTTTACAATAGAAAGGTAACCGCCTTGGAGGGCAACAGCTATGAAACCTGAATCCTTCGACCTCACCATTGAGCAGATGTTTGAGTTCCGCCGTATGCAGGACGCCGCCGCCGACATCAGCCAGGAGCAAGCCCTGGAACTTTTGGTGCAGGCTTCCCGACTGTTGATGATCAAATCCAACGTCATCCGGGACTTAATGCGCCAAGCTCCACTGGAGCCCCTCGGTTAAGCACAGCCAAGCACAAAATTTAGCTTGCTTTCTTAGCCATTATTCACAATTTTTGACCGCCCCATTCTTTCAGGAGTGCGATCGCCATGATCAACAACGAAGCCTTTAACCTATCCTTAGAGCAGAAATTTCAACTGCAGTGTTTGCAACAGGAATATCAAGAACTAGACCGGGAGCAGACCGTTAACTATTTACTGGAAACCATGCAACAAATCATGGTGCGGGATAACCTGATCCGGGATTTGATGAAAAACTCCCTCCTCCCCTAGCCTGACTCTGGTTTTAGGCATCAAGTAGGGCCGCAACGGAAACCTTCGATGAAATCAAACAATCTGACCACCTTGCTTGACCAGCCACAGAGGAGTTTCAAAATCGACGGTGACTGTCAACAATTATCGAAAATCAACAACCCCCACTCCTCACCGTTGACCGTATGTTGTTAAACATTGTCACTACATTGACTTTCGCTTTTTTGCTTTCCTAGCAGGCGGCCTGCATCTGGCGATGGCGCTGGGCTACCTGCCAACACTCTGTCACCAAATTATGCCAGGGGACCAGGACACTAAACTCAACTCCCACCTGCTCCCCGGTGGCTTGGAACATTAATTTAGTACACCTCACTTCATCCCGCGCCCGTCTTACCCGGTCAAGCAAGTCTTGCTGTTGTTCTGGGGTGAAAAAAGCCAAACGCTGGCTTTCTAATAGCTGGCAGGAGCGGCTAAACCAGTGCTCAAAATCCTCCAATAGGGGCTCTAAGATGGTTTTGAGTAGTTCCTTTTCGTCCGGTTGGGGATTGATCATAGTGATGAAATGGGCTTTGGTTAAATAAAGTTTTCTGAGAATATCCTTTACATTTGTTTATATTTTAACCAAAATTGCTGAAATTATGCCAGGGGAGGGCTACTCCACAGCAACAAGGCGATCGCCAACTCACTGCCCCAGAGCATTAGAGTAAAGAGTAGTAGCAATAAGTACATCCATGGTTGGGAGAGGGGGCGCACATCTTGGGTATTAATGCCCGTATGGTCGCTCACCAGTTGGGTCAACCGATTAAAGCCCGCCACCCGCATGGGCAAAAGATAGGCCTTATCCTGGGCTGGGGTGAGGAAATAGTAAACTAAGCCTCCCTGGCCTGTGGTGCGACATTTCAACGCAGTGACATCGGACCAAGATAATTGCCAACCCGATCGGAAAAATTTGGGTACCCAGCGGGGATAACGCACCGCAATTTCCTGCTGATTGAGTACCACTTCCTCGGCTAAGGCCGCCACCAGAGCGATTAGCCCCACCATTAGCCCAACGGTTAACAGCAGGGTAAGGACAGTATTACCTTGGGTGAGCTGGGCCAAAATGGGCAGCGGGACCGTCAGGGCCAGGTAGAGATTGACCAGGGTAATTTTAATCAGGGGCGAAAGGGGAAATATTTCCTGGCGATCGCCGCTTAGGGCATTAACAGAGGAGGTGGACGCAGATGGTTGGGAAAAAGCAGATGACATAAAAAGCTAAGGTCAAGAATGGTATGCTCTAGGCGAGGCAACAGCTAGGGTTAATAGTCGACAATGGCCACGCAACAAACAATTTTGGTCACTGGAGGGGCAGGTTACATTGGCTCCCATGGGGTGCTGGCCTTACAACAGGCAGGCTTTGACGTTCTTATCTACGATAACCTCAGCTACGGTCACAGGGAGCTAGTGCAATCCCTCGGAGTGGAATTGGTGGTTGGTCACACTGGCGATCGGCAAAAACTAGACCAACTTTTTGCTACGAGGGACATTGCCGCTGTCATGCACTTTGCTGCCTTCATCGCCGTGGGGGAATCGGTGCAAAAGCCTGACATTTACTACCAAAACAATGTAGTGGGTACCCTCACCCTCTTGGAAGCCATGCTAGCGGCGGATATTAAAAAATTTGTCTTTTCCTCCACCTGTGCGGTCTATGGCATGCCGAAGGAAATTCCGATGACAGAAAGCCATCCCATCGATCCCCTTAGTCCCTATGCCGCCAGTAAACGCATGGTGGAACAGATCTTGGCCGACTTTGACCAAGCCTACGGCTTAAAATCAGTCATCTTCCGTTATTTCAATGCTTCCGGGGCGGACCCCCAGGGACGTTTGGGGGAAGACCATAACCCCGAAACCCACCTTATCCCCCTAGCCCTCTTAACTGCCTTGAAAAAACGTCCCCAACTGGCCATTTTCGGTACCGATTACGACACCCCCGACGGCACTGCCCTCAGAGACTACATCCATGTCTGTGACTTGGCGATCGCCCATGCATTAGGCTTGCAATATTTACTAGAAGGAGGGGAAAGCAATATCTTTAACCTCGGTAACGGTAATGGCTTTTCCGTACGGCAAGTGATCGAAGTTGCTAAAACGGTCACCGGACTAGATATTCCCTATCAACTATGTCCCCGCCGCCCCGGTGATGCCCCCATCCTAGTGGGAAGTAGTGCAAAGGCTAAACATGTCCTGGGCTGGAATCCCCAATACCCCGATTTACACACCATTATCGACCACGCCTGGCGGTGGCATCAAAAGCGTCATGGAGATTAAAAGAAAAAGCAATGGGGATAGTGATGTCTAAAAAATTGAAATTTTCAATTATTAGTTCATGTAGTGGGAACAAAAAAATAAATGCTAAAAGTTCTTAAGGTTGAGTGATTTTCAGAATAAATATCATTAAAAAAGAGAGCAGAAGTGGAAATATCGATCTTTACTAAGTCTGGGAGCCAATCGTTTAGCTTTACTCGATAAAATACTCACCAGGCGAAAATTTCAAGATTCTTCCAACGGCAAATATAAGGGCAAGACTTTTGATTGAATACACATCCGAAAAAGTTTGCCGTCAAAGACTTCTAGAGATTCAGTTGAAAGTTTCCTGACTAGACTAATAAAAAACTGATAGTAATTGTTTACGCAGTCACCATGGCGATCGCCTTGTCCCATGTTTATAAATTGCTTATAAATTAGGTACACAGTCCTGTCCTGTCACACCAGTAAAAAATTTTCGCGCTACCATTGAGGGCAACAAAATTGGACTTGGGCAGTCTAGATCTGCCAATCCCTTTGGGAAAAGTTCTTATTTTGGCCAAGACCCATCTCTTTGGGGAACTTTGGCATTGTTGTTGTTGCCGCGAGGCGAAATTTTTGTTATGCATTATACCTTTGACATTTTGGGGGTAACGCCGGTTTTCACCTTTTTTAACTATCAACAAGAGGTGGAAAATAATCCCCGTCGCAGTATGGCCTACCTAGGCAGTCCCGAATGCACTTTGGACGGCCTGATCCAAGCCACGGAATTAATTCCCGAAAAGCCCGATTGGGACTGGGACGCAGTGGTTAAAACCATGGTTAACTTTTGGCTACACCATGAACCCCATATCCAAACCTGGCGACGGGAAATGGCTAGTTTTACTGAGGCGACTCTGCTGGTGGCCCGGGTTGCCAATACCCAAGTGCTCCGCCAAGAATTTGAAGCTCTGCTTTAGCAACTAGGATAATGTTTGAAACGGGTTGCCCATTTTCTAATATTTTCCATTGAGCTGGGTGAGTCCATTCGCCGTAACATTCTGATGACTTTGATTTTGTCAACAATCAGACAAAGCTAAGGTTTGTCTTCTCCAGTGTTGCAAGAGTTCAGAGAACAAATTTAGGAACTTTAATTTCCTCAACCTATTTTTTTGTTGTTACTTTGAGTTTGATAAAACCCATTTGCCAATCCATGGTCACTAGGGACGGGGTCCGCTTAGACAGTGATCTCTACTATCCCAAGTCTGGCGGGCCATGGCCTGCTCTGTTGATGCGGCAACCCTACGGCCGCCGTTTGGCTTCTACCCTTGTGTATGGCCATCCCCATTGGTACGCTTCCCAGGGTTACTTAGTTGTCATCCAGGATGTGCGGGGTCGGGGCAGTTCCCAGGGAGAGTTTGACCTGTTCGCCCACGAAGTAGAAGACGGCGAAGATTGCCTTAATTGGGTTTCCCAGTTGTCCCAATGTGATGGCTCTGTGGCCATGTATGGCTTTTCCTACCAGGGCATGACCCAACTTTATGCTGCGGCCAATCATCACCCTTGTCTGAAAACAATTTGCCCGGCCATGGTCGCCTGGGATTTGTACCGGGATTGGGGCTATGAGAATGGAGCTTTTTGCCTACAAAATAACCTTGGCTGGGCCCTACAGTTGGCGGCGGACTCGGCTAAACGTCGGGGAGATGGAAACAGCTTTCAGCAATTAATGGGCTTAGCTCGAAACTACGATTTTTGTGATCCTGTCCCAGCTATTCCCGATCGCCTGGGGAAGTTGGCAGCGGATTCCTTTTACCACCAATGGATTAGTCAACCTCCGGAGTCGGATTATTGGCAACGGCGATCGCCGGATAAACGGTGGCAAATAAGAGTAAAATCTGACATTCCAGTGTTGCAAATTGGCGGTTGGTTTGATCCCCATCTGCGGGGCAATTTGCGTTTATATGGGGCGCTGGAAAGATGTGATATTAAGCAAAAAATGGTGGTGGGGCCCTGGGGCCATTTTCCCTGGGGAAGTCGAGCCGGGGGGCAAAATTATGGTGAATCCGCCATCAGTGCGGTGGATCAGTTGCAGTTGGCTTGGTTTGATCATTTTCTTAAGGGGCAAGAACCCCGCTTTAATCTGGCCAAGTTAGAGTTATTTGACCTGGGCACTAAACAATGGCGATATTTAGCTGACTGGCCTGCGACGCCCCAAAGTTGGTTTTTGCAATGTTCCGGTTTAGGCACCACCCAGGGCAGTACTTTGACCCCTACGGCCCCCAATGAAAAATTAACCACCGGCATTACCGATGTATGGGTCCACGATCCCTGGCGACCCGTACCCAGTTGGGGGGGGCACAGCGGTTATCCCCAAGGGGTAAAGGAAAGAGGCCCAGTGGATGATCGCAGTGATGTGGTTACCTACACGTCTGAGCCCTTAAAGGAGAGGGTAACTATCTGCGGCACGCCCCAAATTTTACTCACGGCGGCATCCGATCGCCCTAGTTTTGATGTGGCGCTGATTTTGTCTCAGGTTAGCGATAGCGGGGAAGTGTGGGCCCTCAGCCATGGTTATTGTACTAGTTTGGAAGAAGAAGCCACGTTGACAATTTTTCTCCAGGCAATATGTGCAACTCTGTCCGTTGGCGATCGCCTGCGTATCAGTTTAGCGGGGGCAAGTTTTCCCGCCTATGGAGTAAATCCTGGCACTGGTCAGGAGGCAGTTTTGGCAAATTTAGTTGATCAACAAATTATTACCCTGGCTTTGGTTACCAATGGAACAACTCAAAATCATTTGCAGTTGCCCATTCTCCTAGGGGAGTGAAAAACAGGTTTTGACTATCTAATGGCGATCGCCTGGCGGGTCTGTTTCCTCTACCACTCCAAGGCCGCCGCCACCGTGGGGAAATGCTCCATAAAAATTTTCCGGGCCGCCAAGGCAATTTCCCGGTGTTCCTTTTGGGTAGCCTGGTCACAACGGACACTGAAGTAGTGGATCCAACTACGCACAGAGCCCTTCATATACAAACGGGTAACAGTATTGAGGGGCAAAATAGAACGGGCACATTCTTTGGCAATGCCCTTGGCCAAGGCCTCTTCATAGAGTTGATAACTCTTATCCCACACGTCAGCCTGGGCTTGGTTGAACCATTGCTTGGTGTTTTCATCAAAATCATCGAGGGAATTTTGACGGTTTTTCACATCCTGGCGGCGGGCTTCATAGCACTCATAGTCAGTAGCGCAGGAGTACCTAAGACTAAACTCCTGAAAGCAGAACGATCGATGTCGCAAAATTTGGGGGGCGATCGCCCTGGTGGTAGTAATTTCCAGGGTCATATCCACCATTTCAAAAATGCTCCAATGGCCTTCCCGGATGCAAAATTGCAACAGCTTAGTGTAGTTGGGGTTTTCCTGGTTAGGACTAGAAACCCTAGCGCAATAGGCAATTAGTCCCTCGGGGGAAAGGGGCTCCCCGTCAATGACAATTTCGGGTTTGGTGAGGGAAATGAAACGAACATCCATGGTTAAAAAAGGGCCACTATGGGGAGGAGGTTTACCGTTGGTCTTGGTCAAGGCAGGACAAAAGGAGCATTGCCCCCACAAAAAAATTCCCCAGCTATGGCCAACGGGGGACAACTTGGGGATATCAGCTTAGTTGTGGTCAAATGATTTTTTTTAAGCGACCAGGTAAAATGACAAGCCCCAGGGGCGATCGCCAGTTTATTTAAAACCAACCGCCGCTTGCCAAACAAAGGCCAAAGCCAGAAAGAAGAGGGGAATGATTGGCAGAACGTCCACCAGGGGGTCAAAAATCTGATAGGCTTCCGGCAATTTAGCGAGCAAATAAATTGTTTCCATTATTTGAGTTTCCTGACTGACAAAGAATAAAATCTTAATTTACGGTAAATCTTATCATGATGGCCCCTTCCCCCATTAGCCGTTTTGGCGAAATTTATGAAGCGGCGATCGCCTGACAGAGAGAGGTATTCTCGGAACCGTAAAGGTTCTGCATTCTATGGGCCAAACAACGGGTAAGTTTTTGGGAGCTAGCCTTGATGGTGCTGGGGTCGTAGTCCTTGGCGGCGATGCCCTGGCCAAAATTAATTTCCACCGCCGTTCCTTTGCCTGGGTAAGGGTCACTATAGGCGATGGTCACCGGAATAACTTTGATGTCAGTGTCGGGATTTTGCTTACAAACTTCCATGGCAATGCGCCCAACGCCCCGTTTGAGGGGATGGACGGTGTGTTGATCCCGAAAAATGCCCCCTTCAGGAAAAATCACCAACATTTCCCCTGCTTGGAGTAGATGCACACTGTAGCTCAAACTGCTGATTTCTGGTCTTTTCACATCGATGGGAAATCCCCCTAGATGGCGAATAAACCATCCCTGTAGGCCCTGTACTTCCGTTACCGCCACCATAAAACGCAGATCTCGGCCCGTTACGTTCCGGCCAGCTGCTAGGGAGAGCAAAATGGCATCCCAACGGGAACGATGGGTAGGGGCTAGAATGATCGGACCACTGGTGGGTAAATTCTCCTGACCATGGATGGCGATCGGTCCAAAATACCAATGCAAAAACTTAGTGCCCAGGGGATAAATCAATTTGATCAACCAGGGGGAAACCTGGGAAGGGCCAATGACAGCCGGGTCGATCGCCAAGGGAGAATGGGTCATGGTTGCAAAAGAATTTAGTTTTTTCCTCTGACGGGCAATTAACATAGTGGTACTAAATTGCTTAACGCAGGGGTTGGTCTCTATTTCCAAGTTAAATTAACTATTCTGGTTTGGGGACGAGCCATGGGACAGTTAAATAACAGTTAAACAACGAAATTTTTCCCACCATGTTGGGGGCTGAACCTTTCAGCTACAGTAGTTAGATAGTTACCTTGGGGACCATACTTGCCCTGTGCCCCGGCCCATTGCTAGAAATAATCATGATTAGCCTCGATCAAGTCAAACAACAAATCCAAGCCGCCCTACCCGATGCCGAAGTGATGGTCAATGACCTGGGGGGAGGGGATCACCTGGAAGCGGTGGTGGTGTCCGCCGCCTTTACTGGCCAATCCCGGGTTAAACAACATCAAATGGTTTATGGTGCCCTCAAGGATGCTTTGGCTTCGGAAGCAATCCATGCCCTGGCGCTGAAAACCTTTACTCCAGAAGCCTGGACCGTGGCCCGGCAGACTGCCTAGGTTTTTCCCCTCCCTCGAAAATTGACTCTATAAATTTGAATTGAGGGGTAAAATGGCAATATTTAAACAACATTGAAGTTGTTAAACTCGCACCCATCCCCCATTTGTCCTTGAAGAGGAGTTATCTAATGAATCCGGAAACGAAAGCAAGAATTGATCAGTTGGTCACCACCAATAAGGTGATGGTCTTTATGAAGGGCACCAAGCTGATGCCCCAATGTGGTTTTTCCAACAATGTGGTGCAAATTCTCAATATGTTGGGCATTCCATTTGAAACTTTAGATGTGTTGGCCGATGCGGAAATTCGTCAAGGTATTAAGGAATATTCCAATTGGCCCACCATCCCCCAGGTTTACGTCAATGGTGAGTTTGTGGGTGGCTCCGACATTCTGATTGAACTCTATCAAAATGGTGAGTTGCAGGAAATGTTGGAAGTGGCCTTGGCTTCCTAAGGCTCAATGTCTGATGTGCACCCTTGGCGATCGCCGTGGGGGGAAGCTCTCATTTATGGGGGGCTTCTTTTGCCCCTGCCGTTGGCCCATAAGATGGCGGAGACGGTGGGATATAATCGGACAGGCTTTAGCTGGGGCTTTGTTTGTTTGCACCTCAGCAATTTTGCCGCTTGCTCAACTACAACTTTTGTTTAATCACTTAGAAATCAATTCCCATGGCACAAGGTAAAGGCAAAGGCTTCGGATTCGGCCTCGGTAAAATCAAGGAATTACAGGAAGCTTTCCAAAAAGCCCAACAGGTTCAAGAAGGGGCCAAAGTACTCCAGGAAGAACTGGAAAGAATGGAAATTCCTGGCAAAAGTGCCGATGGATTGGTGACGGTGTTGATGAGTGGCAACCAAGAACCCCTCAGTATTGAAATTGATCCCAGTGCCCTCGAAAAAGGCGTGGAAGGGCTATCGGCATCCATCACCGAAGCGATGAAAGCAGCCTATGCTGAGTCCACGGAAACCATGCGCTCTAAAATGGAAGAGTTAACCAGCGGTTTGAATCTACCCGGTATGTAGATTTGCCGCCCTTGCCCCCAATCGGAGAGGGATCTGTGACTCGTATTCTTAAGCTCTCGCACCTTACCCCCCCCCAATTAAACCAAATCAAACGTCGCTCGGAACAAAACATTGACCAAGCACTGGCGATCGCCAAGGACGTTATTGAGCAGGTGAGGACGGAGGGAGATGCGGGGGTTTTGCATTACAGCCGTCAGTTTGACTTTGCCGGAGCCACTGCGGACAATTTGCGGGTTAGTGAAGCGGAATTTGCCGAAGCGGAAAAGTTGGTGGACCCCCAATTACGTCGGGCGGTGGAACATGCTTTTCGCAACATTGAAAAAGTCCACGCTGGGCAAATGCCCCCCCCCATGCACCTAGCGGAGATTGAACCGGGGGTATTTGCGGGGGAAAAAATTACGCCTCTCCCCACGGTGGGTTTGTATGTGCCCAGGGGTAAGGGGGCTTTCCCTTCTATGATGCTGATGCTGGCGGTGCCGGCCAGGGTGGCGGGGGTGAAAAAAATTGTGGTCTGTACCCCTCCAGATCAAGAAGGTAAAGTGGAGCCGGTTTCTTTGGTTACTGCCCGCATGGCCGGAGTGGATGAAGTGTATAAATTGGGCGGTGTGCAGGCCCTAGCGGCGATCGCCTACGGCACGAAAACGGTCAGCAAGGTAGATAAGCTCATTGGCCCCTGTAGCGTCTACGGTGCGGCGGCCAAAAGATTACTATCCGGCATTGTCGATGTGGGTTTACCGGCAGGGCCCAGCGAGTCCATTGTTTTAGCTGATGAAACCACTGACCCCAGGCTGGCGGCATTGGATTTGTTGATCGAAGCGGAACACGGCTCCGATTCGGCGGCGTTGTTAGTGACCCACTGTGAAAACTTTGCGGAAAAGGCGCTGGGCTATTTAGGGGAATACCTGGAAAAACTCCCTCCCTGGCGGAAAAAGTTTTGCGAAGATGGTTTAGGCTCCTATGGCGGCATTTTGCTCACTGACAGTTTGCAAGCTTCCTTGGATTTCATTAACGATTATGCTCCGGAACATTTGCAGGTGTTGACGGCGGACCCCCTCAAGTTGGTGGGCAAAATCGACAATGCCGGGGAAATTTTGCTGGGTAATTACACTCCTTCTTCGGCAGCGACCTATGCCATTGGGGTCAATGCAGTGCTGCCCACGGGGGGCTTTGCCCGTTCCTATTCGGCGGTGTCAGTGTTCGATTTCCTCAAGCGTTCTACCCTAGCCTATTTAACGGCTGAAGGTTTTGCTGGGGTGAAGGAAACGGTCACTACCCTAGCGGATTACGAGGATTTTCCAGCCCATGCCCTGGCCATACGGGAACGGCAAAATTTGCTTTAGTTTAGAGTTATTTACTGTCTCTGTGTAAGTCTTGAAAAAATCAACCGAGCTTTGATGTTTTGGTTGATATCAATCACTCTCACCGTTGGCGGATGTGAATCTGGTGATAAGTAGCCTACTTTCGTTAGTTGTGTTTGACGCCGGAAGTTACGAAGAATCAAAACAAGCATCCCCAGCCCCCAATATCAAAGTCAGAAAAAGGATACTGACAAGTGCTGCCCTATTTCCTAGCGCCCCATGGTCAGTCGGGAGGCTAAAATTGGATTAGCCCGGTCTATTTTCTGGTTAGATTTGTGGCTAGGATGTTCTATCCGCTGTCCATTCTTGCAAGGATTTTTTTATGAAAGGTAAACCCGCCGTCCTCACCCAACTCCATAAGCTACTGCGTGGAGAGCTGGCCGCTAGGGATCAATATTTCATCCATTCCCGTATGTACCAGGATTGGGGTTTGGAAAAGCTTTATGACCGGATTAATCACGAAATGCAGGATGAAACGGCCCATGCCAGCCTGTTAATTGAGCGTATTCTCTTTTTGGAAGAAACCCCAGACCTTTCCCAACAGGATCCAATCCGGGTGGGGAAAACGGTACCGGAAATGTTGCAATACGACCTGGACTATGAATACCAAGTCATTGCCAACCTCAAGGAAGCAATGGCGGTGTGTGAACAGGAGCAGGACTACCAAAGCCGGGATCTGTTGCTGAAAATCCTAGCAGACACTGAAGAAGACCATGCCTACTGGTTGGAAAAACAGTTGGGGCTGATTGAAAAAATTGGTCTCCAAAATTATTTGCAATCCCAAATGGGCTAGGTTTGCTTGCTTGTAAGCAACGATAGCCCCATCGATCTCCCTATTTCAAGGCTTAGGGGTTTTAGGGGGGCGGTTTAGGGCCGGTTTTCCATAGCTAAAATCTACTCCACTAAAACTCTCTGTCAAGATCGGCTGGACAAAAAATTAGGGTCGGCCCCATTCCAGCCAGCGAATTGCCAGTTTTTCCCCCTGTTGGTGAACGATAACCGATACAGCTTCGAGAAAATCTTCCCCTTCAAGGGAAACATACACCCAGGCTAAATCATTAGCTTCCATGGGGGGATACTGCCACTCCGTGAGGAGGCACTCTGCCATGGCGATCGCCCTGTGGATGGGGCCAGAACCATAGTCAATCATGGCTTCCACCTCGGCCTGTAGAGTGGAGGGGGAGTGCATTTGTTGGAGTGCAGAGCACAGCAGCCCGTGCGCGGCATCATAATCACCCTGGGCGAGGTAATCCCCAAATCGTTGGGCAAGGCCAATGGCTGGGTTAGGCATTTGAAAGTAGCTTAATGATTTTTATCGAGTGAAGTCTCCCAACATTTTCACTTCCGGCTCCAATAAAATGCCATGGTGTTTTTCCACTTCCCCTTGCACATGGAAAATGAGGTTGAACACATCCTGGGCTTTAGCGTTGTCGATATTAACGATGAAGTTGGCATGACGTTGGGATACTTCCGCCCCACCAATGCGGTAGCCTTTTAGTCCCAATTCTTCAATTAGGCGGGCAGAGTAGAGGGGAGTGGGATTGCGGAACACACTGCCACAGTTGGGTTTGTCGTAGGGCTGAGTACTTTTGCGCTGATGAAGATTGCGGGTGGTGCGGGCCATAACTTCTTCCCTGGTAAATCCCGGCTTCAACTGAAAGGTGGCATCCACCACTAGGCGTCCGCCCAAATGTTTTTGTAAATTGGAAGTGCGATAACTGAAGCCTAGCTGTTCATTACTCAAAATTTCTAAACCGCCGTCGGATCTCATTACTGTAGCTTCCACCAATGTTTCCGCTGTGCATTGATTGTGGGCACCGGCATTCATCACCACTGCGCCCCCCACCGTACCAGGAATGCCCACGGCCCACTCCAGCCCCTGCCAACCTCTTTTTGCGGCCTGCCAACCCACTTTGGCGATCGGTTCCCCCGCGGCCACGGTAATCAAACCCTGTTCTTCATCAAACTTGCTTTGCCGCAGATAACGGGTACTAACTACTAACCCGGTAATGCCTTGGTCACTGATCAACAGGTTGGAGCCAGCTCCTAAAAAAGTCAGTGGTAAGTCCTGACCTTGAAACCATGCCAACACGGCACCTAAGTCCTCCAGGGAACGGGGAGCCGCATACCACTCCGCTTTACCTCCCACCCGATAGGTGGTGAATTCCGCCAGATTGGTGTGGGGTTGAATGATGGTCGCTGTCCCCGCCAAGGCGATCGCCGGTGGTTCTATGGGGGTGGGACGG
>NZ_JADEVV010000038.1 GCF_015207985.1 Synechocystis salina LEGE 00031 | reverse complement strand
TTTCTTCGTCGTCAAGCCGTTAATAGCCCATTGACAGTCTACGAAATATCTCATCAACCATGGTCTGATTTCCTGCGTCAACAGCTTCGTTCTCCTACTCTTAAGTTTTCTTTTGCGTAAGTCCTGTCATTAAGGAAAACTAAGGGGAATTGATCACCATGCCGTCAAAAAAAGTTAGGGATTAATCAACTTCCCACTCTTTCCAACAAATATTGCCAAATCTGATGGGCCATGGCCAATTTCGTACAAGGGGCGATCGCCGTTTGGGAACCGTTCCTGTCAATAATTACCGCCTGATTACTGTCACTACCAAAACCCGCCTGGGGTTGGTCAATGGGATTGGCGACAATGACATCGAGATTTTTTCTCTGTAACTTTTCCTGGGCCGGGGTAATAATATCTCCCGTTTGGGCCGCAAAACCCACTAGCAATTGATGGGGCTGTTTTTGTTTACCAACCTGGGCAATTAAATCCGGCACTGGGGCCAACGGTAAGCTAGCGGGTAAATCCTGTTTAGCCATTTTACCTGTCACAGTTTGGGCTGGTTTAACGTCCGCTACGGCGGCAGCCATCACAATCCAATCCGCCAGGGGAGCTTGGGTCATCAAAGCTTGTTGCATTTGCTCTGCGTTAACTACTGCCACACTGGTTACTCCCATGGGTATGGACAAATCTCCTATGGGGCCATGGATCAGGGTTACCGTCGCCCCCCGATCGCCGGCGGATTGAGCCAGAGTTAAACCCATTTTGCCTGTGGACGGATTACCAATAAAGCGCACTGCATCAAGGTATTCCTGGGTACCCCCGGCGGTGATCAAAATCCTTTTACCCCGTAAATCTTCTTGCCCCTGGGTAAACAGCAGGGCCTGCAGTCGGTTAATAATTTGCGTTGGCTCGGCCAAACGTCCCATCCCTCTACGGTCACAGGCCAACAGCCCCCCATTGGGCGCTAACAAATGGTAACGGCGATCGGTCAGCAACTGTTGTAAATTCCTTTGCACTGCCTCCTGTTCCCACATATCCGTATTCATGGCGGGGGCCAAAAGAATCGGACAACGGGAAGCTAATACCGTATTGCTCAGTAAATCGTCCGCAAAACCATGGCTCAGTTTGGCCAAAGTATGGGCGGTAAGGGGAGCGATCAAGAAAATATCTGCCCATTCCCCCAAATCAATGTGCAGGGGACGGTGGTGTATGGGTTGCCAAAAATCGGCGTCACAGTAGGCGGGATGGCGGGCCAGGGTGGTAAAAGTTAGGGGCGTGACGAACTTCTCACCTCCGGCCGTGAGAATGACCTTTACTTCTGCCCCCTGCTGAAATAGTTGGGACACCACCTCACAAATTTTGTAGGCCGCAATGCCGCCCCCCACCCCAATTAGGATGCGTTTGCCCTTCACCATGGGTGGCTAGATTTAAGCTTCGTCATAGGTTTCATTGTCCAACAGGTAAAGATAGGGTTCCGCTAAGTCTTCCCGCTGAAAGGCGATCGCCCGCAGGAGATGCCAATCCTTCAGCCCTTCAAAAGCATCGGTGTAATCGTCATTTTCCAGGCGTTGGGCCAATTGAGCCACATCCTCGGCAGTGAGGGCGGCTACATCTTGTTTACTCAGGTTTTGGACTGACATGGGCAATGCTCCTGAAGTTGACAACCGTTGGCACCTCATATTTTATTGTGTCTGGGGCTTGGATGGTTTAGTGAGCCGCTACAACTTTCATGGCAGATGACGTACCAAGGCATTTCCAATGTTGTCACCATCAAGTTGTTAACTACTTTATTTTTTTCATCGAAAATCGACGCTTGGCCCAAATTCCAGTTCCCAAAAAGGTCATGCTGACCAGCACTGGTAAAGCATCAGTTTCAAAGGGCACAGGGGTGGCATTAAAATCAAAATCATTGATAGTTAAACCGCCCGCTCCTCCCAAATTACTGGTCGTACTAACCTGGAAACCAAAAGTATCCCCAGCCAAGAGGTTCAGGTTAACAGGACTACTGCTAGATTGGGTTGCACCATTACCAGTCGCCAGGGTGAAGAAATTGGAATTGATAAAGTAACTAGCGGTGTCATCGCCAATAAAATATGATTTGCCATACACTTAATCGTAAAGGCAAATTCAGAGAGATTTAGATCACAACATTAGTCCCCACGGAGAGGCTAGAAGGAAAAACTCCTATTAGGGTGGTCAGGGTGGTGTAGTTGGAGCCATTGCTTAGACCATCAGCGTCAATTTGCACCTGGGTACTAAATCCTAGGCGATTGAAGCGGAGATAACCATCAGCAATGGGGTCTGTGCCAGCGTAATCGAGACTTGTAAATAACTCAGTTAAAATTAACTGATCTTGGTTTCGATTGAAGTCAAGGATTACATCTCCTGCTTCATTTAAAGCTTTATAGACAAACTTATCATTGCCTAATCCACCAATGAGCTTATCCCTTCCCAGTCCTCCAATAAGCACGTCATCACCAAACCCAAACCCGCCATTGAGAATATCATTTCCTTCTCCGCCATAGAGGGTGTCGTTACCGCCATTGCCTAAAAGAATATCATTGCCACCAAAACCTCGAATTAATTCATTTTTTCCGGTTCCAAAGAGAAAATTAGCTGCATCATTGCCATCAATTTCGTTAACATCCGTGACGGTTAACGTGAAATTAGCAGTGGCATCGGGGGTATTGCCTACCGTTGTGTCATCCACTTCTATGGTCACGGAAAAACTGCTTTGGGTTTCAAAGTCGAGGACAGTGCCGGCTTTCAGATAAAGTCCGGTGGCATCGACTTCAAAGAAACTGGCATCGGTGCCACTGACGCTGAGGGTGTTGGTTCCTAGGGCATCATCGGTAATGGCAATATCAGCGACCTTGATGCGGGTTGTGGTGTCAGTGTTTTCAGCGATCGTTGTGACCTGATTATCCAAAGCAACGATAGTTGGGGCTTCGTTCACATCCGTGACGGTCAGGGTGAAGTTAGCTGTCACATCAGGAGTAGCACCAACAGTGGTGTCATCAACGGTGACGGTAACAGCATAACTAGACTTGGTTTCAAAGTCTAAGGTTGTATCCGCTTTGATGTACAACCCAGTGGCATCAGCCTCAAAACTAGCGGCATCGGCACCACTCAGAGCGATCGTGTTGGTTCCTAGAGCATCATCAGTGATGGCAATATCTGCGACCTTGATACGGGTTGTGGTGTCGGTGTTTTCAGCGATCGTTGTGACCTGATTATTCAAAGCAACGATCGTTGGGGCTTCGTTCACATCCGTGACGGTCAGGGTGAAGTTAGCTGTCACATCAGGAGTAGCACCAACGGTGGTGTCATCAACGGTGACGGTAACAGCATAACTAGACTTGGCTTGGCTTCAAAGTCTAAGGTTGTATCCGCTATGAGATAAAGTTCGGTTCCATCGACTTCAAAACTAGCGGCATCGGCACCACTCAGCGAGATCGTGTTGGTTCCTAGAGCATCATCAGTGATGGCAATATCTGCGACCTTGATACGGGTTGTGGTGTCGGTGTTTTCAGCGATCGTTGTGACCTGATTATTCAAAGCAACAGCGGTGGGCGCTAAGTTAGGAACACTCTGGAAGTAAATGAGATTGCCGTCACGTTCCCCCACGATCGCATCAAGGTCGCCATCGCCATCGAGATCCGCGAAGGTGGGAGCGCTCAAAACCCCGATATCAATGCCATCGAAGGGGTTAGCTATGCCGGTTTGCTCGGTGTAGACGGGAGCGGTGCTGCTTCCTGTGTTTTGGTAGTAGTTGAGCGTGCCGTACAATCCACCCACGATCGCATCCAGGTCGCCATCGCCATCGAGATCCGCGAAGGTGGGAGTGTTGTAACGCCCGATATTAATGCCATTGAAGGGGTTAGCTGTGCCGGTTTGTTCGGTGTAGACGGGAGCGGTGCTACTTCCTGTGTTTTGGAAGTAGTTGAGATTGCCGTCACGTTCCCCCACGATCGCATCCAGGTCGCCATCGCCATCGAGATCCGCGAAGGTGGGAGTGCTGTAACTCCCAATATCAATGCCATCGAAGGGGTTAGCCGTGCCGGTTTGCTCGGTGTAGACGGGAGCGGTGCTACTTCCTGTGTTTTGGTAGTATTTGAGATTGCCGTAACGTTCCCCCACGATCGCATCCAGGTCGCCATCGCCATCGAGATCCGCCAAGGTGGGGGCGGTGTAATCCCCGATATCAATGCCATTGAAGGGGTTAGCCGTGCCGGTTTGCTCGGTGTAGAAGCGGGGAGTGGTGGGGAGGTCGTTGTCGGTGATGCTGACGGGTACAGCGTCGATCGCGATGCCATTGAAACGGGAATCGGTGCTGCTGCTGGTGGCGGTAATCACACCCCGGTGAGGTCCTTCGCCAATGCCATCATCCACTGCCGTGACGGTGACGGTTTGGGGAACATTCCAGTTGGCGCTGGTGAAGGTGAGGGTGGTGAAGTTGGTGCTGAGTTGCGTGCCACCATTGAGGGCGATCGTCACATCGGCGCTGGGTTGAACGTTTAGGACTACTGTATAGCTATCCGTGGCTCCGCCTTCGGTGACTTGGGTGTTGCCACCTGTTGGGGTAATGGCGATCGCAGGAACACTCTGGAAGTATTTGAGAGTGCCGTCATTTTCCCCCACGATCGCATCCAGGTCACCATCGCCATCAATATCTGCAAAGGTGGGAGCGCTTAAACTCCCGATATTAATGCCATTGAAGGGGTTAGCTGTGCCGGTTTGCTGGGTGTAGAAGCGGGGAGTGGTGGGGAGGTCGTTGTCGGTGATGCTGACGGGTACAGCGTCGATCGCGATGCCATTGAAACGGGAATCGGTGCTGCTGCTGGTGGCGGTAATCACACCCCGGTGAGGTCCTTCGCCAATGCCATCATCCACTGCCGTGACGGTGACGGTTTGGGGAACATTCCAGTTGGCGCTGGTGAAGGTGAGGGTGGTGAAGTTGGTGCTGAGTTGCGTGCCACCATTGAGGGCGATCGTCACATCGGCGCTGGGTTGAACGTTTAGGACTACTGTATAGCTATCCGTGGCTCCGCCTTCGGTGACTTGGGTGTTGCCACCTGTTGGGGTAATGGCGATCGCAGGAACACTCTGGAAGTATTTGAGAGTGCCGTCATTTTCCCCCACGATCGCATCCAGGTCACCATCGCCATCAATATCTGCAAAGGTGGGAGCGCTTAAACTCCCGATATTAATGCCATTGAAGGGGTTAGCTGTGCCGGTTTGGGCGGTGTAGACGGGAGCGGTGCTGCTTCCTGTGTTTTGGTAGTATTTGAGAGTGCCGTTAAGTTCCCCGATGATCGCATCCAGGTCGCCATCGCCATCAATATCCGCCAAGGTGGGAGCGCTGTAACTCCCAATATCAATGCCATCGAAGGGGTTAGCCGTGCCGGTTTGCTCGGTGTAGACGGGAGCGGTGCTGCTTCCTGTGTTTTGGTAGTATCTGAGAGTGCCGTAAGATTCCCCGACGATCGCATCCAGGTCGCCATCGCCATCGAGATCCGCGAAGGTGGGAGCGCTGAAAGACCCGACATTAATGCCATCGAAGGGGTTAGCTGTGCCGGTTTGCTCGGTGTAGACGGGAGCGGTGCTACTTCCTGTGTTTTGGAAGTATTTGAGAGTGCTGTTACGTCCCCCGACGATCGCATCCAGGTCGCCATCGCCATCGAGATCTGCCAAGGTGGGTTTGCTGTAACGCCTGATATTAATGCCATTGAAGGGGTTAGCCGTGCCGGTTTGCTCGGTGTAGACGGGAGCGGTGTTACTACCTGTGTTTTGGAAGTATTTGAGATTGCGGTCAAATTCCCCCACGATCGCATCCAGGTCGCCATCGCCATCAATATCCGCCAAGGTGGGAGCGCTGTAACTCCCAATATCAATGCCATTGAAGGGGTTGTTGCTTCCTGTTTGAGAAATATATACGTTAGCCACAATAATGAAGTTAAGATTTTTAGGATTGGGGGGATTAATTTAAAATTTAATGGCGTTGAGAGGGGACAGGGATGATTCTCTCAGCGCGATCGCTGGATGGGTGTTTCCGAACGGCATAACTCATAACTAACGTATATATACCCAGGAAGAATATCATTCGTGGAAGCATAGATCCGCAAGGTCACCATAATATAAAACATAGAATTGGCCTATACCTGCAGCGATTTTAGAAGTTTGTGGAGATTTGGGCGCAGGCCTTGTGCCCCTACCGTAATTGTTAATTATCCATTGAAAACGGCGATCGCCATTTTACTTCACGGCAAGAGGGCGATCGCCGACGGACAGGGCATTTAACTTTTAATTATTCTGATTAGCGACAAACTGATTGACTAAAGCAATATCAATATCTAATTCCTCGGCAATGTCGGCGATGGACAAACCCAATTTTTTAAGTAGAGGGATTGTTTTCAGCTTGCCCTCAAGAAGACCTTGCTGGCGACCCTCCTGGCGACCCTCAAGAAGACCTTGCTGGCGACCATCCTGACGACCTTCCTGAAGAATTTCCTGATAGAAAGCTGATTCCTTCATAATGTCACTCCTTAAAATTGTTTTAATCATTTCAGGTTCCATCACTAATCCTGCGAATACTGCCGTTGCAGCCATCAGATTAGCCCTCACCCCTTGATTCTCTATTGTATCCAATCCCTTAGAAACCTCTCCTAATCGTATTGTTGGCTCCTCACTTTTGGTTAATATCGCCAACGGTAATAACCCTGGACTCTGCAAAAATATCTCTGAAGATTGTTCCCAAAGCCGAATCGCCCGATAACGATGGGTGGTTTCACCGAGTTGAAAACTATCCTGATAGACCAATGCGGATTTACTTGGTTTTAGATAAATCACGACTTGGTGCATGGTTTTAGCCGGGAAACGACGATAAACCCGCACCCGATAATCCAACATCCGAAAACCCATTGTTTCATCGGGTTCTGTCTGAAATTCTAGATGTAGAACCAAGTCTTCTGATTGTTCCAGAATGAGGGAATCGGCACGAATGGGTTCTAGGGATAATTCCGTTGGACTCAGTTTAGTTAAGGTGACAGGACGACCGAGCAACCAACTGGCATAGTCTTCGGAAAAGTTTTCCGCTAGAAATTTGCAAACATTATCAAACATCAATGAATTCTAACATTCTGGCGATCGCCGTCTTGGTAATTAAGTCAGAGAAATAAAAGCATGGCGAGATTCATGGGTGGCGGTCATATAGGGCTGTAAATGTCGTCGCAAAAACCTTAAGCTTGTACACAGTTGTCGCCACTACAAAGAGACTGTAAAACCGACTCTAAATTACGAACCCATTGCTTTGGCTGAAATAGGGGCAACTCTCCCTTTGTTTGTAATAAATTATCTCGAATAGCCTGCAATTCTTGAGGATGGGTTCCCCAATAAATAGCTTGTTCTTCATAGGATTGGGGACTCTCGCAAATAAAGTCATCCAAGCCAACGGTATGACAAATGCTGGCTCCCATCCGTGAAGCAAAGGTTTCCCCAGGACAGGTCAAAATGGGTAGTCCCGATTGTAAAGCGGCGATCGCCGTTGAAGCAGCACTGTAATTAAATGTATCCAGAAATAAATCCGCCCGTTGATAGTGGGCAATGAAGTCGTCGGCCAAAGGAATGTTCGAAAGAAATACTAGGCGTTCTGGTGCAACCCCCTGGGATTGGGCATCTTGTCGTAGTTTTTGGGTGATTTCAGGGGAAATATCCTTTAGCCAGAGCACAGAGTCGGGAACCTGTTGGAGAATACGCATCCATACGGTAAATAAGTAAGGATCAAATTTATCAGTGCGATTAAAACAGCAATAGACAAATCCCTTTTCGGGTAATCCCAAGGCCGAGCGGGGGGGCGCTTTTTTGGTGATTTCCACTGGGGAGGCAATAAACGCCTGGGGCAGTTCAATCACCTGTTCAGTGTAATACGGGGTAAGTTCTGGAGGAATAATCTGGCGATCGCTAAGTATATATTGAATAAATTCGGCTCCCATAGTGTTGGGATAACCCAAATATTGCATTTGAATCGGCGCAGGTTGGAGGGCGAGGATTTCTGGGCGACATGAAGTGGTGTAACCCCCTAAATCAATCAAAATATCAATCTCGTCAGCGTAAATACGCCGTGCGCCGGCTTCCACAGAGAGAGAGGCAATATTGACAAAAAAATCACAACCCTTTTGGATAATTTTTGTGGTTTCATCGGTTGTGTCTGCTAGGGAATAGCCATAGACCTCAAACAAATTGCGATCGTGATATTGAAAAATGTCGGCAATGAGGGAACCCACCGCATGACTACGAAAATCGGCGGATAGATAGCCTAGGCGAATTTTTTCTCGGTTAAACCTGCGGGGCGTAAACCCACAGTGGGCTTTCAGTTCCGCCATGGCCTCCGTAATCGTTTGACTCCAATGACGATTGACGGTGGTATGTAAGGCGATCGGGGCCCCAAAGCTATTCAAACTCAGGGGGGTAAGTTTGGCAGAATGGGGCGTTTCTAAATGATTTTGAATGCGTTCAGTTAGGATTTGCATCCGATGATCAAAGTCATCCCAATCACAAAGGATTAACCGTAGATGTTCCCGTTGATAAAAAATCTCCGTTGCTTCGGGATTGAGTTGCAAAGATTGATTGTAGGCATGGAGAGCTTCTAGGAATTTATTTTGGTTTTCCAAGATAAAACCTAAACTGCTGTAAACGAAAGATGGATTAAAAGAAAGCTGATCCAATGGAGTCTTGAGGATTTTTTGCAAGTATTGTTTAGCTGTATTAAGTTGTCCTTTGGTAATCAATAAACACCCCAGACTATAATAAGCTTCACTGAACTGAGGGTTTAATTTAATAGCATTTTTAAAACAACTAATTGCTTCTTCTAGATGGCCCATTTGACGGAGTATATTTCCCAAAAGTTGGTGATTTTCTGGGTCTTCAGGCTGAAATTCTAGAAGTCGCCAAAGCACCATTTCTGCCCGTTGAAATTGCCGGTAACTAGTATAAAGACTTGCTAAATTTCGGTAGGCCAAGACAAAATCAGATTTTAGTTCAATGGCTTTTTGATAGGCGGCGATCGCCTCTTTATATTTTCCTTGCATTTGCCAAATACTACCCAGGTTACAATGGGCAACGGCCATGTTTGGATTAATTTCTAAGACCTGTTGGTAACAGGCGATCGCTTTGTCTAATTCTCCTAACTGTTGCCAAGCATTCCCCAGTTGATTGAGAGCAGGAATATAGTTGGGTTGTTGGTATAGAACGGACTGAAATTGCTCTACAGCCTCTTTTAATTGTCCGGCTTGGGCTAACTGTTTTCCTGCCTGAAAAGCTTGCTTGATAGTGTCATTAACAGCAACATTAGTCGAACTTTTAACAACATCAGCCGCCTTAGCAAAGGTTTTGTGGCTTCCCTTTACCTGGGGACTCAACATAGTTGGCGGTTGCCAGCCCAACTGTTGCAATAACGGTTCTAAGGCAATACAAATATCGGCGATCGGCGGATAGAGGAAGACAAATTGCGTTACCCCTTCTCTTACCAGTTGCTGCTCCAAGATTTGCAACATCCGAAGACCAATACCCTGGCGACGTTGACTGGGATCAACGTTAAAAGAAATAATTTCAACCCGCTCTGGACTGAGCTGTTCTCCAATCACAAAACCGACCAAATCCCCTAACCGAGAGGCTGATACCCCCACCACTTCTCCCCGTTGGGGTTGCTGTTGCCAGCGTTGTTGCAGACTGGGAAAGGTCATATTGTCATAGGGGACAAGGCTTTCTGGGTTGAGGTGATAAACCCGTTGATATTTGACCGGGGCGGCCGCCAGTTCTGCTTGTCGTTCTAAGTCCTCGATTTCCCTAGCTTCTTGGTTTTCCCGCTCCACCCGTTCTTTAGTGGCTAGCCCAGGAATGGGAGCTTTGGGGCCAAGGCTGGGACGTTTGACAGCGGGTTTGGTGGTAATCAGTCCCTGACAACCGGGATAGGTAATCAGCCTTTCAATGTCTTCATCTTGAAAACCAATCACCCTCGGTTTAGTCACTCCAGGGATAACCACCACGTCGTACAGTTCTTCAATCACGCCAGCAAAAATCAGGGAATGGGCAATTTCCCCTGTCCGTAGGTCAATCACCATTACCCCACACTGGGGAGTTTGACCGATTTCATTTAAGCGCTCCTCTAGTCTTAATCCCCCAAAATTCTTGGAGCGCAGTTGCGATAAACCGACGATCGTCCAGTGTTTCCAGAAAGTAAGTCCTCGCACAAAGCCAGGACAGAAGGTAACCGGCACAAACTTTTCCGCTTCGATGTAACCCAGTTCCCCTGTGCCGGAGTTGAGTAACCAGAGTTTGCCGTCATGCCAGCGGGGGGAGTGGGGCATAGATAGCCCAGTGGCAATGATTTCACTACTGGAGATGTCCAGGATGATGCCACCATTTTGCCGATGGTTACGCCAACCCGCCGGTTTATTGGTTTCACCGCAGGCGGTCATATAGCGGGGTTCCCCATCCACCATCGCTAAGCCATTGAGGTGACAACTATCTTGGGAAACCAATTTTTTGATAAAGGGAGGTTGCCACAGGGGTTTAAAGCTATGCCCTTCTTCGAGGGTGGCAAGGCAACTGTAGTCAGTATTGACGAATAAGAGGGAGCCGTTTTTATCCAGCACCAGGTCATGGACATTAAGACCGCCAGTGATATAACTTTGGCTCGGTCGATAAAGGCGATCGGCTTCTTGGTAAGTTTCTCTCGGTTGCAGGCAGTTATCGAAGCGCCAAATTTGGTAGCGGGTGCTCATGTAAAGGCTCTGGTTCTTCACGTACAACCCCATGGGTTTATCAAACAGTCGTTCATTCAGTGCCAGTCTGCCTTCGCTGTTACTCCCCACCATCATTAACCGATTGGTTTGGTAAGTACTCAGTCCCAGACTTAGCTGCTCTGTTTGTAACCAGTTGCCTAGTTCGGCTGATATTTGTAGAGGCAATGCTGGTTGATTCATCGTGGATCTTTTTTTGAAACGTTTACGGTGAAGGGGTTTACCCCAACGGCGATCGTCCTATATCGTGCCATTTTGTCTAGGAATCCGCTGTATCTTGGCCTAGTAGCTCGAATAGAGCCTGAGGCGTGTGAAACAACTGGAGCTGACAGGCAATGTTAGTGTCTTCCCGCATATCCAGAAAGTAAATTAACTCTCCGTTGCTGGAGTAGAGAAAAGGCACACGGTAGCCCCGCCAATTACCAACCCCATCGAATGCCCCCTTAGAGTAACGTTTAGCCTGCTCCAGGGCAGAGTGGGGATTGAAAGATGAACTTGATAAATGTTTAGCTTCCACTATCCCCAATAGCAAATCATTAACGAAAAGAGCATAGTCTGCCCGGCCGGTGGCGAGGGGATACTCCCTAACCGCATGGGCACTGCGCCTGTCCATCCGTATCCCAAGTTTCATCGAGACAATCTCCCACCCAACAGAACTTAAGTGTTGATCTATGTGCTTGCGGGCTTCATCTTCGGCCCGTTGGGGTGGGTGATTTATGTCAGGCATTTCAGTACCAGACATATCCCTTAATTTTCGACTTAATTTTAGGTGAATTTGGTCTAACCAAAGGGGCACTACAAGCTGCCCCGCATACATAGCCATCTGCACTGCATCTAAGTCAAAGCATTCAAGAATAAGAGCTTTATCTTCTGGGTTTCTGGTCACGATATAGCGACTTTCCACAGCCATATCAGCAAACCCTGGCTCCTTCTCCCGCAATAAGTTCAACACCTCAACGGCTTGGGTATATTCCAGACCAGTGCCAAGAAGGTGTTTCATCACCATTAACTCACAAAGGTCTACTTGGTTGTAGTAAACGGTTCTGCCTCTACCCGTCGCGTCCACCGTTGGACTTACCACCCTCTTCTCACGCCAATACTGCAATTGGCGTAGGGTACACCCGGTAATTTCTGCTGCCTGGTGGCTGGTAAAAAACATTCGCTTAGCAATTTAGTTAGGTTGTCCAACTATATTACGACTCTCGTCATTCAACTCCAGCACAGAATAAAAACATAGTGTTATTATCTGGAGATGAGTATCATTACAATTCATTGTGACCTGATCGCACCGGAAGCAACCCGGCGGCAACTCTGGGAGTTAATGGCAGAAAAGAACACGCCATTAATCAATGAGCTTTTGCGTCTAGTGGCCGAGGAGAAAGATTTTGATGTTTGGTGCCAGAAGGGTTATCCTCTCTTAGGGCTTGTTACAACAATCTGTCATCACGACACGAAATTTGGCATGATGACATCAATGTGTCACCAATGACAAAGATTGTGTCACTGTACAGCAAATTTATGGACGTAACTGGATTCGAACCAGTGACCCCATCGATGTCAACGATGTACTCTAACCAACTGAGCTATACGTCCTAGCGATTTAGTAATATAGCATGGCTCCATTTAAATTAACAATTGTCCCCCATGCTCCCCATTACCGGTAAAACTAAGCTTCTCGGTGTGATTGGTCATCCGGTGGCCCATTCTCTCTCCCCGGTGATGCACAATGCAGCTCTCCAGGCGATCTCCAGTGACCATGTGTATGCCGCTTTTCCCATTGCCCCGGCGGATTTGCCAGTAGCCATTGAAGGTTTGGGGGCCAGTGGAGTCCAGGGGTTAAGCGTGACGATTCCCCATAAACAGGCGGTGATGCCTTTATTAACCCAGATAACTGAAACCGCTCAGCAAGTGGGGGCCGTGAATACTCTCTGGCGGGATGGCCATGGTTGGCAGGGAACCAATACCGATGTTGAGGGTTTTTTGGCTCCTCTATTGGAGTTAAAGCGAGATTGGTCAGGGGGGAAGGCGGTGGTCCTCGGTCACGGTGGGGCCGCCAGAGCAGTGGTGGTGGGTTTAATCCAATTGGGTTGTCCAGAAATTATTGTGGTGGGTCGCAGTCCAGAAAAACTGGCCCAGTTTGCCGACAGTTGGACAGATCAGGAAATCAAACAAGCTTTGCAAGTCCTGCCCTGGGAAGAGTTATCCAAGGTTATCCCCCAAGCGACTTTATTGATTAACAGTACCCCCGTGGGCATGGTTCCCCATCCCGAGCAATCCCCCCTAGATCAATACCTGGTGGAAAAATTACCGCCCACGGCGATCGCCTATGACCTAATTTATACTCCCCGCCCCACCAAGTTTTTACAACAGGCCCAAGAGCGAGGCTTAGTGACCATCGACGGAGCAGAAATGCTCGTGCAACAGGGGGCTGCGGCATTGAAAATTTGGTTACAACGGGACGTACCAGTTGATGTGATGCGCCAAGCCCTACTCCATCACCTAGAAAAATCCGCCTGATCACCTGGAAGTAAAGGTTTTGAGAATTTTGCCAACCAAGGAAAACCGGGGAAATATTCCTTGGGGTTGCGGGAAAACATTATATTTAAATTTGCCCCCGCCGAAACTAAGCTGCCATGATTCACCATCCCCCCGCTGGAGCCAGGGACTTACTTCCCCTAGAAGTTGCCCAAAAAGCCTGCATCAATGACCAACTGCAACAAACTTTTCACCGCTGGGGCTATCAGCGCATTGTTACCTCC
This sequence comes from Synechocystis salina LEGE 00031, assembly GCF_015207985.1. Taxonomy (GTDB): domain Bacteria; phylum Cyanobacteriota; class Cyanobacteriia; order Cyanobacteriales; family Microcystaceae; genus Synechocystis; species Synechocystis salina. The sequence continues at coordinate 27,614 of NZ_JADEVV010000038.1, read as the reverse complement.
ACTTTGGAATGGCTGGATACCCTTGTGGCCGGGGGAGCAATTTCCGCCCATAAAGTTATCCAACTCCAGGACCGGGGGGAAGGACGGTTGGGTTTACGGCCAGAATTGACTGCTTCCATTGCCCGGGCAGTAGTGACCCGCATGACTGACAATCAGCCCCAAAGATTGTGTTACCGGGCCAACGTCTTTCGCAATCCTCCAGAAGGCTACCACGGGAAGCAAATGGAGTTTTTCCAAGCGGGCATAGAATTACTCTTTGCTGGAGGCGTCCGGGCCGATGCGGAAATTCTTCTGCTGTTGACCGATTGCCTCACCCAATTGGGCCTAACCGATTGGCAACTAATTTTGGGTGACGCTGGCCTGACTAGAAGTCTATTGGCCAAATTACCTACCCCTCTCCAAGCCTCTGTCCGGGATTGCATCACCCGTTTGGACTATGTGGAGCTCTCCCAACTCCCCTATCCCGATGACGCAGCTAAAAACTTGGCCTTACAACTGTTTGACCTGCGGGGCACCGTGGAGGAAGTGTTGGGAAGATTAGCCCAATTAAACTTGGAAGGAGAATGTTTAGCTCGGGTCGATCGCCTGCAGGCATTGTTGTCCTTGGTGGCGGCCAGTGGAGATGGGCCCTCCAATTTGGTACTAGATTTGAGTTGGCTCCAGCCGTTTGATTATTACACTGGGATGGTTTTCCAAGCGGTGAGCCGCCAAACTGATAACTGTTACGTGTTGGGCCAGGGGGGGCGTTATGACCAACTCCTCAGTCAATACCATCCCCAACGGCAATCCTTTCCCGGTACGGGCTTTTCCTTGAACATTGAAGAACTGCACCAATGTTTACTCGAATTGGGCACTTTGCCCACCAGCACCGCCACCATCGATTATCTAGTTTGCCCGGTGGATGATGCCGCTGAGGGAGCCGCCTTTCGCCATGCCCAACAGTTGCGCCGCCAGCATCCCGATCGCCGGGTGGAATTGGACCTTGGTGGGCGATCGCCGGAGGAACTGCACACCTATGCTGAGACCACGGCAGTGGGGCAAATCGTCTGGGTTGGGGCCGATGGCCAGGTTGAGGCTACACCGGCCGATCTGTAATGCTTGAGGAGAAGGACCAAGACAATCCCGTTGCAGTCCCCATTTGAAATTCCCAGTTCCAATCTCCAGGTAATGTCATGGCTAATTTGTTCAACTGGCTCCCCCTCCTCAGTGGCCGCCAAGCGGATGGGATCAAAGCCAAAGTGGAAGTATATACTTGGCAAACTTGCCCTTTTTGCATCCGGGCCAAGCTTTTACTGTGGTGGAAGGGAGTTAAGTTCATCGAGTATAAAATTGACGGCGATGACCAAGCCAGGCAAGCTATGGCGGCAAGAGCAGAGGGACGACGCACTGTACCCCAAATTTTTGTCAATGACCAGGGCATTGGTGGCTGTGACCAACTGTATAGCCTGGACAGCCGGGGCCAGTTAGACCCCCTGTTAGCAACTCCCCCCCCAGCTTAGGAATTTGTACTCTCTATCCCTACTTTCCATTTGCCTGTGAATTCCCCTGTCCTTTGGCAAACCATTGCCCAACAAATCAGTCAGACCACCGGCCAACCCTTCCATGGGCAGGAACGGCGATCAGTGAGTGGTGGTTGCATAAACCAGGGCTATTGCCTGATGGATGGGGAACAGAAGTATTTTGTCAAACTTAACCAAGCCCAGCAGTGGCCCATGTTTCAAGCGGAGGCCCTCGGGTTAGAAGCCATGGCGGCCACCCATACCATTAGGGTTCCCCGGCCCATTTGCCACGGTAGTTCCGCCGGCCATAGTTACCTGGTGTTGGAATGGCTAGAGTTTGGCCAGGGCAACCATGATAGTTGGTATCGCATGGGGCAAAATTTGGCGGCATTGCATCAAGCGGGGGGCAGCGCCCAATTTGGTTGGCAGACTGATAACACCATCGGGGCCACTCCCCAGCCCAATCCTTGGACCGATAGTTGGGCCGACTTTTTTGCGGAGCATCGCCTCGGCTATCAACTGGCCCTAGCCCGACGACGGGGAGGCAACTTTCCCGATCCAACGGCGGTGGTGCCCAAAGTGAAGGATTTACTAGGCGATCGCCAACCGACACCGGCTTTAGTCCACGGCGATTTGTGGTCTGGCAATGGTGCGATTTTAACCACAGGGGAACCGGTAATTCTCGACCCGGCCACCTACTACGGCGATGGGGAAGTGGATATTGCCATGACAGAATTATTTGGCGGGTTTCCAGCGGGATTTTACCAGGGTTACCATGCCATTCATCCCCCAGAGCCTGGTTATCAACAACGGAAAACCCTCTACAATCTCTATCACATCCTCAACCATTTCAATTTGTTTGGGGGCGGTTATCAACAGCAAGCTCAGCAAATGCTTAAACAATGCTTAAGGATTTAGTTGAAGAATTGTTGACTTTTTCCCCATATTATTGTCCAGATTTTGAATTAGTCTTATAATTACTCTGGGTTCTTCGCCATATCTCTCCGTTGCTAACGATTCAAACGCAAACTAGTTTCCCGGACAGAGCAAGGGGGAGAATGATGCCCAAACTCAAACAAAGCGTATTTGCTGGGGCATCGGTTGGCAAAAAGTTTTTATTTTCTCCATATATTTGCTGATGTAGGCAGAGCCTGACCATCGGTAGAATTGACTAGAGTCGTCTAAACCCAAAACCATGACCAATGCCACCAGTGAAAACCTCAAACTTGAGACTCTGAGACTATTCAAAATCTACGCAGAGTCCCACAACGTTGACGTGCGTAATCAGATTATGGAAGTCAATCTGGGTCTGGTGAGGAAAGAAGCGCACCATTGGACAGCCCAATGCAATGAAAGTTTTGAAGATTTATCCCAGGTGGGTTGTTTGGGACTAATCCGGGCCATTGAAAGATTTGATGTGAGTAAGGGCAATGCTTTTAGCTCCTTTGCTATCCCCTATGTCCGGGGGGAAATCCAGCATTTTCTGCGGGACAAAAGTAATTGTGTTCGCATTCCCCGTCGTTGGTTAGATCTGGGTCGCCAGGCGATCGCCGTCCAGCAAGAATTTCGCCTCAAATATGACCGGGCTGCCACCGATGAGGAAATTGCCCAAATTTTAGCGGTGCCCCTGACGGACTGGCAGGAAACCAAACTAGCATTGCAAAATCGTGAGCTGGTGAGTTTGGACACCAAGGTAAACGGCGACGATGACGGGCAGGTTAACCTGGGGGATTGTTTAGCCCACCACGAATTCCGTAGTTTTCAGCTTAGCCCAGAGGATCAAATCCGCCTGCAACAGGCCCTGGCCGGTTTGGAAGAACGTACCCGCCGCATTGTGGAATTTGTTTTTCTCCATGACTTCACCCACAAGGAAGCTGCTGAAATGATGGGGGTGAGCGTGATCACCGTTTCCCGTCGTATCAAACAGGGCATTGGGGCATTGAAAAAAGCCTTGAATACGGAAATTTTCTAACTCTTTATCTTTAGAATGGCTCTCCGGCAGTTAACGGAAAATTTCATCCAAGGTCGGCGATCGCCCTGGTAGTATGGCAGATGGAACTTTATGTCTAATTTCTCGATTTCTTTTTGAGCCATTGCGTTAGCCTATGCTGCAATTGACTGCCAGTGCCGCCCAGGAAATTAAACGATTGCAACACAGTCGCCAACTAACCCGCCACCATTTTCGCCTCGCGGTTAGGCCCGGAGGGTGCGCCGGTTGGTTATACCATTTGGATTTTGTCCCGGAAATTACCGCTGACGATTTGGAGTATGAAAGTGACGGGGTGACGGTGTTGGTCGATAGCCAGAGTGCAGGTTACCTCCACAATCTCAAATTAGATTATGCCGAAGATTTAATGGGGGGAGGATTCCGCTTCACCAACCCCAATGCCGCCCAGGTGTGTAGCTGTAGCTTGTCCTTTGCTCCTAATTTAGAAAAGAATTTGTAGGTGGACAAATGGTCACCTTTGTCTTAGCAATTACCGTAATCTCCTGCCTGATTTGGTGCTTTTTGCTGGGGGGCTGGGGAAATTTTTGGCGCTGTGACCAGGTTTTAAACTTTGATCAGCCATCGCCGTTAAAGGACTATCCCCCCGTAGCGGCCATTATTCCAGCTCGGGATGAGGCCAGCGTCTTGGGTCAAAGTTTGCCCAGTTTGTTGCAACAGCATTATCCTGGCCCGTTAAGAATCATTTTGGTGGATGACCAAAGTAGTGATAACACCGGCACTGTGGCCCAACGTATCGCCACCGATTTAGGCTATGGCGATCGCCTGGAAGTGGTGTCGGGGCAACCGCTACCCCCTGGGTGGTCAGGAAAATTGTGGGCAGTGGAACAGGGCTGGCAAACAGTGCAGTCGGACAAGCAAAGTCCAGAATCCTGGCCCGAGTATATTTTCCTCACCGATGCGGATATTACCCATGGCCCCCAAACCATTAAAGCCTTGGTGGAAAAGGCCCAGCGGGAAAATTTAGCCCTGGTATCCCTGATGGTGCTGTTGCGCTGTGAGAGTATTTGGGAAAGATTACTGATTCCAGCCTTTATTTTCTTCTTCCAAAAGCTCTATCCCTTCCCATTGGTGAATAATCCCCACCATAAAACGGCGGCGGCGGCGGGGGGCTGTATTCTTATTCAACGGTCATCTTTACAAATCATTGGGGGCATTGAAGCTCTGAAGGAAGCACTAATCGATGATTGCACCCTCGCCCAGAAGGTAAAAACCCAAAAATCACCTATTTGGTTGGGGCTAACTAGGGAAAATTGGAGCTTACGGCCCTACGATCGCCTAGAAACCATTTGGCAGATGGTTAGCCGCACTGCCTATACCCAATTGGATTACAATCCCCTGCTGCTACTAGGCACCCTTCTGGGCATGGCTTTGGTTTATTTAACCGCCCCCATTGCTCTAATGCTGGCAATCATCTGGGGCGATTTACCTCTGGCTTTATTAGGATCTTTTACCTGGGTCTTAATGGCGATCGCCTATGGCCCGACCTTAAAATTCTATGGGTGCTCCCGGTTTTGGGGTTTATCCCTACCGTTAATTGCCCTGTTATATAGCCTCATGACCCTCGATTCCGCTTGGCAACATTGGCGAGGTCGGGGGGGCAGCTGGAAAGGCCGGGTTTATCCCCAGGGGTCTTAATTATTTTTTAAAACCTATTAAGAAATTTGGGAATATTATTGAGTTAATTGATGGCTGGGGTTAGTTTTGTGGTAATTAATATTCTCGAAAAACCCCAGAATATTTGATGGTCAAAGATCTGCTCATGGTCGGTAAAGTGGCAGTCTGATTCGCCGTTGGATGGGGGGCTTATTTTGTCAAAGTCATTCCCCATATTTACTCGGCAATGAAATTCATTATTCTCTGCTATCCTCGTACCGGCTCTACTCTACTCATCACCGCCCTTGGCACTCACCCTAATATCTGTCAGGGTATGGATATTTTTAATCCCGAACAGGAAGGGGACGATCCCTGGGTGCATTGGCGTCGGCAAACCCTAGAGAATCTTTACGGCCATCAAGATAGCTATTTAAATGATCAAAAAAAATTAGATGGCGATTGCCTCGACCTCAGCCTTTTGGCCCAGACTTTCTTTAAAGATTTCGATGGCACCAAATTAATGTATGACCATTTGGGGCACAATTCTTCAGTTTGGGATTATCTCCGCTCAAAACAAGATCTACGGGTCATTGTCTTGACTAGAAATATTGTTGAAGCAGCTATCAGTTTTCGGGTAGCAATGACAACTAATATTTGGTTTTCTCCCAATGTCCACTCCCCAATTTGGTATGTTCCCGGTTCCTATAATCCTCCCCCTTCTCCCAGTTTGACCTACGAAACTTGGTATTTTGATTGGTTTTATCAATACTACTGCTCTGGTCAGAATTACTTTACGGGACTTTTTGCCCAAGAAGCACAACTCTGGGTTGATTACACCGATTTAGTAACTAATTGGGATGCGACACTAACTAAAATTCAAGCCCATCTCGGAGTGGATCCTATTGTCATTCCCAAAATGTTTGAAAAAAGAACCCAAGGCAATCTAACAACCCTAGTGGAAAATCACGAACAAATACTTAAACATTACCAAGATCATCCTATCTTAGCTTCCCACTTTCAAAGTGCTTTCCAAATTCAGGATTTTAATTCGAGCCAGAATTTAACACCAGACTCCCCCCGCTCCTTAACTAGAAATCAAGCTAACCCTGTCGCGTTAGATTTTTCGAAAACTTTTTGTATTTTGCCCTTTTATCAAACTGTGATTGATAACAAAGGCAAAATAAAGTTATGCAGTCAAACTTTGGCTCTAGATTTAGAATCGGAAGGAGAAATTCTTTCCCTCGAAAATATGAATCTGGATAAAGCGTGGAATTCTGCCTACTTCCGGAAACTACGCCATACACTAGTGACTGGAGAAAAGGCTGCTTCTTGTCAAAAATGTTACCAAAAAGAACAGGACGGCGGGACGAGTTTACGCCAGGTTTGCAATGCTCACTTCCCGACTAGAACGATTCCCCAAACTAGGGAAGAATTGGAAGCTGAAATAGGGAATATTATCACAAATGAACAAGGACAAGCGCCATTTCCTTCCGCTTTGCATCTCTGGTTGGGTAATACCTGTAATCTCAAGTGTCGTATGTGTTCCCAACAATATAGCTCCAGCATTGCCCAGGATCCGGTTCATTCCCGCTGGTATGGAGGCAACTCCCAAGGAGAAAACTCAGTGGCTTGGTCTGGACAAGAAGCAACCGTTTTTGAACAAGTTCTTGCCCATCCCGAAAACCTACGCTTTATTAACTTTTCAGGAGGAGAGCCATTAATTAATCCCTCCTTTATCCCTATTTTGGAATGGCTGATTAAACAAGATGCTGCTTCCCATATTTCCCTTTATATCAACACCAACGGAACTAAATATAGTCAGAAAATATCCCGGTTATTACAACAGTTTCAAGATGTGGAATTAGCCGTTAGCGTTGATGGGTTTGAATCTGTACAAAATTATATTCGTTACCCTTGTCGTTGGGAAAAAATTTGCTTTAATATTTTAGCTTTTAAACAGGATAATTTACGGGTTTCTATTCGACCAACAATTCAAGCTTATAATATTTTTAGTCTGCTTGATTTAGTCCGCTGGTGCGATGATAAAAAACTCTCATTTTATTTGGATCATATTCTAACGGAACCTCGTTTTCTTTCCCTAGATATGCTTCCCCAGGGAGTTATCAATGAAGCTTTAGAGGAATGGGAAGGCTATTTAAATAAGCAATGCGCTCCGGCCAATCTCTGGCACGTAGAAACTCTCATTGCCGCCCTTAATCGCCCTCGTCCAAGCCAAGAACAATTACAGATTTTACAAAATAGTTTTAGCCGTTTCACGAAAGAAATAGATCAATCTCGTCAGCAATCCCTAGCTGTGGCTTGTCCAAGACTATATCAATCTCTGGTTGCTTACGGAGTCAATTTCACTTTTTTACCCGCTCTAGACCAATCTAAAACTATGGCTCAACCCCTTACTCAAGCCTTGGCCACTGTTACTTCCTGTGAAGTTAATAATCAACATGGAAGCGGTTCTCTAATCGCACGCTTATTGACTGATGCACAACAAATTATATCTTTGCGCTCCCTGAACTTGTATGGCGGTATTCAGGAATTTGGAGATTTAGATTTTTGCGTTAATGTCAGGGACTTATCCCGAGAGGAAGCCTTAAATATGGTTGCTCAAAAAATTTCTGGACATTGGGTAAAGCAAATTTACTGTGTTCCTTATTTTTCTGAAGATATTATTTTGGCCCTCAGTCTTCAGAAAATTTGTGGAGCTCCAATGGCGATTCATTTGATGGAGGATCGCAACATCAATTTTAATGATATTGGGGACGACTTAATGACCGAATTTCTGTCTCAAGCAAGTCTCCGTCTAGTAACCCATCCAGAAATCCGAGAAGCCTATGAAAATAAGTATGGCTTGAAATTTTGGCTACTACCTTCGGTTGTCAGTCCAGCATTGATGGCTGATCCCCCAGTTCTCCCCAAAGATGCCATTCTTTATCCCAACTCCGTTGGCGCTTTAATCGGTGCTCTAGAACCTACAGAATTAATAGAATCGCTAAAAATAACCCTGACTACCGCTGGCATTAGTCTGGATTGGTACAATGGAGCTTCTGGGATTCCGGAAGAAGATCCCTTCACTGATCTGCAAACACATCCTGAATGGGTTCAGCAATGGGGTTTGCATCCTCGGGGGATTTTGGCCGAATCAGAACTGGTGGAAAATCTGAGGAGCTACCCCTATTTGGTTATTCCGGTGGGGACTAGGACTGTCGGATCTTCAGATCAAAATCCCCGCCTTTGGCGAGTTCTATTGGCGGTGGCAGCTGTTCATCGCCCGGTCATTGTTCTGGGCAACCTCGATTCTAGCTGTGCCCACTTCATAAAAAAATTTCAACTAGGTTTGGTCTGTAACTACGACGGGGAAGAACTCAAACAGGCAGTGGAGAAGCTCTGTCAACCAGAAATTCGTGATTTTATTTTTCATCAAAGTAGAGAACTTGCTCCCCAGTTGACATCCGATGGTCTTTCCCTTTGGTTAAAGCAATCTCTGGCGATCGGGAAACCGAAGGATTTTCGCTTTGAAAAACTTTTGGCTTATTCTCCAGGAGAAGGTTATCAATTTTCGCCGCCATCTCCCCCTGTTCTATCACCGGAAGAGGTCTATCGGGATTTTCCCCATACCATTGTCCACGCCTATGAGGGTCATATTGTGGGAGCCAATCATGTGGACTACGTTGATATGATGTCGGCCTGGGGTTCCAATATTTTAGGTTACGGCCATCCGAGGGTGGCGCAGGCCATATCGGAACAGTCTGCCAAATATGCGAATACAGGATGGGTAGGGCCAGAATGGTATCAGTTAGAATCCTTGTTATTGCGTCTAGTTCCAGGTGTTGAGGCTATTCATCTGGTTAAAAATGGTTCTGATGCCACGGCCGCAGCGGTACGCTTAGCCCGTCACATTACCAAAAGGGACATTGTTCTCCATAGAGGTTACCATGGCGTCCAGGATTGGTATATGGCATCTCTTTGTTGTCCTGGGGTACCAGAAAGCCAAAGAGCTCAGATTGTTACACTAGACACCCTCGACGTCCAGACTGTGGCAGCAATTTTAAAAGCCCATCCCCAGCAAGTGGCCTGTTTGATCATCGATCCTATGGTCTGGCCCATTCCTGACCGAGAAACCCTGACAGTAATCCACACCCTATTGCAAGAAGCAGGAACACTGCTAATTTTTGATGAGGTCGTTTCTGGATTTCGAATTGCCCCTGGGGGAGCTCAGGAATTTTGGCAAATCCAAGCGGATTTAGTCTGTTACGGCAAGTGCCTTGCTAACGGTCTGCCTTTAGCAATTCTAGCAGGTGGTAAATCCCTGATGGCAAAGGCATCTGAAATTAATTACGGTCTGACTTTTGGTCTAGAGGCAGTATCCATTGTGGCGGCAGTGGCCACTATTAGTGAAATTGTAGAACGAGAAATTTGCTCTGAGCTGGCTGAGAAGGGGCGATTTTTGAAACACTCCTATGATCAACTTTGTCAAAACTATGGCATAGAGTCGGCATTAGTGGGCCATGATTGCCGTCCTGAGCTTTGGTTCTCACTCACCTGTTCCCTAAGTCCAGACTTTTGCAAAAATCTTTTGATCCGCGAACTAAGTACTCAAGGAGTATGCACCTACGGAATTTTTAATCTTTGCTATGCCCACACTCAAAAGGATTTAGATCAAGTAGTCATTGGCCTACAGAAGGGTTTGGAAATTCTTGCTTCCTTATGGCAGGCACCCCAAAATTGGGATCGAAAGCGAACAGAAATTTTGGGGCAGAAGGTTGAGACGCTCCAAGACCAATTAAAACAATCCGAGCAAACTATTAAAGCTCTCAATGAGCAGTGGAAAAATTCCCAATATACTTTGCACAAAACCCTAACAGAGAAACAGGAATTGGCCCGAGAGTTAGACAGTCAATTTCAACAAGCTCTTCAAAATTTGACTGAGGCCAGAGCGGAAATTGAAGCTATGCAGACCAGCAAATTTTGGTGTCTTCGAACCCAATGGTTTCGGCTAAAACGAAAACTAGGGCTCCCGATTACCTGACGCTACTTTATTTTCAATGCTTTCATCTACATTTTGCGTATTGCCATTTACTCAAGCCATGTTGCTCAACGATGGCCGGGCTCGCTTGTGTTGTCGTAGCTACCAGGATCTTCAAGTTCAGGGAAACTCCTTGTCGATCCATCATCACACTCTGGAGGAAATTTGGAACTCTCCTATCTATCGAGAGATTCGAGACCAGATGCTGGCGGGACAAATTGTGCCTGCTTGCCGACTATGCGACACCGTTGAGGAGGAGGGCGGTACTAATCTGCGTCAGTTAATGAATGATTCTTTACATCTGCAATCTTTAGGGTTAGCTAATCAGGATGACCTGTTAGCAATGGTCAAAACTATGGCTAGTTCCGATAATCGAATATCGCCTCCAAGGGCTTTACACCTCTGGCTAGGGAATCGATGCAATCTAAAATGTCGGATGTGTTCTCCCCACTTTAGTTCCCAAATTGCCCTTGATCCTGTTCATCACCAATGGTCTGGTGGACTGGCCCAGTCTGAGCAGTTGTTGCCTCATTATCGCAGAGGTGTTTACTACTGGGGTTGGGGAGACTGTCAACTAAAGGGAAGTCAATGTACGAGAAAACTTGCGAGTGGCACCGCTGGAATAAGTTTTCCAGATCAAGGAGGGGCTACGATTGGTTTAAATCTTCAGGGCTGGAATTATGGGCAGGAAACTCTCACTTTGTCGTTGCAAAATAAGTCTGGTGATTTGTCTGAAAGAGCCTTGCCTTCTGGGCCCTGGCAAGTCCACTGGAATTTGGAGCCAAAGCTCAACAAGGACAATGTTGAATTAGTTCTATCCCTAAGGGAAGAGGGTTGTTGGGTGGAGGTTGATAATCTGACAATCACTAGGCAAAGCTATGGTCAAAACGGAGAATATGAGCCATTTTGCAGTCGGCTCCCTTACCCGAATTCCTGGAGCAGCAACGAAGAAGTTTTAGAAGAGCTCTTTCGCTCTCCTCAAGAGTTAAGACTTTTGCAATTTTCCGGCGGAGAACCATTATTACAGCATCGTTTTTATGAAGTTTTAGAAAGATTAATTGAAGGAGGTCATGCTTCTCAAATTGAACTATATATTTCGACCAATGGCATGGTTTATGCTAAGAAGCTTCCGACAATGTTAAAAGAATTTAGGGTTGTGGAATTAGCTTTTAGTCTTGATGGTTACGGAGCATTGCAAGAATATATTCGTTATCCTTCCCAGTGGAAGTTGGTTGAGAAGAACATAATCGCCTATTATCGAGCAGGTATAAGGGTCTCCATCCGTGTTACCCCTCAAGCTTACAATATTTTTGGATTACTAGATTTAGCTGATTGGTGCCAAAGAAATCAATTTCCTTTTTATTGTGAAAACATACTTTGGTCACCACAGTTTTTATCCCTAGACATGTTGCCACAGGTAGTAGTTAATGAAGCTTTAAAAAATTTATTAAACTACAAGCAGAACAATGGCATGAATAGAGCTTTAATTCAACAAATTGAGGCCGTAATTTCAGTTCTCAAACGTCCCCGATCGCCCCTTGAGCAATTAACACAACTCCAGAGTCAATTCATAGATTTTACTAAGGCGTTGGATAGCTCTCGCTCCCAGCAGTTGGCCGTGGCTTGCCCTCGTCTATACGAGCAACTGCCCTATTTTGCCAACTCACCCCACCCTACCGTTGATTGCCCTGTTATATAGCCTCATGACCCTCGATTCCGCTTGGCAACATTGGCGAGGTCGGGGGGGCGGCTGGAAAGGCCGGGTTTATCCCCAGGGGTCTTAATTATTTTTCAACCTCTAAGTTAGCGGGCAAGGGTGCTCAGGTCCCAGATTTTCACGGTTTTATCCTCCGCACCACTGTAGAGAGTATTGCCGTCGGGACTAAAAGCCAGGGAAAGAACCCAACCTTGGTGTCCCCTCAGGGTTGTAACCTGTTTGCCGTTGACTAAATCAAAGATCATGATAGTCCCTTCCTTATTGGCGGTGGCTACCCAGCGATTATTGGGGGAAACGGCGATGGTATTAATTTCTAAGCTGGGGCCTTTGACGGTGAATAACTCTTTGGCATCGGCTAAGTTCCAGGCTTTGACAAAATTCCGTACTGCCCCCACCAGTTTTCTCCCATCGGGGGTCACAGCTAAACCGTTAATGAAGCCAGGCTGCTTGGGAGAGGTGCCCAATAATTGGAAAGTGTTGGCATCCCAAAACTTAATGGTGCGGTCCTGGCCGATCGCCCCGGTGATGAATTGACCACCGTCGGGGGTGAAAACAACACTGGTGGTGGGACCGAGGTTATCCGCTAGGGTTTGTACCAGATTGCCGGATTCCCGCTCCCAAATGCGAATGGTACGATCGCCACCGCTAACGCTCACAACGGTTTCCCCATCAGGGCTAAAGGCCACACCACTGACCTTCTCTGTATGCCCGGCCAGGGATTTCACCCTCATGCCGTCCCGCACCCGGCGTATATCAACATTATTGTCAGCGGCGATCGCCAACCATTGACCGTCGGCACTAACGGCCAAATCGGCAAAATTATTGACCGGACTCCTTTGGCTATAAACTACCTCTTGGTTAGCTAAATTGAGCAGGGTGATTTGGTTGTCCGCCGTAGCCACGGCTAGATATTTACCGTCGGGGGTAACATTGAGAGCGGTAATAATTCCTTGAAAACCGCTGAGATTCTCCACTGTTACCGATGGGCTGGCCCCAGTTTGAGCCACCACATAGGGGTTAGGGACGCTACCGTTGGCGCGGGCACTCTCGCCTGGGTAGACTAAACAGGCAACAGTCAAAAAAAATGTAACGGGGCCAGAAAGTTTTTTCAATCGGGAGAAATAGTTATCCATCTTAAAAAATAGTTAAGTTACTAAAATTTGTGTTTACTTAATTATAATAGGCGTTACTTAGGGTCCTTTTATAAGCTTTTAGTCCGCCTTTTAAACCGACCCACTGGAGCTCCAGTGATAGCAAGGAATTTTTGTTGATCTTCCCTCTTAATAAGATGCCTGGGGACAATTAATTCTCATTTTTCGCCTTTTAGAATAGACTCTCAGGTAATTTATATTAAAAATACCGTGCTGAAAAAATGCCACTAAAATACATAAAATTGGTCACATTCGCACTAGCCATGTTTTACCACAAAACCGATAAACAGTTTGTCATTAGTTGACAAATTAGCTTATATTTAGTTAATTTATTAAGACTATTTTTAATTCCTTTCGATTTATCTTGGATTATTAAAATATATGAAGGTGTTTCGCTGGCTACTTTATTTCGCTACGCTTAGTTTGCCAGGAATAATTCCCTGCTCTGTTTTAGCTAATGAAATTCTCGATTTTGCCAACTTTACCCCTGCTACGGCGGAACTAAATGATGCCTTACTATTGGAAAATTCAATTCAATTAGAGCCCTTTGTAGTAGAAAATCTTGCCGATTCGAGCACTGCTGAACTAAATCAGGAACCAGGGCAAACCTCTCTCGATTCCAAAGATAACCTGAATGCCAGTGCCTCAATTGCCGAAGATTTAAAGAGCCAGCCGTCACAATTAAAACAGCCTACAACCCAAGCGTTAATCGAGTCTACAAAGAAGGAAGAACAAACTCTTTTACCAGCAATAAATCCAGAAAAAAATTCCTATCCGGAGGACATTACCCAACAGTTGACTGACACAGAGAATAGTGAACAGCCCATCCCTAGTCCAACAGCCAGCACTGACCAAAATAGCGGTTGGCAAATTTTTATTACCCCCGGTGCAGTCCTGCCTATTAACGCCTATGGATCAGCCAGAATTAGGGGAGTTCATGGTGATTATCACCTTACCACTGCGGACATATTGGAGAGATTAACAGTTTATGCTGGGGGCAGAGTCGAAGCTTGGCACGGTAATTGGGGCATTATTTTAGATGGGTTTTATTACAATTTAAAAGGAGCATCCACCGGTCAGCGGGACAATTTTCCCGGTTTAGCATCTTTTAGCCCAATCAATTATTTACTCAACACAGATATAAATAATCGTTTGAATGGAATTAGTGGTATTCTTACCGATCAGTCGGTCATTTTGCAGCAAAAGAAAAGTGATATTAACCAAAGTCTCACCCAAATTCAATCTGAGTTTGAACAGGTGCGTAATGCAGCTCCCGATCGCCAAGAGTTGATGGCGGCGATCGCCTCAGCTTCGGCCAAAATTGAAACGCTGCAAGCCCTAGGTAATGCTGTTGATCGACAGGCCATCGGAGCCTGGGCGGAAAAAATTAATGAACTGAAAAAAATGGTGGAGGAGGGGAACCTTGGTGAACGGGAAATCGAACAAAAGTTAACCCAACTCCAGACCGCCTTGGGCACCATCCAGGGTTTTCGGGACAGTGCCATCGGTTCCATTGATCGTTTAGAGGACCGGGTGCAACAACGGGTGACGGAAATCCAAACCTTTGCTTCCCAGTTGCAAAACCTGCGGGAAGAGACTAGACAATTGCTGGCCACATTACCCCTAGAAGAAATTGACCGCCGGGATTTGGCCAAAATTGCCCTGGGGGGACTGGATAAAATAAAACAAATTGAGGGCGATCGGGACCGTTCCACTTTGGAAAATATTATTGACCGGGTCGAAACAGCCCAGGATAAGTTGGAGGCGGTGCGTACCCTACAGACGGAAATTCAAAGCCGCATTGCTAATCTGCGTTCCAGGGAAGATCTCGGAGCATTGCAGAAAAAATTGGCGGAAACCAGGGAGAGGGTGGGTCAAGTGCGGGAGGCGATCGCCAATCTCGAGGAAATTAAGGATTCCCACCTGGGGGAAATTATCCAAACCCTCCAAGACAGTAATGCCAAAGAAAACCTAGTGCAACTACAAACCGCATTAAATACGTTGC
The DNA here is from genome assembly GCF_015207985.1 of Synechocystis salina LEGE 00031. Classification (GTDB taxonomy): domain Bacteria; phylum Cyanobacteriota; class Cyanobacteriia; order Cyanobacteriales; family Microcystaceae; genus Synechocystis; species Synechocystis salina. The sequence continues at coordinate 12,603 of NZ_JADEVV010000038.1, read as the reverse complement.
AATCCCTCAAAAATAATGCAAATTTTGCTGACACATTACAAGATTTAGCCGAATTAGACCAAATTTTAGCCAACGAAGAGGAGGTAATTGCCGCCATTCAGGCTGAACTTTACGGGGCAGGGCAACGGGATTTAAGCATTGATACCAACACTGATTTATCCGTTAGCGAAACCACTGTTGATCTAGCCATTAGCTACCATTTTGGCAACGCCCGTCCCGTCTACGGTTCAGGGTCCCAAAATCGAAGTTATCCCCAGTGGTGGTTTGAACCCTACATCGGAGCAAGGTTAATCAATCTCAGCCTCGCCTTGGACCAGACTACTAACTACAACTACAACAGTTCTCTAATTTCCCTGGGGGGACAATTCCAAATTAATGAAACCGCTAGCCGTACCTGGATTAATCCCTTGGTGGGGGGGAAATTGGGGGTGCAGTTAACGGATACCCTGGCCCTTTGGCTCCGGGGGGATGTGTCCGGCTTTGACCTATCGGGGGATGCGGATTGGAACTGGAAAGCTATTTTAGGACTAGATTACTATTTAAGGGAAAACGTGGCTATCCAGTTGGGCTACCAATTTTATAGTTTGAAATACGGGCAGGGTAATGGCAACAATGGTTTTGACTTTTCCCTGAATTTAAATGGCCCCTATGTGGGTTTGACCTTGCGGCTTTAGACGTTGTGGAGTTCGTTGATTTTTCCCAGGAAATTTATCCTGAAAACGGAGCTTTCTGCCCGACGAAATCCCCTTGAACACCGTTGTAATTCCCCCCGGATATGGCCACTGGTACCATGGCAGGGAAGGGTTTAGTCCCAAGCATTTTAATCTATCGAACTAATGAAACCTGAATTTGCCACAGTCCAGGCCTGGGAACAGGCGGATTGCCTCATGCAACCAGCCCTAATCCGCACCATTGACCATCTGCGGCAAGGCTTGGAAAGCTGTTCTTGGCGTAGTCGCTACGAAGAGGTGGAGGAACCCATACCGGGGCATCGGTTAATTCTGGAAAATGAGGAGCAAACCTATGGGGTCAACATTTGGGATTTATGTTTTCAAGTGTGTTTTGCCAATTACCAGCCCCAGCCCTTTGGGGATCAGCTGCCGGACGAGGATGAAGTTTTCACGGCGGAAATAGACCAACAATTGTTCAATGACCAAGGGGAGGTGGATTGGACTAAATTAGACGACAAAGCTCGCCATTGCGTCACAACCCTCCTAGCGGCCCTGCCCACCGTGGGGCAAAGCTGATTTTAGGCGATCGCCGGTGCGGAGAATTTGTCCGGCCAACATGGCCGCCCCAAAGCCGTTATCAATATTGACCACCGCTACCCCCACCGCACAGGAATTGAGCATGGTTAACAGGGGAGCCACGCCGCCAAAACTAGTGCCATAGCCGACGCTGGTGGGTACTCCAATCACAGGGCAGTCCACTAACCCCGCCACTACACTAGGCAAGGCCCCCTCCATACCCGCCACCACAATCAACACATCCATGGACTGAATTAAGGCCCGATGGCTTAATAACCGGTGCAGGCCTGCCACCCCCACATCCCAGATTTTTTCCACTTTGAAACCGCACAGACTCGCTGTAGTGGCCGCTTCCTCTGCCACAGGTAAGTCTGCGGTACCCGCACTGAGTATGCCAATGGTGCCGGGATGCTTAACCTGTAAAGGGGTTTGCAGTAATGCGCAGATTTTGGCCTGGGCGTAGTAGTGCAACAGGGGAATGCGCTCCCCTAAAATATCCGCCACCGCCGGCTCCACCCTAGTCACCATCACCACCGGATTATGCACCGCTAAGGCTTGGACAATTTGCTCAATTTGTTCTGGAGTTTTACCGGGGCCCCACACCACCTCCGGAAAGCCCGTCCGCAGTTGCCGTTGGTGGTCCACTTTGGCAAAATCATCGATCGCCTGGAAGCTGAGATGTTTAAGCTGCTCAAAACCCTCTTGGCTACTGGTGTGGCCGCTGGCGATCGCCGCGAGTAATTGTTGGAGGGAGTCTGGGGTCATCGGTGCAGAAAACTGAAAAACAGGGCCATTGACCATTCTGGCCTATTTGGGCTAGATTGCCCCGCCGTACATGGCCTGTAGCACTAGGGCCGGATCTACTAAAACTCCGTTATGGCGCAGTTCCCAGTGCAGATGGGGTCCCGTCGTGCGGCCCGTCATCCCCACCCGACCAATGCGCATTCCTGCTACCACCTGTTGCCCCTGTTGAAGCACAATGCCCCCCTGGCGATCGACCAAATACCTTTGGCCTTGGTGGACCTCCACCCGTCCCATTAAATGACAGTAAGTATGCTGCCAAGCACCGGATTGAATCCGTACCATAGTGCCACAACCGGTATGGTCCGACATTTCCACCACTGTGCCATGCCACCAATTACGAATATAACTTCCCAGGGGAGCAGCCAAGTCTAAACCATTGTGGAAAGTGCTAGCTCCAGCAGTGGGGGCCCGGCGGGGACCAAACCCAGAAGTATATTGCTGGAAATTTTCCACTGGAAAAGAAGCGTACTGCCAGGGATTACCGGAACTGGTCGCCACCGGAGCATATTGGGCAGTGGCCTGGTTATTGGGAGCCAAACCAATGGTTAAGGCGCTACTGGCTAGGACCAAAGCAAGGAGAACTATGAACGGCCGTCGCCGACGTTTTTTGCCCAAGGATTTGGGTAAATTTCCACTTAACCAATGCTTTTGACGACAAGTCCCCCAGAAAGAATTCATGGCACAATCCTCACACGTTTCACACTGCTCCCTAGTGTATGCCCAGAATTGTCCCCTGGCGACGGTTAACCTATCTCTGGAGACATACCCGGGTATGTTGAAAAAGCCCAAAAATGATCATTAATGCTTCCACCGCCCCTGATGGGGAAGCATTTGGCAAAAGTCTCCTCAGTAAATGGAGGATTGCAACGAGATTTTTCTGTGGAGAATTTCACTTTTACAGCGCGCCCCTAGGCTACTGACTTTAAGTTTTAAGCCCCGTCAAATTAGTCTTGGTTTGGTATAGATTGAGGCTAATTGGTTCAAAATGGAATCAATGTTGCTCCGTTGTTGTTCTTCCCCTGCTGAGCCGTGCTCTACAAAATTCGCCACTATCCCAACTCGGTGTTGGCCGTTACCCTCAAACCCAAGGAACGGCTCTACATTAACCCCGGTTCCCTAATTAGCATGGATGGGGGACTGATAATTAGTCGGCTGTGTGGAGGAGGCTGGCTGAGGGCCCTGGCTAGGTTTTTATTGGGCAAGGAAAACTTAATGGTCAACGCCATCCATAACCCCACCGATCAACCGTTGAGTTTTACCTTAGGCAAAGCCCTACCAGGAAATTTGACTCGCTTAGAATTACCCAAAAATGGCATATTCATCAACCCTGGAGTGCATGTTGCCCATACCAGCGGCGTCAATATGGGGGTGCATTGGCTTGGTTTCTCCAGTTGGTGGGCGGGGCAGGGTTTATTCGGTTTGAAACTCCAGGGCAAGGGCCGCGTCTTCCTTGGTAGTTACGGCACCCTCAACCAGTTATCCTGCCCCCAGAGTTTTGTGGTGGAACATTCCCATTTACTGGCGTTTCAGCCCAAGCTTAAGCTCAAAGTTAATTTCCCCAGGGGAATTATCGGTGATCTGCAGTCCGGTCGGGGGCTGAGTTCCCGTTTACAGGGCACCGGCAACATCTATTGGCAATCCCGCAGTTTAAGTAGTTTAGGTCGTTTTATCCGGCTACGACTGCGCTGATTTTTCCCCTGCCTGCCCTATGAAAATTAAACTTCTCAATTCCCCCCAAACGGCGATCGCCAGGGTAATCCTGGAGGCCAACGAAGAATTAGCGGCCCAGAATGGCTCTTTAATTGCCATGAGTCAAGATATCTCGGTGCAAAGTTCCGTGCGGCGCACCAGCGATGGGGGAGGGAAACAGACCAGCCGGGGCAATCAAATTAAAACCATGTTTTTAAACAATTATCAAGCCGGGGAAAATGGCGGCGAAATTTACTTAGCCCCTGCGCTGGTGGGCAACCTGGGGCACTATCAACTGGGGGGCAGGAAATTAATTGTGCGCCAGAGCTCCTACCTGGCATCCGATGGTAAGGTGGACATTTTCATGGGCTACAAATCCGCCGCCAAAAAAGAACCCTATTCCTGGCTAAGTTTGGTGGGCGTTGGAGATGTGTTAATCAGTTCCTTTGGGGCCATGTATTCCCTGGAAGTGAATGGCAAACAAATTGTCAACTCTGACCATGTGGTGGCCTTTGATAATAGCCTCAAAGTCAAGCAATATCAGGAGTTGCGTCCATGGCCCAAACGTCTGGTGCCCAAGCAAGAAATTCTCTATGAATTTAGTGGCACAGGTACAATTTTTTGCCAAACCCATGGTCCCCGCAGTTTTGCCCAGGAAGTGGGTCACCAGCTCAAACCGGAAAACTTCAAACTGCGCTAAATCAGTAAAATCACAAGTCGGAACCACTAATGCCATTGCCCTGTAACTAAAACCTGTCCCGCCATGATGGAAGAAGAATCCCTAGAAAAGCTCGAACAAAGTCTGGAACAGATTGATCCTGAAGAGGATTTGGAAGAGGATTACACCCAGCATCTCTTTGCCCATCCCCGGGAAGCAGGGGCGGACAGTCAAGGGCGTCCCATGGATGATGAATTTAATCTTCCCTACAGTATTAATGGCCATGCCCTGTACGCTACCCTGGAGCTGACTATAAAGCCCGGGCAAATTGTCTTTGTCGATGCCAACGTAGTCACCACCATGGACCGTTATATTCTCTTCGTTAACAAATTACGGGGAGGGCTACTGGATATTTTACGCAAAGCTCTCGGTACGGATGCCCTATTTCTCAATCAATTTACGGCGGAACAAAACGTTGGTCACCTCCAATTGGCACCGGCTCTACCAGGGGATATTTGCCATCACTTTTTAACTATAGAAAAGGGGATTTATTTGCGGGCAGATAATTTCCTCGCTTGTCAACCAACGGTGAAAATTGACACTAATTTCGCCAGCATGAAGCATTTTTATAACGATAGCGAGAGTTTTTTATTGCGTTTAGTCGGACAGGGGGATTTGTGGTTTAGCCTCTACGGTGGTTTGGTGGAGATTTCCATCGATGGCAACCTGGCCTATAACCCTGATTATATTGTTGCATTTGAAGATACCCTGGATTACGAAATGACTAAACAGGAAGGGCTAGCTACCGATCGCCTACGGGGGGATGTGTGGGGCGGTAAGGGCCGACTGTGCCGCTTCACCGGCCAGGGGAAAATTTGGCTCCAGGCCCGCCAGGCCAATAGCTTTTTGAACTATATCCAATCAATTCTGCTCAATTTACGTTTCCCCCGACTTAATTAGGGGGATCAACGGATTTACGGAAAACTTAGGCCATGCTAGGATGACCAGGTGAAATTAGGTTATGGGCACTAAGAATAGGCTTTTGAGCCAACAAATTAGGGCGGAAACCTCCACCACTTCCGATCCGCCGTCGAAATTAAAACCACTCAAACATCACAACTTTTTTGGCTAGACCGATGACAATGGGGGACAATCTCTGGGGATGGCAAAACATCAAGGGTTCACCCTATCTCACCTGTGCTTTGTTGGATCCTTGGTCCCATGGCTTTTTCACTAGGGCCTTCTATCCCCAGCTACCCGAAGTACTAATCAATTATCTTGACTCCCAAGGAAAAGCGTTGCGGGTCAAACAAGTGCATGGGGACGTGGCCCTAACGGCGACGGAAATTAGTCAAACACCCCCCGCCCCTGATAGTGTTCATCCCCCAGCCGATGGCGTGATTAGTGACGCTCCCCACCAGGGGGTCTGGGTGGCCAGTGCGGACTGTACTCCGGTGTTGATCGGTGATTTGACTAGTAAACGGGTGGCGGCGGTTCATGCGGGCTGGCGGGGTACCAAAGCCAGAATTGTGCCCAAAACCATCGACAGGTTTCTCGCCCTAGGTAGTGATTTAAGGGATTTACGCATTGCCCTTGGGCCGGCGATCGCCGGAGAGGTCTACCAAGTGGACCCCTGGGTGGCCTTGGAAGTGGGTCAGAGTGTGCCTGCGGTGCAAAGGTTAACCACAGAAGCACAGCAATGGGATTATTTATCCACCATGGCCAATCCGCCGGTATTGCCCGATGGACAACCAGAAAAATGTCGCCTCGATGTGCGCCGTATTAATGAGTTGCAACTGTTGGATTTAGGTTTGGCCCCAGAACAAATTGCGGTGGCCCCCCACTGCACCTTCCAAATGGAAGAACTTTTTTTCTCCTATCGCCGTACCCACACCAAAGAAGTGCAATGGTCGGGCATTGTCAGCCGCTGACGTGGAGACAAAATAGCGTTGACTAACATCCAATCTCAATTTCCTTCTTTGCCAGGGCTTAGAGGGGATATTCGTCAAGCTAGGATCGATAAATATTTCGATCCCCTTTCCGATAGCATCACCCCCTTTTAAACGGAGTTGGGGGCTGGCCAAAATTACCGCAGGAGTTCGGCAAATCAGCGGGTTACTTTTTCGCGTTTTCTTTAAAATCCTTATCCACCACAAAACGGTTAGCCACAGTTTCTGGTTGAATAGCCGAGAGAATTACTTGATTAGAGTCCATAATGATCACAGCCCTAGTGCGCCGGCCGTAGGTGGCATCAATCAACTGACTACGTTCTTTGGCATCGCTGATAATCCTTTTAATGGGGGCCGATTCCGGACTGACAATGGCAACAACCCGATTGCCAGAAACGATGTTGCCAAAGCCAATGTTGATGAGTTGAATTTCCATAGAGTAGGGTGGATGGGAAAGGAGAGGAGAAGGGGAAATGATCGCTTAGGTATTTATTAGAAGCAATGGTTAGCCTTCAAGAGGAAATAGCTGTTAGTTCCGTAATTTAGCTAACTAAGTTAAATTATGGCGAATTTCAGCCCATGCCTTCCTTTACTTTCGACTTTCAAGTCTTTTTCCGCGTCTATCCAGAGATAGATTAATCGGGAAAACTAGGTCTAACCAGCGGATTTGTCGTCAATTTGCCAAATATTTATGGCTGTCCCCACGGGAACTTGCCTTTGTCAACTTTCATGGAATTTTCATGCCCTTTGTTGCCATTGCTTTCTCCAAAATTTTTGATACCCTCGACGCCACCACTCTGAATTTTGGGCGCACCCAACTTTCCCTGTTGGACTTGTTCCAGTTAGTCCTATCGGCCCTGGCCATATTCGTTTTAACCCACTACCTCAACCGGGTTCTGCGGGGCATTATTCTGCGGCGTTTTATCTATGAGCAAGGCATCCGCTACATTGTGGCCAATCTGTTGAGCTATGGCATGGGTTCTTTTTTGTTTATTGCCATGCTCCAAACTAGTGGCGTTAACCTATCTTCCCTCACGGTGGTGGGGGGCACCCTGGGGCTAGGGATTGGTTTAGGCCTGCAAAATGTCACCCGTAATTTTGTCAGTGGGGTAACCCTACTAGTAGAACAGAAGGTGAAAATTGGTGATTACATCCGTTTCCAAAACATCCAGGGCTATGTGCGGGAAGTGTCCACCAGGGCGGTGGTGGTGGGACTCAAGGATGGTTCCAAGGTGATTTTGCCCAGTAGTCTACTGATCGAAAATCAGGTGATTAACTATCACTACGAAACGGAAACGGTGCGTTTGACCGTATCTGTGGGGGTAGCCTACGGCACGGAGCCGGTATTGGTGACAGAAACCCTGTTGATGTGTGCCTATAGCCAAGCCTGCGTGGTCAAAACTCCCCCGGCCCAGGTTATTTTCCAGAATTTTGGCGATAATGCCTTGGAATTTGAGCTCTGGGTTTGGATTGAGGAAAGATACATGGGCCAGCACCCGGAAATTCTCAGTGCCCTGCGCTACACCATCTGTTTTTACTTTAAGCGTAATGGCATTGGCATTCCCTGGCCCCAACGGGAACTGTGGCTAAAAAATCCCGAGGCGATCGCCAAATATCTGCGGCCAGATTTAGATTTACCAATTCCGTCTGACCAGGGGAAACAAGAGCCAATGATTTCCCTCAGTCAAGTCTTAAAATCCAGCGATTACTTTGGTAGTTTAAACGAGTTGGAAATTCGCCAGTTGGTGGAAATTGGGCAGTTGCAATCCCTCAAACCAGAGGAAGTGCTCTTTCGGGAACAGGAGCCCGCCGACGGTTTTTACATTGTCATTTCCGGGCTGGTGGAAGTGTACACCGACAAGTTAGGCCGGGTGCTGGCCAGCTTGGGCCCCGGTAGTTTCTTTGGTGAGTTAGCCTTGATGTTGGGCATTCCCCGCACCGCCTCGGTCAAAGCCAAGGAAAAATGCCTCTTGTTTGTGGTGCGGTTTCCCCAATTTGAACAGTTACTACAAACTAACCCTGATTTCCGTGAAGCCATTATCAATGCTTTGGGGGAACACCAAGGGGAGTTAATGCGCCGCAAAGAAGAACTGGCTACCAAGGGCCTCCTTGCTTTGGAGGAAGAAGATAGTAATATTATGAACTGGGTGCGTAAGCGTCTCCAGCGGCTATTTGGTTAGGGGCTTGATGGCCACGGATGGACGAGTTTTCCCAACTATTTCTGAGGTTATTATGGGCAATCGATCTCGCCTTGGGGCATTGACATCCCTTGGTTTAACTGTTGTCGCTCCCCTTGTCCTTAGTCCCACTTTTTCAGCCATGGCCGCGGAACCAACCCAAGCTCAGATACAAACGGCGGCCAGACTAATCTGCCAAGCTCTCGGTGAAGGGAAATCCCCCGATGTGGCTAGGGATGCTGCTAGGGCCTATTTGATTACGGAAGTGGGTAGTAGAGATTTGTTGAATGCTGACAATGTGCGCCAAAAGTTGCGCCCCGAAGTGGTGAAGCAATGCCCTGGCCAAGCCATGAAGCTAATTGGCCGCTGATGTTCTCTTCCCCCAAATACTTCTCCTTGTCCAATGCGTCTTGCCACCACCATTGAAGCGATCCTTTATCTCCAGGCTAAACCGGTGGCGATCGCCGATTTGGTCAGCATTAGTGGCCAGGAAAGGCCTTTAGTGGAGGATGCCCTGATGGAGTTGATGGAGGACTATGCCCACCGGGACAGTGCCCTGGAAATTATCGAAACAAACCAGGGTTACAGCCTGCAACTGCGGGCCGCCTTTCAACATTTGATCCAAGATTTTGTCCCCGCCGACCTCAGCACCGCTAGCCTCCGTACCCTGGCGGCGATCGCCATGAAATCCCCCCTACTGCAAACAGAATTGATCGAACTACGGGGCAGTGGGGCCTACCAACAGGTGCAGGAATTGGTGGAAGCGGGTTTTGTTCGTAAAAGAAAGCAAACGGAAGGGAGATCCTATTGGTTGGAGATCACCGACAAGTTTCACCAATACTTTGAAATTGATCGTTTACCAGCGGATTTTGCTGAAAAAAATTCAAATAAGTAAAAAAGTGAATATTCCATATCCAAAAACCAGTGTTGTGCCTGATCCGGATCGACTGATCCCGTAGTTGCCAATGAAGACCCCTGCGACAGAAACTCTGGCAGGAAGCTATAAGCAGGAAGCCAACTTTGCTGAACCGGCTTCGGGGAGGTTTTCACAACCGGTTTTATTTAGCGATTTTTCCCGCTCAAACAGCTAAAAAGATCGGGCAAGGCCGCCGACAGCCCCGATAATGGGAAGGAATTGTCGCAAGAGGGTATCAGTCCGTTGTGAAACCCCGTTCTTTTTTCGTTCTACTGGCCGCCGTTGCAATCTTCTTATTGACTTTAGCCGGCTGGGGCACTGCCCTGGTGCTCGGCCATAGCCCCCTTAATTTGACCCAGGGAGGGGTGAACCGTGGCCCCATGGCCCCAGGGTTAATTCCTGGCCAATCACCAATTATGGTGTCTTTGCTGGTCAATCCCGATCGCCTGGAGGCCTTTACCCAATTGGCAGTTAATCCTGGGCGGCGGCGTCGATCCCATCGGGAGTTGGCGGATTTGGAGCAGAGTTTACTGGCTAAAACGGGGCTGGATTATCGCAAAGAAGTGAAGCCCTGGTTGGGGGAGGAAGTTACCCTGGCGGTGACCGATTTAGATTACGACCACAATGGGGCCAATGGGGCTCAACCAGGGTATCTATTGGTGGTTCACAGCCAAGATCCAGAACTGAGTCGGGAATTTTTGCAACTGTCCTACGCCACTGCGGCGATCGCCGGAGATACGGATCTGGTATTTGACCGTTACCAGGGAGTCAAGATTACCTATAAACACCCCGTTAGCCCGGTGCCCAACGGCAATTTACTGGCCAGTGCAGTGGTGGGAGACTATGTCCTCTTTGCCAATCATCCCCAGGTTTTGCGCCAGGCATTGAATAGCTTGCAGGCCCCTTCCCTGAGCTTGGCCCAAACCGAAACTTACCAACAGGCCCTAGCTAGTTTGAGCGAACCAAAGTTGGGCATAGTTTATGCTAATTTTCCCGCCCTTTCTGCTTGGCTTGGCCAGCGACCGGCCATAGAGAAAAATTCTGACCAAACGGCGATCGAGCAAACCTTAACGGTGGCCTTGTCTCTCCAAGCCCAGGGATTGGTGGCCCACAGTGCTTTAACGGGGGTACCAAGGGGGGGAGCAGAGCCGGAAACAGCCAATGGCTCTTCTGTCGCGACTGATTTAGTTAATCTTCCCCCCAGCAGTAGCTTAGTCATTAATGGGCAAAACCTAGCTCAACAATGGCAACAGTTGGCCACTGGCTTAGCCCCCCATAGTCCCCTCCAACAGGCATTGAGCAAGTTAGTTAATGATTGGCAACAGCCCCTAGGTTTGGATTTAGCCACTGATATTTTTCCTTGGGTGCAGAGCGATTATCAATTAATCTTTTTGCCCAAAACTAATCCCAGCCAAAGTGATTGGGTCTTTGCCGCTCGGGACAGAGATGCCGCCACCACTGACTTAGCTTTAGAACACTTAGATCAATTGGCAATCGCCGCTGGTTACCAATTATCAACTTTGGATCTACAGGGACAACGGATATTGGCTTGGACTAGTCTCCAAACCCTGGCCAAGCGGAATATTACCAGCCTACAAACTCAGGTTAGGGGCGTCCATTGCCGAGTCGGTGATCGGGTGATTTTGGCTAGTTCCCTCGAAGCCTTGTCCCAAGTGTTAGACCAAACCAGTCCTTCCTTGGCCGATCAACCGGAATTTCAACAGGCATTGTCCACTCTGCCCGATGACAGTTACGTTTACCTCGATTGGCAAAGGGGAGAACCATTTTTTAGTCAACAACTGCCGGTGCTGAGGGTATTAGAGTTGTCCCTCAAACCCCTGTTTAAAAATTTACGATCCCTGACCATTAATCAAGAGCCTGGCTCCACCTCCATTAGTAACAGCACTATTTATCTCAATTTGGGAGTTGATTAGGCTGAAACACTGGTTAAAGTCCCTGGTTTCTCTAAGCTCGACTTTATCCATAGGGAAAGAAATGGGTGGAAGGTCGGATTAAATAATGAATCGAGGCGTGAAAGCAATGATACCACAGACATTTTTACCTCTGATTTTTGCTTTCCGATGCTTGTTCTCTGGGCAAATGTGGTCCTCAGCCGTAGTCTTACTGATATGAGCTATCCTTGCCCCAGGAAAGCGGACGGTGACATCAATTTTGTGGGTGATGGGTTTGGCTACAAGACAAACAATTTCAACGCTATCATCGGGTCTTAAATCGTGCCATCTGGTCCAGTCGCCAAGCCAGCCAAATACTGGCAAGATATCTGGTCTCTTTGTTCGCCCCCAATGGTCCCCTACTTCTGGGGTTAGACGACACGATAGAACGTCGTTGGGGAAGACGGATTGCGGCACGAGGCATCTATCGAGACCCAGTACGCTCCAGTGATAGCCATGTTGTCAAGGCAAGTGGACTACGTTGGTTGTGCTTAATGCTGTTGGTGCCAATTCCCTGGGCTCAGCGTACTTGGGCTCTACCCTTTAACACCGCTGTCTGGTACAAAACGGGCATGCCCCCTGTTCCCATTCGCTGGGTATTAGTCCGGGCTCCTCAAGGACAATATCAATCTCAAGCTCTACTCTGCACTGATTTAGACATAACCCCTTTAGAAATTCTCCAATGGTTTCGACAACGCTGGCAGGTGGAGGTTACTTTTGAGGAGGCTCGGGCACATCTTGGCATTCAAACTCAGAGGCAGTGGTCCGATAAAGCCATACTCTGCACCACTCCGGCTCTGTTAGCGTTGTTTGACCTTGTGACCGTCTTTGCTCACCACTCTCAGTCAGACTCTCCCTGGATTTTTCCTCAAGCCACCTGGTACTCCAAGCAGTACCCTACTTTTGTCGATGCTCTGGCCTTGGTTCGGCGACAGTTTTGGTGATTTCAGACTTTTCCCACATCCCCCGGAAACACCCATGTAGTAAAAATTTCCCCCCAATTGTTTGATACTTGGATTCATCTATTTTGCTATGCTCCCTGAATGGATAAAGCCGAGCTTAGTTGATGATGTTTTTGTTATTTTACGGCGGATTCTATGACGAGGTGGTACAATGAGGGACAAATATTCAGGGGAGTTCATCGAAAAGTAAAATGCCAGCTCTATCAGTTGATCTAAGAGAAAGGATAGTCAAGACCTATGAAGGTGGTG
>NZ_JADEVV010000037.1 GCF_015207985.1 Synechocystis salina LEGE 00031 | reverse complement strand
AAATTGAGAAGTTCTGGGCGAGACTAAAACGTTATGTTTCCCAACTTGTTAGTAATGGAGAATCGCTGATTTCTGCATTGGATATAGCGTTGAGAGAACTGTCCTAACTATCTCGTCCTTTGCTATAAAAACCAGCTCTAATGTCCATTGCACCATTGTTATGGTCAATTTTAAACTCATTACCATATTCATTCAGATGAAAAAGATCCAGACTGGCGTCCGGTTGACCCTTTAGAAAATAATCGTTGGCTCCCGCTCCACCAATGTCAAGCCAGCCTTTAATGGCTTTATTAATGGGATCAAATCGGAATTGCAAAAAATCATTCCCCTTTACTTGGCCATTATTGACATTATTGTAATTTGCCAGAATTTGACCTTTATCATCAACAATTTGCACGGTTAGTTCTGTCAAGTTTTGCAGTGTTTGCAATCCGGTTACCTGCACAATTTTTGTTGACTTGTCAGTAAATTCATCTGGGTAAATCACATGGGCTCGAACTTGGTAACCCCCATCTCCCTGCCATAACAAATTTGCTTCTCCGGCGATCGCCTGGGCGGAAAAGCCAACGAGATATATAAGTACAAAAATGGTAATTAAAAATGATTTAATCAATCGATGCAACATTGACAGCACTATTATTGCTTTAAAACTTAGGCAGTTAAGCCATGCTAAATTTTTAACCAATCAAACACCTCGGCGGCGGTAATGGACCAATTTTCAAGCTCAGCAAAAACGGTTAGGGATTCTTGAATTTCAGTTTCAGCTAAATACACCTGGGGTAGGCTGGCCGTGAAAACCGTAATGGATTTAGCCATAGGATCCACTAACCATGCCAATTCTGTGCCGGCTTTGAGAGAAAAAATAATTTTTTCCATCACCAGGGTGACTGACTGGTCCGGGGAAAGAATTTCTATGAGCCAATCCGGGGCACGATCAAATCGGTCGGATATTTCACCACCACTGTCCAAAGGCAAGTTTTGCCAACGAATCACGGTAATGTCCGGCACAATGGAGCGATCGCCGAAGGTACAACGAAGTTCCGGCAAAGCATAGGCAATTTTGTCTGGCTTTACCTGGGCATTTATAGCGGCGGCTAGCTCAAACTGGATGGCACTGTGTTTACCTTTAGGCATAGGTTTCTGGGTAACAATGCCCCGGCAATATTCCTGGGCCGGTTTGGTTTCCGGCAGGGCCAAGAAGGATTCCAGGGAAAGGGTTGGTACTTTGGCGGCGGCTAAAACCATCTACTTTGCTCCCCAGGGGATTTGACCGTTAACTAATTGACTCAACTATAACGAATACCCGCCTGTTCAATGCGTTGTAAAGCTTCCCCGAGGCGATCGCTGTCGGCAATTAAACTTAGGCGGACGTAGCCTTCTCCCCCTTCTCCAAAAGCATTGCCGGGGGTCATCACCACGCCGGTTTTTTCCAATACGGTAAGGGCAAAATCAGTGGAACTCATGCCCACCGGACAGGGAACCCAAAGATACATGGTGGCTTGGGAGGGGGTAATGGCCCAACCCAGTTTACTTAAACCATTGATGACAAAATCCCGCCGTTCTTGGTAACGTTTTCTAACCACTTCAATGTAACTTTCCGGTAAACTCAGAGCCGTTTCCGCCGCTTTTTGTACGACTCGGAAAATACCATAATCTAGGTTGGTTTTTAGGGTTCTCAAACCTTGGATAATTTCCTGGTTGCCCACCACAAAACCGACCCGCCAACCAGCCATATTATAGGTTTTAGAAAGGGTGTGGAATTCCACACTAAAATCCTTGGCGCCGGGAATTTCTAGCAAGCTCGTGGGCTGATAACCGTCGAAGGCCAATTCCGCATAGCAGAGGTCATGGACCAGCATAATTTCGTAATGGCGGGCCCAGTCGGTCACCGCTTCGTAAAATTCCCTGGGAGCCGTGGCGGTGGTGGGATTATTGGGATAGTTAAAGTAAAGAATTTTGGCTTGTTGGGCGATCGCTTCAGGAATTTGATCGAGTTGAATTAACCAGTTATCCTTGGCCGATAACATAATGGGGTAAATTTTCGCTCCGGCAATCAGGGGGCCCCGGAAATGGGCCGGATAGGATGGGGTGGGTACTAGTACTAAATCCCCTGGGTTAACGTAGGCCAATGCTAAATGCCCGAGACCCTCTTTGGAGCCGATCAACGGTAACGCCTCAGAATCGGGGTCTAAATCTACTCCATATTGGCGGGCGTACCAGCGGGTAATGCTCTGGCGAAAACTTTGGGTGCCCTCAAAGGGGGGATAACCGTGGGACTCAGCGTTTCCCAACTCGGCGATCGCCGCTTCAATAATTGGTTCGGGGGCCTTGCCGTCGGGATTGCCCATGCCCAAGTCAATCAAATCCAGGCCCTGTTCCCTGGCCTTAGCTTTTAACTCATCGAGGCGGGCAAAAACGTAGGGGGGTAAGGCTTGTAGGCGATCGGCGCGACTAATCCAATTCAGACTCATTACCAAGGCAATTTGGGGACGTAACCTCCCATTGTCGCATTGACCGGCCCTGGCTTGATGTTGCCCCAGCAAAATTTTGGCTGCAATCGATAGTAACCATCATCTAGGCCGCATTACGGATTTTGATAGCTGGGTTGGGCTGACTTTCCAAGGCCAGGGCCCATTGCCGGATCACCCTGGCGATCGCCCTTTGCAGTAGTCCTTCCGCCACCTGTTGCCCCATCCGACGGGAAGTGGGGTTAACAATAATCTCACTCAACACCGGCACAAACTTGAGGGGGTCAAAACCAGGGGTATCTTTAAGAATTTGCCAAAGATTTTGCAGATGTTGCCAAGTTTCCTCCTGTTGAGCTATGGCAGGTTGAAGAGCAACTTTGATCGTTTTAGTCTGATGGGCCTTGCCGTTGCCATTACCTAGCTCGCCCAGAAAACCAATCCTTTCCTGGATATTGTGGCTAACCTGTTGCCAAGTGTTGCGCCCCAGTAGATCAATGCTGTTCACTAATTCCGCCACTAGGCGATCGCGAATGAATTGTCCCCGGTCTGAAAGTAAAAATTCCGTTGCTTCATTAAGCACATAATCAAAATCAAATCCAGGAGAATTTTTGGCATTACGCAATAGATTTTCTAAGCGATTCCAGCGGAAACTGCCTTCTTTAAACAGTAATTCCTTCAGAGAAGTGCGTAGTTCTTCTGATTGATCCGTTAACAATCTTTTAGCAATATAGGGATAAGCTTTGCTCAACACCTTAAAGTTGGGATCAATGCCAATGGCAATACCTTCTAGGGTGACCATGGAACGAATAATTAAGGCATAATAGGCCGGCACCCGAAAAGGAAATTCATACATCATGGCCGACATTTGATCGGTGATGCTCTTAAAATTCAACTCCGCCACACTAGCCCCCAATGCATTACCAAAAACCTGGCTAAGGGCTGGAATAATTGGCTTTAGATCCGTATCTGGCTTAAGGAAATCTAGTTTGACATAATCTTTAGCTAAAGAGTCGAAATCTCGATTGACCAAATGGACCACAGCCTCGATCAAACCATAGCGTTGATAGGGCTGGATAGTACTCATCATGCCGAAATCCAGGTAGGCTAAACGCCCATCGGCCATGGCCAATAAATTGCCAGGGTGGGGATCGGCGTGGAAAAAACCATGTTCCAACAATTGCCGCAGGGAGCACTGGACTCCCACTTCCACTAAATGGGTGGCATCAATACCCTGGGCTTGGATCGCCTTGATATTGGTTAACTTAATTCCTTCCACCCACTCCATGGTCAAAACCCGTCGCCCGGTGTACTGCCAATAGATGCTAGGCACATAAATTTCCGGCAAGCCGCCATACAGTTGGGCGAATCTCTCTCCGTTAACCGCCTCTTGGAAGTAGTTCATTTCCTCGAACACCCGACTGGCCAATTCATCGGTAATGGCCACCAAATCAGAGCGCAATCTTTTCACCGATCGCCGGGCCCAGAGGGAGAGGGAACGCATGATGTAAATATCCAGGGTAATGCGCTTAACTAAATCTGGTCTTTGTACTTTTACTGCTACGTCTTCTCCAGTTTTTAACTTACCCTTATACACTTGTCCCAAAGAGGCAGCGGCAATGGGCTCCGGGGACAATTCTGCATAAATTTCCCCAGCGGGTGCCCCCAATTCTTCTTCAATAAAACGATAGGCAACTTCGTTGGGAAAGGAAGGTAATTGGTCCTGTAACGTTGTCAACTCATCCAAAAAAACTGGTGGTACTAAATCAGGCCTGGTGGAAAGGGCTTGACCAACTTTGATATAGGTGGGGCCCAGGTTAGTTAATAATTCCCGCAGTTGAATAGCCTTAGCTCTGGAAACAGTGGGGTCTTTGCCCCTCAATTTTTCCCACCAAATGCCCAGGACAAACTGGAGTAGGGGAAACAAAATATTAATTAAACGACCCAACACCTGCAACGGCCGCTTACGATAAAATTCCATGATCAAATCTGGGTTATATTCCCAACTTTCCGGGAACATATCACTCACAGGTCCCAAATCTTCCAGATGACTTTTGGGTAAACGGGGAGGACGAATTTCTTCCACCACTGCGTCGATCACCACTACATCGCGATCTTGTTCGGCGGTGGCAACGGGCGTGGGGACTGGAGGCATATTAATAGTTTTAATAATTACTTAATTTTGCTTGCTGGTTCCCATCGGAGCCAACAGCGGCACAGTTTGAGGGGGAGTCCTGGGATAAATGGCTAAATGTTGCCAATGCTAGGCTTCCAGTGGCATTCTAACGAGAATGGGTCGGCCCTGGCTACCTGGGTTAGGATGGGGAAAACCGTCTTTGACTGGCGCAATTTTGTTTGATTGAGGTATCTGTGTCCGTTGATTGGCCTCGTTTACAGAAGGCCTTGACCGTAGAAGTGGAGCGGGGCTTTCAGAATTTGCAGGGTAAACAGCACCGCTTTGGAGACTTCCTTTGTTTGAGTTTTGGCAGTCCTCCCCCCCCTGGTACTCCCCCGGTTGATCGCCAAAAGTGGCGAGAGTTTGCCCAAAGGTTTGCCCAGTACGACCAACTGGAGCAGGCGGAAAGAAAGAGTTTAGTGGCCAGTACCCGTCGTTTTTTACATCAATTGCGCCGCAGTTTGGAATCTCCCCCTGTGGATGCGGTCGGGAAAACGGCGCCCCCAGCCCTGGTCAATCGTCCCCGGGTTTCTGAGTCCCGTCGCTCTCAATCAAGTCGGGTTGAACTCCACACCCCCTTAGCAACCGTACTTTCCCAGAGCCAACATCAAACTAAATTGCTGAACAGCCTGGGTTTGGCCACGGCAGAAGACTTATTGTTTTATTTCCCCAGGGATTATTTGGACTATGCCCAAAAGGTAACCATTGCTGAATTAACAGCGGGGGAAACAGTAACCATTGTGGGGCGGGTGGTAAATTGCACTTGTTTTACCAGTCCCAAAAATCAGAATTTAACTATTCTGCAAATCCAGTTGCGGGATCAGACGGGGCGCATCAAACTATCCCGTTTCTACGCTGGCAGACGTTTTGCCCATCGAGCTTGGCAGGAAACCCTTAAAAAACTTTACCCCCCCCATGCCGTTGTGGCCGCTTCTGGTTTGGTCAAAGCCAATAAATTTGGTCTGACCCTGGATAATCCGGAGATTGAGGTGCTCGATCGCCATAGTCCTAGCATTGACTCTTTTAAAGTGGGTCGGGTGTTACCCGTTTATCCCCTCACCGAAGGTCTAACAGCGGATTTTTTACGGAAATTGGTTTTAGCTTGTCAACCGGCGATCGCCCAATTGTCCGATCCTCTACCCCAGGACATCCGAGCAAAATATGAATTAATTGATTTAAAAACTGCCATTACCCAAATCCATTTTCCCGACAATGGGGAGCAGTTAAGTTTAGCAAGAAGGCGATTAGTGTTTGATGAATTTTTCTATTTACAGTTAGGGTTTCTACAGAGACGTTACGAGCAAAAACAACAACAAAAAAGCGCTATTTTCACCCCCAGCGGTGAATTGTTAGAAAGATTTAGTGATTTACTGCCCTTCCGTTTAAGCCAAGCTCAACAACGGGTAGTCAACGAAATTCTAGAGGATTTAAATCAATCTAGCCCCATGAATCGCCTTGTCCAGGGAGATGTGGGATCGGGCAAAACCGTGGTGGGGGTCTTTGCAATTTTAGCCGCTCTCCAAGGGGGTTACCAAGCGGCATTAATGGCACCGACGGAAGTGTTGGCGGAACAGCATTATCAAAAATTGGTGAGTTGGTTTAATTTGCTCTACCTGCCGGTGGAATTATTAACTGGTTCCACCAAAACTGCCAAAAGAAGGGAAATCCATGCTCAATTGGCCACGGGTCAATTACCCTTGCTAGTGGGGACCCATGCCCTTATTCAAGAGCCAGTCAATTTTCAACGTCTAGGTTTAGTGGTCATTGATGAGCAGCATCGCTTTGGAGTGCAACAGCGGGCTAAACTATTGGCCAAAGGCAATGCCCCCCACGTACTGAGCATGACTGCCACCCCCATTCCCCGCACCCTTGCCTTAACACTCCACGGGGATTTGGAAGTGAGCCAAATTGATGAATTGCCCCCCGGTCGCCAGCCCATTCACACCAGTGTGATCACCACCAAAGAACGGCCCCAAATGTACGAATTAATTCGACGGGAGGTAGCCCAGGGTCGTCAGGTTTATATTATTTTTCCGGCGATTGAGCAATCGGAAAAGTTAGACATCAAAGCAGCGGTGGAAGAGCATAAACATTTAAGTGAAAAAATTTTTCCCAACTTTAACATCGGCCTTTTACATGGTCGATTGAAAAGCACAGAAAAAGAGGCTGTATTGCAAGCTTTTCGAGAAAAAGTAACGGAAATTATTGTTTCCACCACAGTGATTGAAGTAGGGGTAGATGTGCCCAATGCCACCGTCATGGTAATTGAAAATGCTGAACGTTTTGGGCTTTCCCAACTACACCAATTACGGGGTCGGGTAGGGAGGGGAAGTCACCAGTCCCATTGTCTATTGGTGACCAATAGCAAAAGTGCTGATGCCCGGCAAAGATTAGGGGTCATGGAACAATCCCAGGATGGTTTTTTCATTGCGGAAATGGATTTACGTCTGCGGGGACCAGGGGAATTTTTAGGCACCAAGCAGTCGGGATTACCGGATTTTGCCCTGGCTAGTTTAGTGGAAGACCAGGATGTTTTATTGCTGGCCAGACAAGCAGCAGAACAATTAATTGCCGAAGATCCTTCCCTAGCCCAGTATCCCGATTTAAAAACTAAATTAGCCCAGAGATATGAAAAGTTATTGGGGGGAGAAATACTGACCTAACCATAGGTACATCAGTAAATTCCGTTGTCCCAGCCTTTGTTTGTTAGAATAGTTGCCCGTTGATTAACTGTTTTGTCATCTCTTTTTGTTACTAAAATCTATGATTTGGCCCTTCAAAACCAGCACCCGTAAAAAGATTGCCCGCATTGAAGTAACCGGGGCGATCGCCGGTGGAACCCGCAAAGCAGTGTTGAAGGCTCTCAAAACGGTGGAAGAAAAAAAATATCCCGCCCTATTAGTCCGCATCGACTCCCCTGGGGGCACAATAGTGGATTCCCAGGAAATTTACACCAAATTAAAGCAATTAAGCGAAAAAATCAAAGTTGTGGCCAGTTTTGGTAATATTTCCGCCTCAGGGGGTGTATATATCGCCATGGGTTGTCCCCACATCATGGCCAACGCTGGTACCATCACCGGCAGTATTGGCGTCATTTTACGGGGCAATAACCTGGAAAGATTGCTAGAAAAAGTGGGGGTCTCTTTTAAGGTAATTAAATCGGGGCCCTACAAAGACATTTTGTCCTTCGACCGGGAATTGCTGCCGGAGGAACAGAATATTTTGCAAGCTTTAATTGACGACAGCTATGGGCAATTTGTCTCCACGGTGGCAGCGGGGCGTAATTTGGCGGTGGAAAAAGTCAAAGAATTTGCCGATGGACGAATTTTTACCGGGCAACAGGCCCTGGAATTGGGTTTAGTCGATCGCCTAGGTACAGAGGAAGAGGCCAGGCAATGGGCCGCGACCTTAGCGGGCTTGGATCCAGACAAATCAGAACTGGATACCATTGAAGACCCAAAACCTTTCGTCAAAAGACTCACCAGTGGCGACAGTCAACTACAGACCATGGCCGATAACCTTGGTTTGAGGGAAACCTTAAAGTGGTGCGAATTTGAGCTATCCACCAGTGGTCAACCACTCTGGCTTTATCGCTGACCCATTTACTCTGATTTACGGGCCGAAGGGGGAGCGGGCAATCCGGCATCGGCAGAGGGAGTGGACGGTGCGGAAGCCGGGGCCGGGGCACTGACTGTCCTGGGCGGAGCAGAGGGCGCAGAAGCTGGAGCTGGGGCAGTGGTCCTAGCGGTTTGGGTGTTGCTGGGGCGGGCCGCGTCGGTCTGGGTACGGCGACGACGACGGGGTCGATCCGTGGTGGTTTGGCTGTCCGTTTCCGGGGAGCTGGGAGGCGCGAGGACTTTCACCCGACGCTTAATGGGCTCAGCTTTGATACTGGGTTTGCGCTGGTCCGGATTTTTGGGCATGGCAGGGAAGGATTCAACGGGTATTCCTTTGGTGACATCCCGCATAAACTGTCCCCAAACCATGGCCGCAGTGGTGCTGGCCCCATTGGTGGGGCGGCTGTTATCGTTACCCAACCATACCCCCGTCACCAGTTGGGGAATGTAACCGATAAACCACAGGTCCTTGGCTTCGTCCGATGTCCCCGTTTTACCTGCCACCTGGCGATCGCCTAGTCCGGCTGGACGACCGGTGCCGGAGGTGACCACACTGCGCATCATGGAAGTCATAATGGCATTGCTGTCCGGGTCTAGGGCTTTGGTTTGTTTGTGCTCGGCTTTGTAAATTACTTCCCCTTTGGTGTTGACCACATTTTGGATGGCGTAGGGTTGCACATGGATACCCTTATTGGCAAAGGTTCCGTAGGCACTGGTCATTTCTAGAGGAGTCATTTCCCAGGCCCCGAGGGCAAGGGAATAGGTGGGTTCTAGTTTGGAACTAATGCCCATTTGCCTGGCTAGGTTAATGACCGGATTCCAACCCACATCCAGCAGTAAACGAACCGCCACTACGTTCACGGAACTGGTGAGGGCATCCCGCAAAGACATGTTGCCACCGCTGTAACTATCACCGTAGTTAGCTGGTTGGTAACCGCCAATGTCAATGGGCACGTTGGGATAGCTTTTGTTGGGGGAAATACCCGAGGCGATCGCCGCTCCGTAGAGAATGGGCTTAAAAGTAGAACCTGGTTGCCGTTTGGCCTGGGTCACCCGGTTAAATTGACTGCCTTGGTAATCCTTGCCCCCCACCATCATTTTGATCGCCCCGGTGCGGGGATCCATGGCCACCATCGCCCCTTCGGAAAACCGTTGCCAGCGGCCATATTTCTTCACTGCATTGGTGAGAATGGTTTGAGCCTCCTCTTGCCATTGGTTATTAAGGGTTGTGTTCACCGTTAACCCCCCCTGTTGGAGTTCCTCCTCCGGCAATTTAGCCCGCAACTCATCCAAAATGTAGTCGGTGAAAAATTCCGCTTCTCGATTAAACCGCTTCAAAGGACTGGGATTTATTTTCAAGGGCTCGGCGATCGCCGCCTGGGCTTCTGCGGAGGTAATAAAGCCCACCTCTGCCATACGGTTCAGCACTTCATTACGGCGACGGGTAGCCAACTCTAAATTCTGTCGGGGGGAATAAACACTGGGGGCCGGCACCACCCCTGCTAAGGTGGCCGCTTCCCCTAAGGTCAACTCCTCTGGGGTCTTACTAAAGTAGGCGTGGGCCGCATCCGCCACCCCGTAAGCTCCAGAACCTAGATAAATTAAATTTAGATAGCGTTCCAGAATTTGATCCTTGGGCAGGGCAGTCTCAATTTTTTGGGCCAGTCGCACTTCCTTCAACTTCCTGGCTAGGGTGCGATCCTGATTCAAAAAAACTAATCGAGCTAACTGTTGGGTAATGGTACTGCCCCCCTGTACCACGTCCCCGGATTGAACATTGGACAGGGATGCCCGGATAATGCCCTGGGGATCGATACCCCGGTGTTCCCGAAAGCGACTATCTTCACTGGCGATGAAGGCCTGCTCAATCAGGGGAGGGATTTTACCCATGGTCACCGTATCGTGGCTAACGTTGCCAATTTCCTGGAGAGTGGCACCATTGGCCGCTTTGATAGTCATGGTGCCCGGAGGAGCATAGGTCACCACATCGGAGATCGCCACTTGGGTCATGGTCTCCAACTGGTAAAAGCCCCAGGCCAAGGCAGAGGTACCGACCCCAGCCCCCAAGCCAAAACCAAACACCAACCAAAATCTGGGTTGTTGGGTAAACCGGGACACCGATCGCCCCAGGGTTTTTAGACCAGTAGTTAGGGCCAGGGGCGCTTTGGAAGAAGCCCTATTTTCTTTACTCCTTCTTCTTCGGCGCCGCCGCCGGTTGCTCCGGTCCAAAGAGGATGAAGGGGGGGCATCTGCCGATGGGGAAACACTGGGAGGCACCACCGCAACATGGCTATTGCCGTTGCTTTGACTGGATTCAACGGCTGTAATTTCTTCCGGGGTTGAGGCCCCATTCCGAACATTTTGAATATTGATGGCGGTCACCATTTCCCTGCCATGGCCTGGGTCTAGTTCTGGCTTTGCTAAGTTGGCCGTTGGCCCAGATAAATCCTCCGATAACTCGGCGATCGCCTCCCCCTGGGGAGAAGAATCTGGCCCATTGGGAAATTCCCCTGCCTTGGCCGAAGACTTGCCCTCTTCCTCCACTTCCAATGTGTTAGCTAACTGGTGGAGAAAGTCGACAGTGGAACGCTTAAGCTTGCGGGAAAAGGATTTAAACACGGTAATTGGTAGGCACGGGGAGACCGAATCTGGTTAAAAAAGACAAACTTAACAGCGGAATAGTTTCGCCGACAAGCCCTTTCCTAATGTATCTCTCACCATTATGTCAAGAAAAATTTAGGTAAATTTCAGTAATGGTAAATCTCAGGGGCAGACTAGGGGCTGGGGAAACAGTTTTGTCCAACCCTGACCAGCCCTCAAATCAACTGTTAGTTTTGCCGGTTTAATCCTGATACGGAGAGGGGGGGATTCGAACCCCCGTTGAGTTGCCCCAAAACAGATTTCGAGTCTGCCGCATTCAACCGCTCTGCCACCTCTCCAGGGAATTTTTGAGAAGAACTTCTGCAATTTTCCGCCCCCATCTTAGCGCAGATTTGCGGTGGGTTATTCTGGGTTTCAGGTATTGGGGTAGAATACTGGGATTGTTGACGACCATGGCCTTGCCGTCAGTTAGACCCGGAAACAACACCACGAATCTAGTCTTTCTGAGGTTTGCCTGGGGATTCGCCCTCACCTCCAGTATAAATTCCTGACTGCCGATCGCCGTGACTACCCAAATCCCCATTCCCCCTGTTATAAGCGACCATCCTCTGCTGGACCGCGTTTCCGATCGCCTCAAGGGGCAGATCATCATCATTTTAGACTTTGGTTCCCAATATTCGGAACTAATTGCCCGACGCATCCGGGAAACCGAGGTTTACTCGGAAGTTTTGTCCTATCGCACCACAGCGGCGCAGTTGCGGGAAATTAAACCCAAGGGCATCATCCTTTCCGGTGGTCCCAATTCCGTCTATGACCAGGGGGCTCCCGAGTGTGACCCAGAAATTTTTCAGTTGGGCGTTCCCGTGTTGGGGGTCTGCTACGGCATGCAACTGATGGTCAAACAACTAGGCGGCCGGGTGGAACGGGCCAAACGGGGGGAATATGGCAAGGCGAGTTTGCACATTGATGACCCCACCGACCTGCTTACCAATGTAGAAAACGGTAGTACCATGTGGATGAGCCATGGGGATTCCTGTGTGGATCTACCCTTGGGCTTTGAGGTATTGGCCCACACCGATAACACTCCCTGTGCGGCGATCGCCGATCACCAAAGGGCCCTATTTGGGGTGCAGTTCCATCCCGAAGTTGTCCATTCCGTAGGGGGCATTGCCCTGATCCGCAACTTTGTTTATCACATTTGCCACTGCGACCCCACCTGGACCACCGACGCTTTCATCGAAGAATCCATTCGGGAAGTGCGGAACCAAGTAGGCGATCGCCGAGTATTGTTGGCCCTATCCGGTGGGGTGGATTCCTCAACCTTGGCCTTTCTGCTCCATCGGGCGATCGGGGACAACCTCACCTGTATGTTCATTGACCAGGGCTTCATGCGTAAAGGGGAACCGGAACGGTTGGTGGAACTGTTTGATCATCAGTTTCATATTCCTGTCCAATACGTCAATGCCCGGGATCGTTTCCTCAAACAGTTGGAAGGAGTAACCGATCCGGAGGAAAAACGTCGTCTGATTGGCCACGAATTTATTCAGGTGTTTGAAGAAGAATCCCAACGCCTTGGCCCCTTCGATTACCTAGCCCAGGGTACCCTCTACCCCGACGTGATTGAGTCCGCCGACAGCAACGTTGACCCCAAAACTGGCGAACGGGTGGCAGTAAAAATCAAAAGTCACCATAACGTCGGTGGTCTACCGAAAAATCTCCGCTTTAAGCTGGTGGAACCCCTCCGCAAACTTTTTAAAGATGAAGTCCGTAAACTAGGTCGCTCTATTGGCCTGCCGGAAGAAATTGTCCGCCGCCATCCCTTTCCAGGCCCGGGCCTAGCCATTCGTATTATTGGGGAAGTTACCTCAGAAAGGTTAAACATTCTCCGGGATGCGGATTTCATTGTGCGGGATGAAATTTCCAAACGGGGCATTTACCACGACTATTGGCAGGCCTTTGCCGTACTGCTGCCCATCCGTAGCGTGGGCGTAATGGGAGACAAGCGCACCTATGCCCACCCCGTTGTGTTGCGCTTCATCACCAGTGAAGACGGCATGACCGCCGATTGGGCTAGGGTCCCCTACGACATCCTCGAAGCTATTTCCAACCGCATTGTCAACGAAGTTAAGGGGGTAAACCGGGTGGTTTATGACATCACCTCCAAGCCCCCTGGCACCATCGAGTGGGAGTAATGGCAACGTTTAAGAATGCATAGCTGAACTAGCTAACTGCGGCCAGCTAAAGATAATTGAGCCGCTAGTAACAAACCGGAAAAACCATGGCCAGACCCATTGCCATCGACTTGTTTGCGGGCTGTGGTGGCATGTCCTTGGGTTTAGAAGCCGCTGGATTTGACATTGCTGCCGCAGTGGAAGTTGACGCTGTACATTGCTTAGTTCATCATCATAATTTTTCCTATGGGGCCACCATTTGCCGGGATATTGCCCAGGTAACTGCCGAGGAAATTCTTCGAGAGGTGAACAGCCATGGTTATTCAGACAACATAGACCTAATTGCTGGGGGGCCTCCCTGCCAGGGTTTTTCCTTGATGGGCAAAAGACAGTTGGATGACCCCCGTAATTCCTTGGTGTTTGAATATGTGCGCATAATTCGGGCAATTAAGCCCAAGTATTTTTTATTTGAAAATGTTCCAGGTATCCAATCGGGGAAACATAAAAAATTTTTAGAAGAGTTAGTGAGCGAATTTGAAAGTATTGGTTACCACATTGAAAAACCAGTTGTAGTTCTAGACGCGTCCCTTTACGGTGCTCCCCAAAAACGGAAAAGATTAATCATTCTCGGCTCTAGAAAGGATGTAACTCCTGCTACCTATCCGCCGCCTTCCCATCTCGATTTGACTGAAGTAGAACAAGGTAAAAATCCACAAAAATCACCCTCCACTATAAACTACCAACCCCTATTTACCTGTGGGGAAGCCATTGATGATCTCACCCCCCATCCTCCCTATTTAACTGGAGAAGATCGGGGCATTCCCGCAGATTTACTGGATTATTCAGCCTTGAGAAAAAGTTATGCTATCAAGCCCAATGGGGTGTTTTCTCTGTGTCATAAACGTCAGGTTGATAATCTGGTTTATGGCCATATTGGTTCTCTCCATACGGAAAAATCAATGAAAAGATTTGCTGATACCTTGCCAGGAACTGTAGATAAAACCAGCCGATTTCTGCGGCTATCAGAAACCGGTTTATGCAATACCCTCAGGGCGGGAACTGGCAGCGATAAGGGAGCTTACACCGCCCCGAGACCAATACACTACGCCTTGCCTCGATGTATCACTGTTAGGGAAGCCGCTCGACTCCATACCTATCCCGATTGGTTTCAGTTTCATAATACTATTTGGCATGGCTTTCGAGAAATTGGCAATTCCGTCGTTCCCTGGTTGGCTAAGGCTTTAGGAAAACAAGTTATCGCAGCATTAGACTATACCATCGAAGATTTGCCCATTTACGAATTAGAGCGCCAAGATCGTACATTGTTACGTTACAATTTGCCCCAAGCCAATCGATATTTACGCTCGGGTTCCCATTGCCAAAGTCAATAAAATAACTATCCCGAAAATTAGACGGTACCAAACAAAAATCCAAGTGCTGCGCTTTTGTAGAAATTTGATTAGCCAGGCGATCGCCAGGTAGGAAAAAATAGCGGAGGAGATGGTACCAACAACAAGGGGCAGAATGGCATCGTTACCCAAATGTTGATCCATTACCCCTTTCAGTTCCACCAAACCAGCAATGGTAATGGCCGGAATGCCTAACAAAAAGGAAAATCTGGCGGCGGCGGCCCGTTCCAAGTTAATAAACAAACCCGCCGTTAATGTTGACCCAGAACGAGATACTCCGGGGACCAAGGCTAAAGCCTGGGCTATGCCCATCACTAGGCCATCCTGCCAGCGTAATTTTTCAAAGGGGCGGCGGTGGGTACCTAATTTTTCCGCCAGGGCCAGCAACAATGCCATGACAATGGAAGCGATGGCAATGGTGGGCAAACTACGAAAAGGGGAATTGTCCAGGTCTGGGACTAACACTTTCATTAACAGTCCAAAGAAGACAATGGGAATGGTGCCCAAACCAATGCCTAAGCCCAATTTAAATTCGAGGGAGTCGTATTGGCGGGTTTGAATTGCTTTGATAATGCCCTTGGTGATGGCGGTTAAATCTCCCCAGAAATACCACAGTACTGCCGCAATGCTGCCCAACTGAATAATGGCGGTGAAGGCCACCCCGGGATCCCCCCAACCCAAGGCCACGGGCACTGCTTTTAGGTGAGCCGTACTACTAATGGGGAGAAATTCCGTTGCTCCCTGGATAAATCCCAATATAAAAGCCTGGAAAAGATTAATTGATGCACTTGCGGCCATTGTTCCTGTTCCCATCCCCTCGCTGGGTAGCACAGGTAGGGCCAATGCGATGCCCCAGGCTTGGTGATAAACAATGGCGATCGCCACACTGAGACTAAAGGCACTGAGAAAATTTAATTGGCGGGGGGACATTCACTGTCGGTAATAATCGGGACTCAAAGATCCTAGCCTATAGTGGCAGGGCAATTTCTTGAAACGTTTTTTAAACTGTCCCCTAAACCTAAAATTGTGATCGCCCCACCGTCGTACTTCCATGGCCCTTCCTATCCTCGTCACTGGCCCCAGCCGTTCAGGTAAAAGTGAATGGGCCGAGCATCTTGCCCAAAACCATCCATCAGTTATCTACATTGCCACTGGCAAAGAAAATGCCGCCGACCCAGACTGGCAAAACCGTATTCAACAACACCGCGATCGCCGTCCGCCCCAATGGCAAACGGTCTGTGTTGATCAGCATTTGACCGATACTTTAGCAACCCTACCGCCGGGAAGTTGTGCCTTAGTGGACTCCTTGGGGGGCTGGGTAGCCAATACCCTGGAGTTGTCCCCGGAGCAATGGCGGACTAAGCAAATGGACTTCATTACTTTTGTGGCAGATTTGCAAAATGTTCCCATCACCATTATTTTCGTTGCCGAAGAAACGGGGTGGGGGGTGATTCCGGCCTACGCCCTGGGACGTATTTTTCGAGACCGTTTGGGGGCGTTAACTCGCCAATTGGGAAGATTGTGTAGTCAAGTTTACCTAGTGACCGGGGGTTATGCGGTGGATCTGTGCCAATGGGGGGAACCCTTACCGCCATCGAGGGATTGATTTTGAAAACTGAAGCAATCGTTAAGTTGTTGTAAACAAATGCTAGTGCCCACTCAGAAATCGTTAACATGGAAGCCAGCCGCACAGCAGGAGGAAACTTCTGGGTTTTTCAGGAGTATTATTCGACATGGCAGACGCCATTGAAGTTAAAAACTATTTAGGTCACTGGTTTCAGCTTGGCCGGGGAGTAATCTTTCCCAAAAGTGACGAGGTGGTTTTGCCTAGCCCAATTTTTGCTGGCCAAAGATTTTCCCGGGCCTTTGAAGACTGTTGGCAACGTATCCTTACCAGTCGGGAAGATTGTTACCTAGAAGGGACGGAACAAACTCTGCAAAGCTTGCTCAGCGGTGATTGGGAGATTATCAGTTGTGCCCGTTGTGCATTGCCCGTGCCCCTATCCCGCAGCCAAATTCCCAGTTGTCTTTGTCCTTGTGTTGAGGTGGAATCTTGGCCCAATTTGGAATTACCATTGCCCCGTCTACCTGCCAATCGAGTTTGTACTCTGAGAAAAGTTCAGGAGCGGCTGATTCTGCAGGAAGAGGCAGACTGACCAGTGGCCAGTGCTTTTGTTGTCCGATCGCCTTTGAGCAAACTAGGGGTCACTAGCTAGGGCGAAAATTTTTTCGCATCGATAAAAGTGAATAGGTTTCAGAGAAGCACGGACAAAATCTGCCAGGGCAGTGCCTCAAAACCGCAGAAAAGTTTAAATTACTGGATTTTTGATTGCCAGGGCTGGCTAATAGATTAGAATGTAACTTAAAGGTTTACATTTTGTTACATATGTTGGTGCCCATTCTCATTTTTGATGTGGCTTTGGTGGCTTGGTCGCTCCACCTGATGCAACAGGCGATCGAAGAGCAGGAATTTTCTTTGATGCTAGCTGGAACTCTGGTAGCAGCAGCGGCGGCGGCCACCTTGGTGGTCTATTTTCTCATGGGCCATTGCCTATCCCAACTGAGCCAGACCCTCTGACGCCAGCGGTATTAGACTGCGGTAATCAGTCTTTTATTTATAGCTAATTTAATTAAGAGTGCTGGCAGAGTAACAGGCTAAAGATCTCTTGACACAAGCTTCATAGAAAGTAACATCATCTCATTTTTATTTTAACTAGCTATAAGTTTGGACACAAAACAGTCCATCTTTCGGTCAGCCTAGCAGAATTAAGAACGCATCCTTTGGTTTTGCTGATTTAATAGATTCCAGTAGAGAAGAGAGATTTTTAGCAGATATTGCGCCCCATTAGGGTTAATTGGCGGCATTCCCTATAGGCTGTTGAGGGGCTTGAACGGAGATTAACCACTGTTTCAAACTTCGTCAACCGGAACCAGCTCCGGAAAATTCAACATCTTGCCAGCTACAGGGCCACCAAAGGGCAAAAGCCATGCTTGACGGAAGCTTCCCCGATCGCCTCCATTTTATTGACGGAAATTTGGTTACGGCCCCAGGAAAAATTAGTGCGCCAGCCCTCAAACTCCAACAAAATTGCCTCTGCAAAACAGGCAAACATCTGTCGGGAAGGAATATCCATCTCCACAATCTTCATAATCTCCCAGGTAATATCCAAGGAATGCTCCACAATGCCCCCCTTGAGAATATGCACCCCATCCGCCTTCACCCGCGTATCTAAATTTTTGGGATAGCCCCCATCCACAATCAAACAGGGCTTTTTCAACATTTCCCCGGCAATTTCCACCCCCTTGGGCATACTAGCCACCCAAACAATAACGTCTGCCTGGGGCAGGGCTGTTTCCAAATCCATAATTTTGCCCCTACCCAATTCCTCTTGGAGATTTTCCAATCTCTGGCGGTTACGGGCAATTAACAATAATTCTTTAACTTGGTGTTTGCTATCCAACCACCGGCATACTGCACTACCAATGTCCCCCGTTGCGCCACAAACCGCTACTGTGGCCTGACTTAGATCAAGACCCAACTGTTTAGCGCCAGCTTCCACCTGACGGCAAATCACATAGGCGGTGTGGGTGTTACCAGTGGTGAACCGCTGAAAATCTAGTTCCACATTGCGGACTTGATTATTTTGCTTGAGGTTAAATTCTTCAAATACAATCGAAGAAAAACCGCCCAGGGCCGTAATATCCAAACCCACCTTTTGGGCTAGGGCCATGGCATTGAGAATTTTCCGAATGGCCGCCTTAATGCGCCGTTGGGTTAACATTTCTGGCAAAAAGCAGGACTCCACATATTTGCCTTCAATTACCTGCCCTGTCACACTTTTCACCTGAAAGTTATCAACTACTTGGGGGGGAGCAGAACACCAAAAATCCAAGCCTTGGTTGGCGTACTCAGGATAGCCTAAATCTTCGGCAACCGCTTGGGCGTGTTCTAAACTCGTGAGATGACCAATAAGACCAAACATTGATAATAGTCAGAATAAATAGGGGAAGGTATCGCTTTCCGCTCAGTTAACGACTCCGATAGCCATAAAGCTTTACACAGTATGGCACAATTTGACGAACTTCCCGTTGGCATGGGCCAGCTTCCTAAAAGTACCCAAAAACAGGGGAAAAACCCACAGATCCTAGGAAGCTCGGGATTTGTGGGCCTAATGAAATAGTTTGAGATATTGCCGACCTGGACTAGACTCCGGCCAAACCGTAGGAGGACATGCGCATAATTTCTCTAGTGCTGAAGCCAATGTTACTGAGGGCTTCACCGTAGCTGATCATAAAATCTTCCACTAGGGCTTCTTTTTCCATGCCCAATACCCTGGCATCCCCCTGCACTTGGTTAAGCATTTTCCACACCAGGGGTAGGTTTTCCTTGTTGGCCTGCTCCAGTTCCTCTTTAGCGGTGGCAAAGTTGGCTTTTAACCACTCTTCGCCATAGTTGAGGTGGGTGTACTCGTCCTTGACCACGCCTTCGGTGATTTTCCGGGCAAAGTCGTCCGCCACGGGGATGTAAATGTTGTAGGCGGCGATGGCAAAAGCTTCGATAATTAAAGCTTGGATCAACAAACAGGTAACAACTTTCCCTTCGCTAAAAGCCTGCTGGAAATTGCCGTGGAGACCGGCAAAAAATTCCTGGGCATAGGGCATATCTGGGCTAACTTTGAGGTTGTTGCCACAGGCCTGGAAACCTTTTTTGTGACGGTTTTCCATTTTGGCTAAACGGACCAAATCTTCCTTATCCTCCGGTAAGAGTTCCGCCATCTGGAGATAGTTGCTGTAGGCTTCCTGTTCGCCTTCAATGACAATGGCGTTGATGCGGCTATAGGCGTCTTTGTAGATTTCGCTGGAATAGTCAAATTCGGTGCGGACAGCAAGCTCGGGCATAGGGGCGTTGGACTCCTGTGGATGGACGGTGAAAAGATCGATGCCGATCTAAGGTAAAGAAAGGTTAAGAAATTAACCTCCGGTTGTCTTTATAATACAGACTCTAGATTAATGCAAATCCCGGGGGATGGTGGTAGCAGAACCATAGGGAACACCTATCCGGTTGATTTAGTAATCTACATGGCTAGATCCGCCGCGATTTGAGTTGGTACCATTCTAGCAAAACTAATCTAGGTTGCCGGGGAGTTTTAGTCTTGGGGGTAGGAAGATGGTCCAATCAGTTCCACTTGCGAATCGTTGCCAATCAGGAAACGTAAAGCCTGGGGACGGCAGGGAGCGGGGAAGATTTTAGCATTTTTGCCAATGACACTATCCACAATTCTTTGTTGGATGGCCACAATGCTGGCTCCTTGGAGCACGACACTATGTTCAAGATCCGCATCCCTAATTTTAACTCCGTCGGCAATACTGCTGTAAGGACCGATGAAACAATTTTCTAAATGACAGTTTGAGCCGATCGCCACGGGGCCACGGATGACGCTGTTGATAATTTGACTGTGGGGGCCAATGGTTACCCGACCGGAGATTTTGCTTTGCTCATCTACGGTGCCCTGGATATTTTTCTCCACTAGGCTATCGAGGATAATTTGATTGGCCGCCAGTAGATCATCTTTTTTACCGGTGTCTAGCCACCATCCTTCTAGTTGCAGAGATTCCACCCCATAACCATGGCTGATCAGATATTGGATCGCATCGGTAATTTCTAGTTCTCCCCGGGCAGAGGGTTCAATATTGGCGATCGCCTGGTGAATAGTGGGGGCAAAAAAGTAAAGTCCCACTAGGGCCAAGTTGGAGGGGGGATGCTCCGGTTTTTCCACCAGGGCCAGCACTTTACCTTGGTCATCAACGGTGGCCACCCCAAAGGCGCTGGGATTTGGCACTCGCCGCAATAAAATCAAGGAATCGAGAGATTTTGCTTGGAAATGATCGAGAAATTGCTCTAGGTCATCTTGAATTAGGTTATCGCCTAAATACATCACAAAAGGAGACGTTTGGAGAAAATCCGCCGCCGTTTTCACTGCATGGGCCAACCCCAGGGGTTCTGATTGCAAAATGTAGGTAATCTGAGCACCAAAATTTTCCCCGTTGCCGGTGACAGTTTTAATTTCCTCCCCCGTTTCTGGGCTGATGATAATACCAATGTCGGTAATGCCAGCTTTGGCGATCGCCTCAATGCCATACCAGAGGATTGGTTTGTTGGCCACGGGTACCAACTGCTTAGCCCCGGTGTAGGTGAGGGGGCGCAACCGGGTTCCTTTGCCACCGGAGAGGATGAGGGCTTTCATAAAAACTTTGATATTAAGGTTATATTTTCGGTCTAGGGTTCAGTGGGCAGTAATCGGTCAATGGTCAACACTGACCATTAAAACCTAGTCCAGAAATGATGGTGCAAGCACCTGCCCGTAAATGGGCTGATTTTATGCCATTGCCAAAAATCCCTATGCCCCACCTCAACTTGCCTGATATGGTTATTGGTGGTGGCTTTTGCCTTCCCTAACCGACCCATTGCTCCCTTGCCCTATGCCCCTGCAAACTTTTCTATTTGAAATTGGAACCGAAGAGTTACCCGCCGATTTTGTTCGTAGTGCGATCGCCCAGTGGCAAGGGTTAATTCCCCCAGGTTTGGCGGCGGAGTTTTTACAACCGGGGTCAGTGGAAATTTACGGCACGCCCCGGCGTTTGGCGGTGTTGATCAAAGGTTTACCGGAATGTCAGCCCGATCGCCTAGAGGAAATTAAGGGGCCACCGGCCAGTGCCGCTTTCAAGGATGGCCAACCCACCCCCGCGGCGTTGGGCTTTGCTAAAAAACAGGGGGTTAACCCAGAGGATTTTGAAGTCCGCTCCACCCCCAAAGGGGATTTTATTTTTGTCAATAAGCAAGTGCAGGGCCAAGCTAGCCGGGATTTGTTACCCACATTGGCCCTGGGTTGGCTCAAAACTTTAGATGGCCGACGGTTTATGCGCTGGGGAGATGGAGATTGGCGCTTTCCCCGTCCCATTCGTTGGTTGGTTTGTCTGTTGGATGACCAAGTGTTACCCCTACATATTGACAATGGTTCCACCACCTTAGTCGGCGATCGCCTCTCCCGGGGGCACCGCATTTTGCACCCGGAAGCAGTCAGCTTAGACCATGGGCAAAATTATTTGGCCCAGTTAAAAGAAGCCGGGGTGGTGGTGGATCCCCAGGAACGCCGGGCCATGATTGAGCAACAAATTACCGCCCAGGTGGCCACCCTAGAAGGCGAAGCCATTATCTATGATGATTTGCTCGCTGAAGTGGAACAGTTGGTGGAATATCCCACCGCAGTGTTGGGACAGTTTGATCAGGAATTTCTGGATTTGCCTAGGGAGGTGATTACCACCGTCATGGTCACCCATCAACGCTACTTTCCCGTGGTGGACAAAAATGGCCAGCTATTGCCCCATTTCATTACCATTGCCAATGGTGATCCCAGCAAAGGGGAGATTATTGCGGCGGGTAATGGCCGGGTCATCCGGGCCCGCTTAGCCGATGCCAAATTTTTCTATCAAGCTGACTGTGACGACAGCCTCGACAGTTACCTGCCTCAACTAGAAACGGTTACTTTCCAAGAAGAGTTGGGCACCATGCGGGATAAGGTGGACCGCATTATGGAAATGGCGGCGGCGATCGCCGATCAGTTGGGAGTAACGGAACAACAACGGGGGGAAATCGACAGTACCGCCATGCTATGCAAAGCGGATCTGGTAACCCAAATGGTGTACGAATTTCCTGAATTGCAAGGCATTATGGGGGAAAAATATGCCCTCGTTAGCGGTGAATCGGCGGCGGTGGCCCAGGGCATTGTGGAGCATTACCTCCCCCGGCACCAGGATGATGATTTACCCCAAGGTTTGCCCGGTCAAGTGGTGGGCATGGCCGATCGCCTTGATACTCTGGTGAGTATTTTTGGTCTGGGTTTACTTCCCACCGGCTCTTCCGATCCCTTTGCCCTACGGCGGGCCGCCAATGCCGTGATTAACGTAGCCTGGGCGGCGGGCCTGGAAATCAATTTACTGGAGCTATTGACCCAGGGTTGCCAAGATTTTGTCACTTCCCACCCGGACAAAACCTCTCCGCTGCCAGCGCTAAAGTCATTTTTTCTGCAAAGATTACAAACCTTACTGCAGGATGAACAGGGCATTGATTATGATCTAGTCAACGCTGTGTTGGGCAGTGGGGAAACAAACTCCAACGATGCTGAAAGTACATTGTCTGACCGTCTGTTGGCGGATTTACAGGATGTGAGGGAAAGGGCTCAATATCTGCAAGAATTGCGGGACAACGGTCATTTAGACGCGATTTATCCCACTGTTAATCGTTCTGCCAAGCTAGCTAGTAAGGGTACTTTACCCATGGACCAACTAGACCCCCGTCCCGTGATCCAAGCCCCCCAACTGGTCCAGGATTCGGAAAAAGCAGTTTACCAAGCATTGTTGGCCATTTATCCCAAAGCGGTAGAAGTGCAAGAAAGCCGTGACTATGAAACTTTGGTAAATGCTCTGCATGAGTTGGCCCCCACCGTAGCAGATTTTTTCGATGGCCCCGATAGCGTGTTGGTGATGGCGGAAAACGACGAATTACGGCAAAATCGCCTTAACTTGCTCGGACTAATCCGTAATTATGCCTTAATCTTGGGAGATTTCGGGGCAATTGTTAAAGGCATTTAAGCAATGAAGCTTAGGGGATAAAAATAAATCCTATCAACGGATTATTGCTCTCATTCCCAGATTAAATTAACATCATATTTCTTGAAATTTTCGTCTTTGCTAACGACGGACAAATTATGGCATTGAGCCTGAGTGATAATCATGCAATCAAAAGTCATCGGCCATCCAAATTTTCCCCTTTAGAACATCTGCTTGACGGTATTTTTTTGTCCATCATCATTTGCTGGACTGACTGGTGATTGCTTAGTCAGCAGAAACTCGACAAAGTGTTCTACTTCAATTTTCATGGCATCGGGCAGAGCATTGATTTTTTCCATTAGGGCTCTGTCTGCCATGGGATTGCTCCTTAATTTTGACTTTGTATCAATTCTAAGCCGACTTTTTTGGTAGTTGCCAGCCCTAAACTCGACAGGTTGCTAAATCTTTGATGCTAGTTTGCCAAGCTTCTAAATCGGCCAAAGCCCGGTCTCGATATTGGCCGTAACGTTCTTGCTTATTGCGAATACGTTGGGGTAACTCCGGTAAAATGCCAAAATTGGGCGGCATGGGTTGGAAATGTTTGGGGGAAGCGGAACTGATGAAGTTAAACAAGGCTCCCATCATGGTCGTAACGGGCAATGTGAGCAGCGGTAAACCCAACGCCAACCGAGCCGCATTGGTGCCGGCTAACCATCCTCCAGCCGTAGCAGCGGCATAACCCTCCGTTCCCACTAATTGTCCCGCCGCAAATAGGCTTTGGCGATCGCCGAAATGAAGACTAGCGCTCAGGAGTTGGGGCGAATTGATAAAGGTATTGCGGTGCATTACCCCCATGCGGACAAACTCGGCGTTTTCTAAGCCAGGAATTAAACGGAAAACCCGTCCCTGTTCTCCCCAGCGTAAATTAGTTTGAAAGCCCACCATGTTCCACAATTGTCCCGCCTTATCTTCCTGGCGTAATTGCACCACCGCGTAGGGTTTTTTCTCCCTATTAGCTGGATCTCGGAAGTCGCCCAAACGGGCATCAAATAGACCAACGGGTTTTAGAGGGCCGTAACGCATAGTATCCTCCCCCCGCTGGGCCAATTCCTCTATGGGCAAACACCCCTCAAAAAACTTGGCTGTTTCCCGGTCAAAGTCCTTCAGGGCAGCCTGTTCCGCCTCACATAATGCCTGCCAAAAATGGAGATACTGGCCTCGGTTAAAGGGACAGTTGAGATAGGCCGCCTCCCCCTTGTCATAGCGGGAAGCAAAAAATGCCACTTCTTTATTGATGGAGTCTCCCACCACAATGGGGCTGGCCGCATCAAAAAAGCTGAGGTACTCCATGCCGGTGAATCGTTGCAAATCCTCCGTTAGTGCCGGACTAGTGAGGGGCCCTGTAGTCAGAACCGTAATACCTTCCCTGGGAATTTCCGTTACTTCCCCCCGCCGTAATTCCACCAGGGGATGGCTGGCCACTTGTTCTGTCAAAGACCGGCTAAAGACCCCCCGGTCCACCGCTAAAGCGCCCCCTGCTGGCACCGCATGGCGATCCGCTGTGGTGATAATCAGAGAATTCAACTTGCGTAATTCTGTTTGTAAAAGTCCCGCTGCCCGATCGCCAGCTTTAGCGCCAAAGGAATTACTACAAACCAACTCCGCCAAATCCTGACTGTGGTGGGCTGGACTCAGGCGTTCGGGGCGCATTTCCGTCAGAATAACTGGAACTCCTGCTTGGGCGATTTGCCAGGCAGCCTCCGTACCCGCTAAGCCTCCACCGATGACATGGATGGGCGTTAAAGTGGTCATAGGGAACTTTGAAAATTCAAAAATCGTTAGAGACTAACATTTTAATGCAGGGGATAGTCCACCGCCCGTGGGGAAGGCCCCCATCTCCCGAAAAATGGAATTTTCCTTGTCTTAATTAATGTCTGACCTTGGAACCCATGCCTATCATTCCTAGCCCCAAAGTCCTGTTAGTGGATGAGCACCAGGAACGTCTTGCTGCCCTGTCCCACGCCCTGGGTTCCCTACCGGTGGAAATAATCACAGCCAACTCCGGCCGAGAGGCGATCGCCACCGCCGCCACCACAGAGTTTGCCTTAATGATTTTGGCGGAGGAAATGCCTGAGTTAGACGGGTTAAATACCGCTAAAATTATTCGTTCTTTTCCCCTGGCGGAACAAACCCCAATTATTTTTCTGGCTCGGCAAGAAATTATTACCAAGGCAATGGCCGAAATAGATATTTTGGGAGTAGTTGATTTTCTTGAGCAACCGCCCAATGAATTTTTTCTCCAGACCAAAGTCAAAATTTATCTACAACTTTTCCAGCAAAAGCAAACCCTGGAATACCATAATAGCTATCTGGAAAATTTTACTGAATCCGTTTGTGTTGACGAAAATAATAGTCAGATAGAACAACTTAGTCAAATAATCTTAGCTAACATTTCTGATACCGTTTTTGTTACTGATTCAATCGGAAAATTTACTTTTATTTGTCCCAAAGTTGATACAATTTTTGGTTATTCTGTGGCAGAAGTAAACGCCATGGAAAATATTAAGATACTTCTGGGTGATTTTAGTTTTAACGAGTATGAACTAAAAGAGAAAGGAGAATTGCAAAATTTACAGCACAGCATTCAGGATAAGCGAGGTAAAATTCACTCCCTACTCATCAATCTTAAGAAAGTTGCCATTAACGGTGGTGTTTATCTTTACAATTGTCGGGATATTTCAGAATGGGCTCAAACAGAGCAGGCTATCAGGAATAGCGAGGCCAATTTCCGAGATATTTTTGCCAGTATTAACGACGGGCTATTGGTATTAGACCAAGATAATCATATTTGTTATGCCAATGCCCAAGCAGTGAAGTTTCTCAACTGTACTTTGGAAGAGCTAGTGGGAACTATTTGTAGCCCATTGGAAAATACGGAATTTAGCTTATCAGTGGACGACGGTAATGTTTATACCGTTGATGTTAGTGTAACTGAGATTACTTGGTATGGACAATTGGCAAAATTAGTTTCCCTACGGGATATTAGTGACCGCAAACGAATGGAGGATGAACTGCGGGAAAATCAGGATAAATACTACCGTCTATTAGAAAATCTCGATAATGGCGTGGTAGTTCATAAAGCCGACACCGAAATTGTTTATGCTAATCCTCGGGCAGAAAAATTCCTGGGTTTAACGGATTTAGAAGGCAGAAATATAGAAGATGAATACTGGATGTTTTTTGATGGAACAGGAAAAAAGCTGAAAAAAGAAGAGTTTCCCGTGGCCCAGGTTTTAGCCAATCAAATGCCCTGCAGAAATTTTGAAATGGGGATTTACCGTTCCGATATTGATCGAGTACTTTGGGCATATATTAATGCCTATCCTGAATCCTACAATGAAAATACCATCCAGGAAGTGGTGTTGACTTTTTCCGACATTACTGAACGCAAGCAAGCGGAAATTCAACTAAAAACTATTAATGAAAATCTAGAAGTGCTGATTGAAGAAAGAACTAGTGAGTTGGAAACTAGCAATAGTCAATTATTACAGGAAATTATTGAAAAAGAACAGGTGAGCATTACCCTGGCTACCCAAGAAGCAAAATATCGAGCCCTAGTGCGGGATGCCAGTGACGCAATTATTTTAATTACGATTGATTTCATTGTCCTGGAAGTAAACTATCGGGCCGTGGAGTTAAGTGGTTACAGCCAAGAAGAATTAATTGGACGGTCTTTGCTTGACATCAGGCTATTGCCTTCAGAGTTCCAGGCTCAACAAAGACACTTTTGGCGCATCCTCAGAAGGGAACAAATTGCCGAGTTAACCGATGTCAAATTGGTAAAAAAATCTGGAGAATTAATTTCCGTCGACATTTCCGCCAGTGTGATTACCTATGAAAACCATTCGATTGTTCAGTGCATAGTCCATGATATAACTCTACAAAAAACGATTCAAGCTCAATTGCAACGGGAAAATTACTTTCGTCAGCAATTATTGGAAAAAATGGTGGAAGGGTTATGTGTTTATCAGCCAGTTACCCAATTTCCTTTCCTGGAATTTAGTGTTTGGAATCCAATCATGGAAACCATCACGGGCTATAGTCGGGAAGAAATTAATCAGTGCGGCTGGTATCAGACCCTATACCCCGATGAACAATCTCGACAAAGGGCGATCGCCCGAATGAAAGCGGT
This sequence comes from Synechocystis salina LEGE 00031, assembly GCF_015207985.1. Lineage (GTDB taxonomy): Bacteria > Cyanobacteriota > Cyanobacteriia > Cyanobacteriales > Microcystaceae > Synechocystis > Synechocystis salina. The sequence continues at coordinate 13,965 of NZ_JADEVV010000037.1, read as the reverse complement.
GGCTTTTGGGGTAGACATGGTCAAGGAGGAGTGGCAAATCGTCCGCCGGGACGGAGTTCTGCGTACAATTGAAATTTCCACTGCCCTGATCACTTCAAAAAATGAGACCAATGTGCTGGCAGTAATTCAAGATATAACGGAGCAAAGAAAACAGTTACAAATTATTCAAGATAACGAAGCTACCCTACGTTGTATTGTGGAAAATCTGCCAATTTTCTTCGGTATGAGAACGATGAATTTTAGCAAGTGGTATTACATTAATCCTTCTTTTGAAAGTTTAACTGGTTACACTCCCCAAGAAATGTATGAAGATCCACTGCTATGGCAAAAAATTCACCGAGAAGAACATGCAGAAAATTTAGAACAGGCCCGTTTTAACCTAGGGGAGTGGACTATTTTCTCTATGGAGAAAAAAGACGGCACACAAATTTGGGCACAAACAGTAGAATTTTTAGTGGATGATCTGTCAGAAGCCGCTCGGGTAGTGGTATTTGGTCAGGATATTACCGACATTAAACGGGCGGAAATCGAAATATTGAGATCCTTAGTCAAAGAACGGGAGTTAAATGAAGCCAAAAGCCAATTTGTCGATATTGTTTCCCATGAATTTCGTACCCCTTTGACTTCTATTATCGGATTTGGAGAGTTATTATCCAAATATTTTGACCGTCTTTCTCTAGAAAAGAAACAACACTACATCAATAATATTCAAAATGCTAGCCAACGGCTAAAACAACTAATTGATGATGTACTTTCCATCAGCCGCTACGACGCCAATAAACTAGAAATTGAGCTGGGTAACACAAACCTCCGGAACTTGGGTAACGATGTAATCGAAAATTTTAGCTGTGGCCTGGGCAGTGAACACAATCTGGAGTTTAACTACCATCTCAAGCCGGAGGAACGCTCCTTGGTGGATGTGAGGCTGCTCCGCCATGCGTTGGAAAATGTTTTAAGTAATGCAATTAAATATTCAGCCCCGGGCAGTACGGTTACCCTGGACATTAGTAGGGATGAAGATCATTTACTTTTCCAAGTACAGGATGAAGGCATCGGCATTCCTCCCCAGGATCGAGAAAAACTGTTTGAAGCTTTCCACCGTGCCAGTAATGTGGGGGACGTTCCCGGTACTGGTTTGGGACTGAGCATTGTTAAACGCTATGTGGAATTCCAGGGAGGGACAATACAAGTAGAATCGGTGCCGGAAAAAGGGACAACAATGGTGATCAAATTGCCCTTAAACCCTGCCCCCATAGTTCAAATTGCTCAAGGGGAAACCGATCGCCTTAGTTGACTTTCCAGATAAACCAAGAGGGCATTGATATCGGCGGGGTTAACGCCCCCAATGCGACCGGCCTGGCCAATGGTGAGGGGTTGGAACTGGGTTAGTTTTTCCCTCGCTTCCATGGATAGGGTTTCAATGGCCATGTAATTTAAGCTTGGGGGCAAACGTTTTTGGCTGTGGCGGCTCACCTGTTCAATTTGGGTTTGTTGCCGTTTAATGTAGCCTGAGTATTTGATTTCGATTTCCACGCCCTGTTTTTCCTCGGCGGTTAAACTGCCATCCCCCAAGGCAAATTTTTCCAAGTCGGGATAATGGAATCCCGGCCGCCGTAATAAATCGGCCAAAACAATAGAACCTTTAATCCTTTGCTGGGTATAGTCGGCGATGCTTTTACCCACCTCGTCCTGTTCCTTAATGCGGGTACTGTACAGCCTTTCCTTTTCCGCTGTAATGTTAGCTTGTTTAGTCTGGAATAGGTTCCAACGGCGATCGTCAATTAAGCCAATTTCCCGTCCTAAGGGAGTTAACCTTTGATCGGCATTGTCAGAACGCAAAATTAAGCGGTACTCGGAACGGCTGGTGAGCATCCGGTAGGGTTCCCGCAAATCTTTGGTGCATAAATCGTCAATTAAGGTACCGAGATAACTTTCCTCCCGGGAGAAGATGACCAAGGATTTGCCTTGACAATGACGCGCCGCATTGATGCCGGCTACTAAGCCTTGGGCCGCTGCTTCTTCATAGCCGGTGGTGCCATTAATTTGCCCCGCACAAAATAGCCCTGCCACTTTTTTTGTCATTAAGCTGGGGTAGCATTGGGTCGCTGGTAAAAAGTCATATTCCACTGCATAGGCGGGCCGCAACATAACGCAATTTTCGAGCCCCGGCAAAGTTTGTAACATGGCCAGTTGTACATTTTCCGGTAGCCCCGTGGAAAAACCTTGGATGTAGAGTTCGGGAATGTCTCGACCTTCCGGCTCGATAAAAATTTGATGGCTTTCTTTATCGGCAAAACGAACAATTTTGTCTTCGATGGAAGGACAATAACGGGGCCCTTTGGAGTCAATAAAGCCACCATAAATGGGGGACAGGTGGAGATTATCTTTAATTAATTGATGGGTTTTAGCCGTTGTTCTGGTTAGGTAACAATTCATTTGCTCCCGTTCCACCCACAGCGCTGGGTCGAAGCTAAACCAACTTACTTGGTCGTCGGGGGGTTGGGGCTCTAATTTGTCATAGTCTACCGATCGCCGGTCCACCCTAGCTGGAGTCCCTGTTTTTAATCTGCCAGTTTCAAAGCCCAAGGCGTTCAATGTTTCCGTTAATCCCACTGCGGCAAACTCGCCGGCCCGCCCCGCTGGCATGGACTTATTGCCAATCCAAATTTTGCCCCCCAGGAAAGTCCCCGTCGTAATCACCACAGACTGGGCCCCAAAGCAGGCGCCAAAGTAGGTTTGCACACCTTGGATTTCATCATTTTCCCCCAGCACCAAATCCGTCACCATTCCTTCCCGAATGGATAGATTGGGTTGATTTTCCACAATATTTTTCATCACCGCCGCATATTCTCGTTTATCCGTTTGGGCCCGCAACGCCCACACCGCCGGTCCCCGGGAAATATTCAACACCCGTTTTTGCAGATAGGTACGGTCAGCCATTTTACCAATTTCCCCCCCCAAGGCATCTACTTCGTGGGTCAACTGGGATTTGGCCGGGCCCCCCACGGCGGGGTTACAGGGTTGCCAAGCAATGCGGTCTAAATTGAGAGTTAACAGGAGAGTGCGACAGCCCAACCGCGCCGTAGCCAAGGCCGCTTCACAGCCCGCATGGCCCGCCCCCACCACGATGACATCAAATTGGTCTTGGAATTCCACTGGCGATCGAAGGGTCATGGCAACTGCAAAGTTTTGATAACTAACTTAATTGGATTGGGTCCATCCCCTAGTTTAACTAATGGGAGTTCCGCGGGCCATAAGTCCTACGCTATATCCGAGGGCATTTAACGTACACTTCAGTATAATGGGCACCACCGATCACAAACGAAATGGCGGAGTAGATGTACTGCCAAAAAACAAATAACTTCCCCCTTACTCTCTTTCATAATAATCATCTGTAATTTAATTTAAAATCAATTAGAGAGATGGAACCTATGATTTTATTTCTCTTTTGTGACTGAGCTCAGGATTAAATTAAACAATGATCGACTATATCATCGTAGAAAATTTACTTCCCGATTCTTTGATCGCGTATATTTTTGAAACTTTGAAAAAATACGAGTTTCAATCATCTAAAGTTGGTATGCGTGTCGATCCTAAACAAAAGATCAGACAAGATTGCTTTCTTTCTAGGATTGATTGCGCCCCAGTTGATACATTTATTTTTAATGCAGTGGATGGCTTAGCCAAAGAAAAGTTTGATATTGCAATTCAATATAGGGAGCGTTGGAAAATTGGATTTTATGATGGTCAAAATAAGAGTCACTACAATCCACATACTGACATTCAGGGGGAAATGGAGCACAGAAAACTAAGTTTTGTCATTGCTCTGTCTGCCCCCGAAGCCTATGAAGGCGGGGAACTTTATTTTCCTACCCTCGACCGAGAATTTAAGCTAAAGAAGGGCGCTTGTATTATTTTTAAACCAGAACTTTTACATGGTGTGAAACCAGTAATTTCTGGAAAAAGATATACGTTGCTATCATTTATGTTTGATGAAGATGGCGGCAAAAAGAAACTACAATCAACCGATTCACTCAAACAATACATCCCCAATTTATTAAGCCAGGAATCAGAAAAATCGATCAATAAGCCCAACTATGATCTAGATTACAGTGATCGGAAACAAAAACCTTGGTCCGACACAGATAACCATTGGTATATAGACCAAGATTCAGATACTTTACTGGTTTCCTTTGCTGGCTTTGGTGATAAGAATTCAATTCCGACTTTTGTTTTTCATAATTTTCTTCAACAATATACACAGGTTGATCAGCTGTTTATTCGAGATATTCAATGTCGATACTATTTAGATGGCATCAAGAACGAAACGAAGACGATGCAAGAGACCCTAGCGTGGCTGGAGGGATTAATTGGACAGAAGAAATATAAAAAAATTGTTGGTATAGGTTGTTCCTCTGGTGGCTATGCAGTTATTTTATTTGGTCATCTTCTCAAGTTTGATAAAGTGATCAGTTTCGCGCCCCAGACTGTTTTAAATGAGACTAAGAATTCAGTTCTGCATGATAATCGTTTCGATAATACCTGTCGCTATTTAAATCAGCTTAAAACAAATACAGATTTTACTTTTGGTGAGTTTTCATTTCACGATTGTTTAGATTTAAAAAATTTACAGCCCTACGCAACCCAGGTTGAAATTCATTATCCTGCTCATGCCTGTGATGGGGCTGATAGGAGACATGCTGAATATCTTGAGTGCGAAACCTGTCTGCTAGTGGAATACCCTTCCAAAAATCATAGAATTGCTCTAGAGCTTAGGGATAACGGCCAACTACAACAGATCATTGATAACCTGGTGTTTGGTTAAGAAATCGGTGTAAAGGTAGTCATTTTAGATAACGATGCTGAAAGATTTTCGGATATGGTGAACAGAAAAAATCAAATTTATTTCCTCGTCAATTTTTCCTAGATATTGTCCTAATCCGAGCCTTGGTACCCTGGAAATTTGGGATAAAAAAATCGCATCTCGGTTAAAAGATGCGATCGCCAAAACGCAGAAGTTTTTCTAAGTAGATGGCTTAGTCAAGAATCTGTTTTGTAGACTTTCGATCCGTTCCCCTCAATCCCCAATCAGCAAGAGAAATTTTACTTATCTCTACCATTTGGGAAAACTGAGGGAGTTAGAGACAGACCCCATAGCATTAAGCTTAAATCAACAACGGAAGAATGGACCCGTCGGATTACTCAACGACAACCTTGCCTACCATGCCAGCGCCCCGGTGGGGTTCACAGTAGTAGGTGTAGGTGCCGGGTTCAGTGAAGGTGGAGGTGAAGCTTTCGCCAGCAGCAAAGGCCAAACCTTTGTGGGAGAGCTTAGCCGCGGTGGCATCGTCCACACCATCGGCGGCGGAAAAGACAACATTGTGGGGAGAGAGCTTGTTGTTAACCCATTTAACTTCGTCCCCAGCTTTAATGGTGACGGTGCTCGGGTCAAAGGCGAGGGCACCACTATCAGAACCCATTTTTACCGTTGCACTGGCAGCGGCAGCGGGGCTAACGGACAAAAAGAAACTGGATACCACTAGCAAAAGGCCAGCGAGGATTGTTAAGAATTTTTTAGACATACTTCTTGGCAATTTTATTTATAGGGACTCGTGGTTGAACGGGTCGGGGCAACGCCCTATTCCATGCCACAAAAGGCGATCGGGGACGTTTTTCCTTTCTTTTGCCTATGGTATCACAATGTTTGACAGCTCGTCGTAGATCATTCCATCTCGACCCTGAGCGGAGGGCACAAGCCCATTCCTTGTCCTATTCAAATAGTACTTTGCTAAAAATACTTGGTTTTTCTAGCTATATTTACTGAACTTTAAATTAGGATTTGTAGCCGCCTGTGGTAATTGCTGAATTATCTTTATTTTTGGCGATCGCCGTCATAAAAATTAGCTTGCCATTGCCTCAATCAAGACGATAATGGAAAGTAGCCCAGTAAACCCGATCAGAATTTTAGTGGGTTAAAAAAGCTCCCTGGGTTAGGTTGGGCACCGCTTATGAATCCTCACAAATTTTTCCGCTTCATAATTCTTTCTTACCGCCGTCCTGCTGATAACGGTGGTTTTGCCTTGCCGATGGCAATTATGGTTGGCCTAGTGCTGACGATTATTGGCGTCGTGATCATGCAAAGGTCAATGTTTCAACAAAATAACTCCACTAGCAAAGCGGCCACCGACCAAGCCCAAAATGCTGCTGAAGCAGGCATTACCAAGTTAATTAACTTGATGAATACCCCGGCCAATCGCTTCATCGCCGCCTTGCCAGATTGTCAGAATTGGAATTCCGGCAGTAGTACTTGCAGCGATACCGATAGTACCCCCAGTTGGCATAATCTCCCTAACCTAGGAAGCTGGACAATTACCACCCCCGGTGCGGCCTGTCAGCCACGAGTAACCACCACCACCGATATAACGGCAACTGTCAGTAATCGGGCTTGGAAAACTTTGCCCCAAGGTGAATTTCGCTTAGTTAGCTATCAATACACTCCAGATACCGCCAATGGAGGGGCGATCGGTCTTGGGCCGGGCACAGGAACCTTAGTTGTGGAAGGAGCCATTAACCGCAATGCCGCTGCCGCCAATGAGGCCCGGTCACGGTTAGAAGTAAAAATCCCCATTACCCGTCTCCCCAATAATGCCTCGGTTTCAAGTTTATGGGTTACGGAAACCGCCACCGGTGATGAAATCGTTGCGGGCAATCAAGATGTCTATTCCGACATCATTGTTAATGACTGCAATGCTTCCGTTGACCCTGCCGATTTCCCCAACAGTGAGGTTGCCATTGGCACCTATGAAGCGATGTACAGTAATGTGCCCCAGCCGGATTTGCCCCCCTATCCTGCCTGTCCAGCTTCTAATACTTTTGCCACCTTGTCTGGGAGTATGACTTTGCCGAGAAGTACCGACGCTAGTACGAACATGACCCTCAATGATGGAACAACTCTTCCTGCCTATGTTTACTGCATCAACAAAATAGCTCTGGGTGGAAACGATACCGTCAATGTAAAAACCGTTAATCCCACTACTGGTCAAAGATTTCTCGTGATGATGCACGTCAAGGGCGACATGAATGTAAGCGGCAACACCCATTTAAACCACTCTTGCTCTGGAACTTGTACTAATTATAAGCCGACGGATTTGAATATTTTTGGTTACGGAGAAGCGGCCTATTCTTCTAGTCCGCCGCGGATATTGGCTTCTGGGGGAAATAACATTGAAGCTTTTATTTTGGCTCCAGACTATGTTTACGGAGTTAATGGTGGTGGTAATGATGGTGGGGTGACCGGTTCATTAATTATTAAAAAAGTAATTAATTCTTCTAGTTCTAACCAGATGATCTTTAGCGACATTTCTGGATTAACTTGGGAGGAACTGGTAAACACCATTAAGGCTCCTCCATCCGCACCAAATCTAAATCCGATTTCTAGTTGGTCAACCAAACCGACGAATTAACTAGTTGTTTCTCTAAAAGTTTTCGTGTCGCCTCAGATTCAGCCCTGAATTACAAAGGTTTGGGGCTGATTTTTTATCTAAACCTTAGCTTTGGCAAATAGTTCATTAACAGTAAAACTCAACTGGGGCAATAGGTCGTCTTCCACTAGCTGATCGCCTTGGTAGGTAATGGGGAGGCGATCGGGGGCAAAAATGGTCAAGCTACGGTGGCGAGTATGCACTGTACCTTCAGCATTGCCAATAATCCAGACCCGTTCCACCCCAGCGGCGAGATAATCCCCAGCTTTTTCCGTCATGGCTGCAAAGGACTGACCAGGGGAAACAATTTCCACCACCAATTCCGGTGCCACCGGGCAAAAGTCATTTTCTAGGTTAAAGGGCGCTAGTTTGCCGTCGGAAATGTAGGTCACATCCGGCACGGGGGCCCAATCTTGCTCATCTTTTTGCAGACAAATAGCCCATTCCGGGTAAGCTTCCCCAGGTAAAGCACAACCTTCCCAATTGCCCCAATCAGATAGTAGGAAGAGTAATGCCCGTTGAAGGCAGGAATGAATGCGTTTTGGTGGCATTTTGGCGATCGCCGTGCCGTCCTGGAATTCGTAATTAACTTCCCCCTCTGGGAGCTGAGAAAATTCTTCCAGAGTTAGGTTCTTGTCTGTGACGGTCTGACCCATGGTGGCTTGCCCCCAACGATTACTTTCCAAGCTAGCAAATTCCCCACTCGGTAGACCCTGCGGTAATCCGCCCAGGGCTAGGGGGTTGTCGTAATTATGAGAATTACGTTACATTTAGTTAAGATTTTGTTACAAAAGTCCATTGTCAACAAGATTAATCAATTCCACGGCGTCGGGGAGCTAGTCCTCCATGGCGGGGTTCAGTCTCCGTTCCACGATTAACCGATTACACTAAATCCTACGACCGTCTTAACTTTTAAAGTGAGCTAACATATGAAATTTTCCTGGAGAACTGCCCTACTTTGGTCCCTACCCCTGTTGGTAGTCGGCTTTTTCTTCTGGCAGGGGAGCTTTGGAGGGGCAGATGCCAACCTCGGTTCCAACACTGCTAACACCCGCATGACCTATGGTCGCTTCCTCGAATATGTGGATGCTGGCCGCATTACCAGTGTGGACTTATATGAAAATGGCCGCACGGCGATCGTGCAAGTTAGTGATCCAGAAGTAGACCGGACCCTCCGTTCCCGGGTTGACCTCCCCACCAACGCCCCGGAATTGATTGCCCGTTTACGGGATGCCGACATTCGCCTTGACTCCCACCCTGTCCGCAACAATGGCATGGTTTGGGGCTTTGTAGGTAATTTAATTTTCCCTGTCCTTTTAATTGCTTCCCTCTTTTTCCTGTTCCGCCGTTCCAGCAATATGCCCGGCGGCCCCGGCCAAGCCATGAACTTTGGTAAATCCAAAGCCCGCTTTCAAATGGATGCCAAAACCGGTGTCATGTTTGATGATGTGGCCGGCATTGACGAAGCTAAAGAAGAACTGCAAGAGGTAGTAACTTTTCTCAAACAGCCCGAACGCTTTACCGCTGTAGGGGCCAAAATTCCCAAAGGCGTGCTCCTGGTAGGCCCTCCTGGTACCGGTAAAACCCTCCTCGCCAAGGCGATCGCCGGGGAAGCCGGAGTGCCCTTCTTTAGTATTTCCGGTTCCGAATTCGTAGAAATGTTTGTGGGGGTTGGTGCTTCCCGGGTGCGGGATCTGTTCAAAAAAGCCAAAGAGAATGCCCCCTGTTTGATCTTCATTGATGAAATTGATGCAGTGGGTCGGCAACGGGGCGCTGGCATCGGTGGTGGTAACGATGAGCGGGAACAAACCCTCAACCAATTGCTGACGGAAATGGATGGTTTTGAAGGCAATACGGGGATTATTATTATTGCCGCCACTAACCGCCCCGATGTTCTCGATTCCGCCCTCATGCGTCCCGGTCGTTTCGATCGCCAAGTGATGGTGGATGCTCCCGATTACGCCGGTCGTAAGGAAATTTTAGAGGTCCATGCCCGCAACAAAAAACTAGCGCCGGAAGTTTCCATCGACTCCATTGCCCGCCGTACCCCTGGTTTCAGTGGAGCTGATTTGGCCAACTTGTTGAATGAAGCCGCCATCCTCACCGCCCGCCGTCGTAAATCTGCCATTACCCTGTTGGAAATTGACGATGCCGTAGACCGGGTTGTGGCCGGGATGGAAGGCACTCCCTTGGTGGATAGCAAAAGTAAGCGCTTAATTGCCTATCACGAAGTCGGCCACGCCATTGTCGGCACGTTGTTAAAAGATCATGATCCGGTGCAAAAAGTCACCCTCATTCCCCGGGGCCAAGCCCAAGGTTTGACCTGGTTCACCCCCAACGAGGAACAAGGCCTGACCACAAAATCCCAACTGATGGCCCGCATTGCCGGTGCCATGGGCGGTCGAGCTGCGGAAGAAGAAGTCTTTGGCGATGACGAAGTAACCACTGGTGCCGGTGGTGACCTACAACAGGTAACCGAAATGGCCCGCCAGATGGTAACTCGTTTTGGCATGAGCAACCTTGGCCCCATCTCTTTGGAGAGTTCAGGCGGGGAAGTATTTCTCGGCGGTGGCTTGATGAACCGTTCTGAATACTCCGAAGAAGTAGCCACCCGTATTGATGTCCAGGTGCGGCAGTTGGCCGAACAGGGTCACCAAATGGCCCGCAAAATCGTCCAAGAACAACGAGAAGTAGTCGATCGCCTCGTGGATCTTTTAATTGAGAAAGAAACCATTGACGGGGAAGAATTTCGGCAAATTGTGGCGGAATACGCCGAGGTTCCCGTTAAGGAACAATTAATTCCCCAACTGTAAAATTTCCCTTCTCTAGCAAATTAGTTTGGTCAGTAAGGCCCTGATTCTCCGGAACAGGGCTTTTTTTTAGCTTTTTTAAAAAAATGTTCTATTCTTCTCCCTCTGTACCCAAAACATCCTTTAAAGCGGTGCGGGCGGCGAGGTGGTTGCGGGTGGACATGAGAATTTCCGCTTCCCGTTGCAAGCGCTCGGCGGTGTCTTGTAATTCCAGCAAACTCTGTTGCTCACTGGCAACGCCATAAAGATTTCCTGCTACCCAGTAGGACAATTCCACCGGCAACACGGGTAAATCATCGGGCAATTCCAAATTCTGGTCGGTCAACTTGGCGGAGAGATTAACCACGTCATGCAACAGGCGATCGACTTCTTTGGCCAAGCCATGGAGATCCTGCCCCGTGTATTTATCATCAATCCATTCCACTAAACCGACTCGGTAGGGCTTTTCCCGCACATATTCCAGCACCCGAAAACGCTGCTGTCCCAGGGTTAAAACCTTCATCCGGTCATCGGGTAATCTTTGGTAGCGCAACACCTCTGCACAGCAACCCACATCGGAAATTTCCCCTGTGCTGGGATCGATCATCAACACCCCAAAACGGCGATCGTCTTCCAAAATGGTGTTCATCATCATCCGGTAGCGGTACTCGAAAATGTGCAGGGGCAGGGGCCGCCCAGGGAAAAGCACAACTTCAGGCAGTGGAAAAATAGGAAGTTCCCTAATTGCAACGGAGGATGCCATCTTAATATTTCTTAATGTTAAGCAACGTACTTCAAATGATAAAGGATTGGGGACTATTTACCCAGTAAGCGCACGCAACCGATGCCCCCAAAATAAAGCCCCAGCACTGCTCCAGCTAAAAGGGATTGGGTGAGGGGATCCGTGGAAGGGGTGAGGACTGCCCCCAGCACCATCGCCCCCAAAATCACAAAGCGCCAACCCTTCAGCATTTGCTCGGAGGAGACAATGCCCAAAAAGCCCAGAACCACTTGAATAATCGGAATTTGAAAGGCTAGCCCCGTGCTAAACATCAACAGAAGCACAAACTCAAAATATTTATCAATGGACCAGAGTTGCTCCACCACATCTGCCCCGTAGCTGACAAAAAATTTGAGCGCAGCGGGGATGAGAGCATAGTAGGCAAAGCCTAGACCGGCAAAAAAAAGCACACTGGAGCCCAGCACCACCGGCCCCAGCAATCGACGTTCCCGACGGGTTAAACCAGGTAAAACGAATTGAATAATTTGGTAGAGGATAAAGGGACTCATCACGAGGATGCCGCTATAGCCCGCTACCTTAACGGAAACGAAAAAAAACTCCCCAGGGGAAAGCTGCAAAAATTTCACTGTGCCCGCCGGTACCTGGAGCCATTGCACCAAGGGTTTGACAAAGATAAAGCAGGCCACCACTCCGACCAAGACTGCCCCCAAGGACAGAAAAATGCGAGTTCTAAGTTCATCAAGGTGATCAAACAAAGACATTTCCATGTCATTAGGCACTTCGTCCAAATAATCAGGGGAAGTTTCCGGGGAAGTGATGTTATCAAGCTGGGTCGGCATGGTTTAACGGCAAGGACAACAAGTTGCCCCTATTCTGACATTCTCCAGCCACTGATTGCGAAGATATGGAAGTTGGCTGGGCGATCGCCGGGGTCTGGATTATGGTGGGTTTGCATAAAGTAGTCCTGCCGTCCGGCCAGAATAATTTCTAAAAAACAAAAATCTAGGTGCGATAAAAAAAGCTAAACACAGTGTCATTAAAGTCATAGTCACTGACCCCAGCAATACTGGGCAGGTCTTCAAAGCCAAAAGTGTTATTTTCCAAGCGACGCAGATGTTCAGAAGCATCAGGATTGGCGGCACCAAAACTAAAATAAGCAACAGCCTTAGTTTGAAAATTTTCCAGGCTGGCTCCTGTATTCCCAGGATTGAGCGCTAAAAAAGCGGCGATCGCCTGCTCAAAACTGCCTGATTTCACTAATAAATCTCCCCCATTGGCGATTAAAAAAGGAGCATAAAAACGTCCTCCGGCCAAAACCACTTCTCCAAATTCACTTGCAGTGGTATTTTTACTGGGATCACCATTGGCCCCAGCTTCCAGAAAAAAATTATTGACGTGTTGACGAAGCGCAGTTTGGGCATAGCCTTTATCCCCTGGATTTAGCAAGTCATCTACCAGACCATTACCATTAAGATCATCCACATCGAGAATGCTTCCGCTTGTGTTTTCCACCGCATAAAACCCCACCAGGTTATGAAATAGAGCATTGGTTTGGGACAACGCACCATCATCAATTTCGCCTTTAATTTCTCCGGAGACAGAGCTAATATCGTAGACTAAACTTCCTAAATTGTCCGTATTAGGCTGAAAATTAAAAGCATCAGTTGCATTGGGATCAAGATAAAAGCTATTCAAGTCTTGATTCAAGATCCAATAACGTTTCAAAGGAACAAAGACATTAGTGTCTTGAGAAAAAATAGACTCCGTCCCTTGTAATTGGAGGTTGTTAAACTGAAAATTGACATTCAATCCATTGGGCATCCATAGACGATTATAGATATTAGTTGCTATGTCTGTAGAAATGCTATAGTAATCGGATAAGCTTTGAATAGTTGATTGTGAATTCGTTTCTAGATTTTGCAACATAGCTTGATAACTGACCATAAAATCCTTTAGCAAAGCTCGTTTGTCGAGGTCCTGCCAAACATATTTATTCGTATTAGCTACAACCCCTTGATAGTCCCCTAAAAAAAGCTGAAAACCTGGATCAGCTTGGGCACCTTCTAAGTAAGAATAGGGAGGATTGAGTAAAGTAGCATCGATTTGATTGTTAATTAGTTCGTCATAGCGTAAATTAGTGGCACCTGCCTTGATAAAATCTAAGTTTTGGTATTCTTCTGGCGTGAGCTTTTGGCTTAAATAAGAACGTAAAGCCCTAGCGTAACCGGTGTTTGTATCAATTCCAATTCTATTTTTATTCGCTTCTGGATCAATCTCGCCACACAGGTCTAAAATGCCTCCGTGAATGGGGAAAAGGGCCAAAATTGCAGAATATTTATCCTCTAATGATAGGGACAAAGTATCGTCATAGGACATTAAAACTATATCGGCATTATTGTCGAACAAATCTTGATGGGCTTCATCAGCATTTTTGACATATTTAATTTCTAAGTTAATATCTAACTGCGGCTGGAGGGTGCTCAATAAAAAAGCTGAAATATCTTTAAAAGCCGAGATTTTGAGGGTTGGAGTCATTGCATTAACCAAGAAAGAGAATGATTTTAGAAAAGTTACAACGGTTACGGTATTTGAGTGGCACAGCAAAACCGTTACAGAATAATCATTACGACTATCCTGTGTGTGTCAAGTTGATTCGGAATTTGCTGTAAACTCCTTAGCGAATATAGCTGCTTGAAATAAAATTAAGACAGTAGAGATTTCTACAAGGCTTGTATTGAAAGTACCTTAATTATTTATATTGCCGTATTTTTAATTGAATTAGCTATAAGTTTTATTGTTTTTTGGGCTTGCTGACGAGTAAACTTGGGGAGCATCCCACTTTTGCCCTGAGTATAAATGCTTAGTGATGTGAGTAGAGAAAATTGCTGTAAAAATAAGAAAAACAGGAAAAATCTATGACCCCAGAAGAAATTCAGCAGGCCAAGGACTATTT
>NZ_JADEVV010000095.1 GCF_015207985.1 Synechocystis salina LEGE 00031 | reverse complement strand
CAGCAACAATGCCGACATCAGTATCTTCGGTCTCGCCTACCCATTCATCAATAAAGCAGGGGTTTTGTGACTTTCTAAAGGAACAAATACCGCGAGTCTTTCCTCTGGTTCCATGCCATTCAATCACATATAGGCAGTACGACGCGCTTTCAAATTCGCTTAAGTTGGAGGTGCAAATTAGCTCGCCATCTGGATCGGCCCATGCTGAAGCAAGCTCGCGCGCCTCAATTCCGTTATCGCGTTTCGCCGAAAGTGTTAACGCATACACGTTTTTAATAGGGAGTCACCATCACGAGTACGTCCATCTCCGCAATCTAAACACCCCTATTCCGACCGAATATAAGCGATTTGGCCTTATGGCCGCCCTCAAGTCCCGACCAGAATCGCGATCAGAACTTTGCTTTCCGTTCCGCTATAAAAATGTTGCAATTGGTACGATTAATTTTGAATCCGGAATCGTGGGAGCATTCGATTCGGATATCGACTTCCTCATATTATTGAAGAACTTTTTCGAAGAAACCTATGCTTCCTATTTTTCTTTGTCAGACACTATATGGATGCAACAACTATCGCAATACGCGGATCCCTTGCACGAATTGTCAAACTATTTGGCAACACCGATATTCAATGAGCGACAAAAAGAAATATTGCGGTCACTATTTTTCAATCGCGTTTTGGATGACGAACAATCAAAAAACACGAATATGAATGAGCTAATGCAGTGGTTCCATCGGTGGGTTCGTTCACATTTTGATCAAGAAACTGATGACATTGTTGATAAAATTGAGAGCATATTGGAATTTAACGGCACGCCAAATTCAACTATGAGCCGCGCTGTATTCGATACCATAAGATCTATCATACGAAATCTAGTGGTTAATATCGTCAGCTACTCATATGTCGATTTGGACAAAATTATCGTTTCTATGACAGCCCGGTATCGAACAACAAACGATAATGACAATGACAATATTCGCATCAGATTAAAGTCATTTGGTATTTTTGACGACGAAGAGTTGGATTCTATGTGTGTTTCCCCCATACAACGAGAATATGATTTGGCTCGACCGGAGCATCAGGGGATGTATCTGATAGGCTTGCTAACCCGTTCAGTAGGAGGCTATGTTAACGTTTGTTCAACCCAGTCAGGGAGTGAGACGGTGATTGAATTTGTTGTGCCGAAGTAACATGACATGAGATATGCAAATGTTGTCATCATTGAGCAAGATCCGGATTTATTCGAGGATCTTAGGAAAAAATATGAAAAACTATTTCTGTTCGCCGGTTATGCTCTAAACGCTCATCATGCTTCCGGTCAAAAGGACGCTCAGAAATTTGTCGATGGTTGCGGCGGAACAAGTCGTATACACGTTGTGATATCTGATATAGTTGCCGGTGCAACCAATGAAAAGAGAGGTCTTCTTTGGATACAGCAGTTGAAAAAGCGGTATCCAGATCTGCTATTTATTGGTAACTCCGGCAAAGAGATTACATATAGAGAGACTTCTGTAAAACTCCCGAATTTTGACATTTACGTTGACAAGCAGCTTCTAAATAGAGCGGACAACGAGTCCTATATTGCGGAAATAGCACCTTTAGTTCGGAAGCTGTTGGTGCAGGATTGCAGCGTGGTTATTGCTGAAGACTCGACAATTCCGCAAGAATTTAAAAATGGGCACAACGATAGGGAACTCTGCTCTCTAGTTGGGCAAATTTTGTTTTTGGCTCACGATGTAGATCACAGCTTGGAGCCTACGCGAGTTCACCTGAGCCGCATGGATGGCGGATACAGCAATAGCTTGGTGTTTCGAATGGAGGTTTCCTTTGGGGAGCATGGCATACCAGCCGTACCGGCAATTTTAAAAATTTCAGAGCCAAAAAAGGCACATGAAGAGGCGTCAAATTTTAAGCGATATGTGAAGTGGTTACTACCCTATAGCTGGCGAGCAGAACTTCTCGGCGAGGGCTACACTGGGAGATGGGGCGCAGTTTGTTATTCTTTTGTTAGGAGTGGGAAGAGTGGATTTGATAATGTTACAGCACAAATTAGGGCAGGAAACACAGAAGCAATCCGAAGGGTAATTGCAACTATATTTTCACCCGTACATCAAACGTGGTACTCAACACAATTATGTAGTATAAGTGAAAATGTTGAACTTTCGAATTATTATTCGACAGAATGTTTTCCGTCTCAGAACTCTCAAATAGAAGCCAACAGACACTTTCGGGCTTTGGCACAGCGACTTCTCAATGCAAAGTTTGATGGAGACAATAATATTTCTTTTCCAGATTTGTCAATTAAGATAAATGAGCCTAATTCTATACTATTTTCTCGGGGTCGAGGCGAGTTTTTGACAACTATTTCTCACGGAGATATGAATAGTAATAACATTCTATTGGCGGATAATGATGAAATCGTATTTATTGACTTTCAAAATACAGGAAGAAAACATGTATTTTTTGACTTTATAGTATTTGAACACAGTATTAGATTGCATTTTCCAGAATCTGAAATTGACATTGCTGATATGATACGGTTCGAAGGACTAATTTCCGATCCAAATTCACTGCGATCCGGGAGAGGTCAAAAAGAGCTGCCTGATATGTATGAGCTGATTTTGGAACTTCGGAAGGAAGCGTATCGGAATTTTCCGAGCGAACCGTTTGAAAACTATCTTTATGCGGTAACCGTGTTTTCGTTGCGCCTTCTCCGAGTAGATGATTTTAGCGATACTCAATACACGAGGCTGCTGACTCAACTAGTGTCGGGAATGACGCGATTTACATCCTAATAGAAATCCTGCGACTTCAGCGCATTAGAACCAATTGAAGAATCAGGCTCGCTGAGCCCAAAGTTAGAATCATAGGTACTGCAGTCCAAATCCAGTGAAGCCTCACTTTGTTCAGCGAACCGTATATTCCCCTGTCAACCCAACGAGCATCGGCGCGGGAGATCAAAGTTTGCAATTTCGGCTCGCCGTCACCTAATGATATGGACGAGCGAAACTCCCTGTATCGTTCATATCTGCGTTTGAAGTGCCCGTAGAGCTTAATTGTCCCGATTGTGACGAACACATTGAACAAGAACACAACTGCTGCCATGATCACTTCAAGCTGTCCAATCTCTTCAGTCGCCGACAGAGCGGCCACCGTTCCACCAGTTACTAAAACTGAAAATCCTACCATTCTTTCGCGCTGCCCGTCATAATGGCGGGCCTCAGCGAGTTCCATCTTCGCCATTTCCAAAAGTACATCTTCGTAGTGCATATCTATCCTCAGTTTTCTGGTTTGAATTAGTACGGAGCGTGGAACAAGGCGATATCATCTTTCCCCAAACCATACCCTGACACGCGCACGTTGCAATCTTATTGTGCACGTCATGAAAAAGAAGCTGACACCCAAGACAATTGACGCTCTGCCGCCTGCGGCCGGCAAGCGCTACGAGGTCCATGATCAATTACTGCCCGGCCTGCACCTGCGTGTGTCAGCCACAGGTGGGAAGGTGTTTGGCGTATCCCGTCGCATTGATGGACGCATGAAGCGAATTCGCATTGGCGCTTATCCAATCGTGTCGCTGGCAGATGCGCGAGAGAAAGCACGAGACATCCTGCGCGATATTGAGCTTGGGCAATACGATCAGATATCCCCTTCTGTGGTTGAACCTGCCCCTCGCCTAACGCTCGGCGATGTCGTGCCTCAATTCATTGAGTTGTACGCCAAGCCACGCAATCGTGACTGGCGCGGCACCGATCGCGTGCTGCAGAAATTCGCGCCTCTATTCCCCTGCCCGATCGATGAAATCAAACGGGCCGATATCGTGCGTGTCCTAGACACCATCATTGCAGGTGGCGCGCCGACGCGGGCGAACCGGGCGCTTGCTGCGATCAAAAAGCTAATGAACTGGTGCATTGACCGCGGCATGATCGAAATATCGCCTGTGGCTGCTCTCAGACCGCCTACGAAGGAGATTGCGCGTGACCGTGTGCTCACCGATGAGGAGATGATCTCCATCTGGCATGCTGGCGCTTCTGAGGGCTTCCCGTTTGCGCATTTCACGCAATTGCTCATCCTGACAGGTCAACGCCGCGGCGAAGTCGCTGGCATGCGCTGGTCCGAGCTTGATCTCGATAAGGCCATTTGGACACTTCCTGCCAAGCGCGCAAAGAACGCCACGTCGCACATTGTACCACTGGCGCCCTTGGCGATCCTTATCCTGAAATCAGTGCCGAGGTTTCTTGATAGCGATCTGGTGTTCACGACAACAGGTGACACACCGATATCTGGATTTGGCCGCCTCAAGGAACGCCTTGATATTGCCGTTGGCCTCGACGCCGAAGATTGGCGTTTTCACGACCTGCGCAGAACCATGGCGACCAACATGGCGATCATGCGCATTCAGCCCCATATCATCGAGGCTGTCCTCAACCACAAAACAGGTATCGTCTCAGGCGTCGCTGCAACCTATAATCGCCATGCGTATCTGGACGAAAAACGTGAGGCATTGGCAGAAATCAAGAAGAAGATATTCGTTTCGCCGGTCGCGGCATTTCAAACCGTGGGGCTAGAGAACTTCGGCTCTGACTGGGATGACGAATGCATTCACGAAGAGGACTCCGAACTCCGCCGCGTTGCCCTCAAGAACCTTCGCCTAGCTCTTCAAAGTGGCACTGTTCAGGCGATCTGTTACAGCGATAGATCTGAGCACGTTCTGACGCCAATAGAGGCTGCCGGCGAGTATTTCCGGATCGACCTCGAAAGCGATTGCATCAACCTGTCATTCTTTGCTGGAAAGCCAATCCGCGCGGCGATCCACGCAGAAGACCTAAAGGCGTTCATTCGCAACAACGGTGAAGTACCACCCGTCGCAACCGTCGGTGCGAAGACGGCATGCCGTAAATGGATCGTCACACGGATCAGAAACGGGGAACGCGTCAAACCAAAGGAGTTCCTCTGGGCTGAGGCACTGCGACAATTCACTCGCCTATCTCGACGTGCATTCGAAGACGCACGCAAAGAGGCCATCTCGGAAACGGGCCGGACGGACATCGCGAAAGGCGGTCGTCCCTCGACCAAACCATCGTCGCGTGAAACCTAATCACCGC
>NZ_JADEVV010000094.1 GCF_015207985.1 Synechocystis salina LEGE 00031 | reverse complement strand
AAAAATTGGTGCAATTTTTAGAGACCCTATTGAGTAGGGCACCCCTGATAGTTCCAGCCCTAGGTGAATAAATCCGCAGAGGGGAGTAGATGATGGATCGACGTGGGTCCCTAAGTCTTCCCCCCTTGTTGTGACAAGGGAAAGGCTAATGACAACCGGGTCGCAGCAGTGGATAGCCAAAACAGAGAGAAGAAAATGGCCTATATCGTGGGTGTGAGTGTGACCATGCCTATTCTTCAAGGTGGTACTTTTTCAACTACTCTTTTCATTAAGAATCTCGGAGTAGTCCCTTTTGATGACGAATCATCACTGAGCGCCCTGGGCTGCCCCTCCCTTAAACTTGCCATCGTCGATGAGCAATTAGGAAAGCGACTCAAACAAGTCAGCGAAGCCCTTGGCATTGGTGGATACGCCACCGTCCTCATCTCCCCGGACGTTCTCCAAGAATTGCGGGCTAAAAGAACCGACAGCCTCGACCGTTGCCAAGACCGGGGACGACACCTTTCTCCTCTGCCTTTTGCACAAGAAAGCTCTGGTGTCGAGGACGGCAACTATCTATCTCTGCACTTGACGCTCCCCAAAGACCTCCAGTCCCTTGATGCAACGGTGCGACTCTCGTCACTGCTGAGGCTGCTGCTGTAGCCCTTGCCCCTAGCCTTTCTTACCCCATGCCGGCGCTACCCGTCACCTGCTTACGACACTGAAAAGTCAGGAAAGAACAACCCTGACGTACCTAGCTAGGAAGCTCTCAGGGCTACTCCCACTACCCCGCACTCCCTCTATCTGTCGCAGACCTCCTCAAACCTAGCAAATGGATAGGTCTGCTACGCCCTCCCTTCTGCCCTTCAATCATTCAGGAGAAATACCCGTGTTCATTGATCTTGAGCCCACTTTCCATCTCCGTAATTACCCCCTCTACGATTCTTCCTATGACACGCTAAAGATTACCCGTATTGAATCCCCCATTAAGTTAACGACCGAAGATGACGATTTCACCCCCAGAGTGGCGGGCTATCTCCGCGCGTATCGCTTTGACCTTCGTTTTGACCATGATCAACTGCTAGCATGCGCTGACATGCTGAGTCATAACCTTAATAATATCGCAGAGTACTTTCTAACTGAGGTTGGAGAGGTTTCCACTTTCCTCGAAGAGGCGGTGCTTTCTGCTGACCACATCCTTTACGTAGAGGAGTTTTACGTAGACCCCCAATATCGGGGGAAGAATATTGGTATCAAGTCCTTAGCGCTCTTTTTCGAGGCGTTTGGACAGGGGGCGATTGTTGCCGGTTGTCCCTTTCCTGCTAGGGAATATGGCCCTGAGAAGACTAGTCATCTACAGATGCAACTCATCCGTTACTGGTCCAAACTTGGTTTGGTCTACTACGGTGCAGAGCGTAATATCCTCTGGAAGGAGAATTGGCAGATGCCCCAATGGCTGCAGGACTGCTTGTGGCAGGAAATATAGGGCTTAGTCCCAAGCATTCTCCTTAATCACGGGGTTGCTGCTCCGGTCCTCTGATTCATTCTCCCCACAGGGGAAGGGTGGAGAGTTAGTTCCGAAAGGGCTACGCTCTCTGCCTAGCTTGTAACTAGTTCTTTGCCCAGAGGTGGTTCTCTCTCCTAGCCCCGAGGGCAGACTCGCGAATTATCAGTCCGCCCCAGGGGTGAGTCATGACTGGCTTTATTCCCAGGGGGAGTAGATGCTTGGCTACCTTGGGTCAGTTTGATAGAAACTGACCCAAAACACGCCCCATTCTCTGTTTATACTAGTGGAAGGAGCTTCGGAGAAGCTCTAGACCTGGTTCTCATAGGAATTAGCAACGGATTGAACATCAGGCTGTAGAGAGAGTCCGGCGTGTCCATCTAACTCTTTCGGAAGGTACTGTCACTGGTGCTGGCTTTGAGGAAAGGAAACTAGGGAGCCAGTGGGGTGGAAGCCTATAAACCGAAGAGAAATGTCTCAAGGGCATCAAACTAAGGTCGGGGGATGGACAAGTGCTGCCCCACTCAGTTCTGGGTTCACGCCATAGAAGTTGAAATAAGCGACTTCCTGACGGAAGCTACTTGTTGTGTCCCCCCTAAGGACTTATGGATTTGCCCCGGTTAACTGCAGGTACCGATAAGTACGAGTCTAGTCTAAGTAGCTTGATTAATGGGACTGCTGCAGCCCAACAGCCTGAGCTAATAATTCAGCCTACTTCACCCTCAGAAGTACAGGAGGCAGTTAGATACGCCGCTAGTCGCAATATGCCCATCAGTGTTCGTAGTGGTGGTCATAGTCCTTTCTGTGCTGCTAACGGTAGTCTAATGCTTGATCTCGCTCCTGGGTTCAACAAGGTTACAGTAGAAAACAACGAAGTGAGAGTACAGGGAGGGGCGACGATGGGTCAAGTACTAGCAGCCTTAGCTCCCTATGACTGCATGATTCCAGTGGGTACCTATGGCACGCCGGGATTTGGTCTACTCACTATGGGAGGAGTGGGACATCTCAGCCGTAGCCTTGGCTTAACCATCGATGCCATTGAAGAGCTAAAGGGTGTCAAACCTGATGGTCAACCCTTCACCATCTCTGCTGGTAGTGGGGACAACCAACTGTGGACTTTGCTAAGGGGAGCTGCCATCTTCCTAGCGGTCATTACAGAGGCTACCCTACGAACTTTTCCTCGACAACGGTTACAAGTACAGCGTCACGTTGCCGAACTGGGGCAGCTAGAAGAACTACTGACCATAGCTGAAAGCCTACCCTGGGGTGCATCCTGTTCCTTTATCCTCGGCTACCCCCCTGACAACCCAAAGCCCGTTGCGATGACCTACGCAGTAGCGCCGGTGGAAGATACTCTGGCCACTGACCGCCTTAGTCAGCTACCTAGTAGCTGGGGAAACGAGGCAGAAGGACTAGAAGCATTACCCCCCTTTGCGTTACCCTTCCAGGACGGTAGTCATCCCATAGCCCCAATAACCTTACCCCCTCGCCAACATCGACTCCGCACTTGGGTCTACTCTCTTTCCCTGCCTGCGGGATGTGGTCACATCTTAGTCGAGATACTACAGCAGGCGATCTCCCAAGCTCCCAATAGTATGTGTCAAATAGACCTCCAGCATGTCGGTGGGGTTGTTAACGACGTACCTGCACTATCAACGGCTTACACGGGGCGAAATGCTGAATGGTCGATTGTCATCACCGGGGTATGGAATGCTAGCGATATCTTAGCCGCAGAACAATGCCGAACCTGGGCTGACAAAGTACTTGAAGCGTTGCTACCCCTGGCGAACCACTATTACGTCGTGCAGAGGCATCCCGGCACCCTAATCTATGAACAGGAACTACGGCTAGCCTACGGACCTCTGCTACAGCCCTTGAAATTACGGAAGCAACAGTGGGATTCCCAGGGACTGCTACCACAGCTCGTTTAACTTCAATGGCGCGGGGTTTCAATCACTACTGGGTCGAATTCCCCGCTTCAGGGTGCATTCGCCCCCTGATGACTAAATAAGTCCTTCAACGGACTGTAAGGGCAGATATAGCTTCATTGGCTCCTGCTGAAAGGGTATAAAGCCATACTTAAGATAAAAACTCCGAGCTGGTTGATTTAAAGCCTCTACAATGACCGCAAGGGATGCAATCTCTCTTGAAGTCTCTAGTGTTTTCTTTAAGGCATCAACCAACAATAACTCCCCCAACCCTTGCCCCTTATGGGCGCTGTCCACGGCTAAACGTCCTAACAGTGTTGCTGGCAATTGTGGGTAACGGGGTAGGCGTTTGCCTAGGTTTTCCTGCAATGCAGTAACGATTACAGTGTAGGCAGAAAGAGTGTAGTATCCCAGCACCTCCACGTTGGGGGAGTCTATCAAAACAAAGACTGCCGCCATCCGCTTCTTTAGGTCTTGTGAAGCTTGCCGCTGTATGTAGTTGTCTAGAGCTGCTTCTCCACAGCAAAAGCTTGAACGCAGGTGAGTAGCACGATTAAAGGGTTCAATTACTAATGCCATGGGGCAACATCTTCTCTTTGTAATGTGAAGCTGCCAACTTTAAGGCATTATTAGGCTCTGGTGGATCCAGTAAAGCGTCTACAAAGACTACGCTCTCTTCAAGGGTTAACTGGAGGATTTGGTGGCGCTCAATTACCTTACAGGCTGCAGCTTGGGCACTGCTAACGACAAAATCCGTTAGTGTACGCCCTTCTAGATCTGCTGCTTTCTGCATCAACGCTTTTGTCTCTGGGTTAATACGGGCTTCTAACCTCGCCATAGACTGTGACTTCGGTGTTGGGGTCATGGGGATTTGAGCAAGATACTAGCTACAAGTCAAAGCTATACGGCAATTTGCCGCATGTCAAGACGATGGATAGAATTACCGGTGACCTCCTTCCAATAGTCTTTCGCCAGCTGGCTTGAGGCTGCCGTCACCGTTAACGTAGCTGTAGAGGGTAGCGGTGGTAATTCCCAACCTAGCGGCCACATCCTTGGCACAGGCTTTCGGGTCAGCCATGGCATTCATCGCCATAGCCAAGGTAGTTCTGTCCATCTTGCGGGGTCGCCCTCCCAACCTACCCCTTGCCCGTGCAGCTTGCAGTCCTGCCTTGGTGCGTTCCGCTATCAGTTCCCGTTCATATTCTGCCAGTGCTGCAAAGACGGCAAAGAAGAGTCTTCCGTTGGCGGTGCTGGTGTCGATCTCTGCTCCTGCTCCCGCTAGCACCTTAAAGCCAATATTCTGGTTGCGGAGATTATCAACAATGGTGATCAAGTGCTTAAGGTCACGCCCCAGTCGGTCTAGCTTCCACACCACCAGGGTGTTGCCCGGTTGTAGGGCCTTCAGGCAAGCATCTAGTCCTGGACGAGTTGAGGTCTTACCGGAGACAAGGTCCCTGTAGATGCGACCCTCTTCTACCCCCGCTTCCCGTAGGGCGTCCACCTGCAAGTCCACCACCTGGGAGCCATCTGACTTTGATACCCGCACATAACCAATGAGCACACTGCCTCCCTCCATAGCGCTAAAAAAGATAGGTTAAGGGAATGAATCTAGCTTTGTTTTCTAGACGAGTTGTTTGACTCTATACCCATGGTCAGCGACACCAACCGTAAGAGCAAGGAAAACGGTCGTTTTCTTTG
>NZ_JADEVV010000036.1 GCF_015207985.1 Synechocystis salina LEGE 00031 | reverse complement strand
AAATAGTCCTTGGCCTGCTGAATTTCTTCTGGGGTCATAGATTTTTCCTGTTTTTCTTATTTTTACAGCAATTTTCTCTACTCACATCACTAAGCATTTATACTCAGGGCAAAAGTGGGATGCTCCCATTTATTTTGATGACTTACCGTGTTATTTGTTAATGATTTGGACAAATGAGTGGGCCGCAATTTGAGTTTGATCCCAGAAAAAGCAAATCTAATAAAATCAAGCATGGAATAAGCTTTACTGAAGCTCAATTTTTATGGTCAGACAATCAGAGAATTCAGATTCCAGCCCGCACCGATGATGAGCCTCGCTTTCTCGTAATTGGTATAATCGAAGATAAGCACTGGTCAGCGGTGATTACCTATCGTGGTAAAAAAAATTAGGATTATTTCGGTTCGTCGTTCCAGAAGAGAGGAGGTGATGCTCTATGAAGGCTGAGAATTTTGATCGTAAGTTTGACGCAGGAGAGTCAATTCTTGAATACTTGGATTTATCCCAAATTCAAAGAGGAAATAATCACGAAAACGAAGAAGAAATTATTGCGCTGGCATTGCCGTCGTCCATGATTCTTGCATTAAAAGCAGAGAGTCAGCGGAGCAACCTTCCATTGAATATAGTGCTAAAAAATTGGATTGAAGAGAAATTATCGGCTCCATTTTGAGCAAGCAATCTAAGGCTTTATGTAAATGTAGGTTGTTGGAATATTGGGTAAAAATTTTTATCAGTGTTAAGAACATTTTGGAAACGTATTTAAACGCCTTCCCTGGTCGTAACTTTGAGTAGAATTCGGATTGGAATTCTCCCATGTCGCCAGGAACTTTCTAACGCATTTCAAACACTATCGGAGGACATTTCCCCTGAGGTGGCATGGAAAAAACAAAGTTTCTTTTCTCTAATATTAATTCAACCAAGCAAAAATGCCGCAATTGGTTGTCCTTACTCAATAGCAATGCCGGTGAGATCAGCTAGTTTAGTTTAGTGTTTTTGTTTTTAAATCGTTTAAATTTACTGAAGTGGTCTAAATCTAGCTATAGTATCCCCATCAACCATCTTGATCAATGCCATGGGAAACACTATCAAAGCACCTCTGACTATCCAGGGAGTTGGACTGCACTCTGGAGTGGAAACCACCGTTACCCTCTGTCCAGTGATAGCGGGGAAGGGTCGCTATTTTCAGCGGGTTGATTTGCCAAAAAAGCCAATTATTCCAGCGGATTTGACCTGGGTGCGGGAAGCCATGCTTTCGACGGAGCTAGGGGAACCCGGGGCAACGATCAGGACAGTGGAACATTTACTGGCAACCCTAGTGGCCTTGGACATTGGTGATTTACGCATTGAAGTTAACGGTCCGGAAGTGCCTCTGCTGGATGGTTCTGCCTTGAGTTGGTTAACGGCGATCGCCAGGGTGGGGATTAGGCCCCAATCAAAGAAAAAGCAAGGGCAACCCATTGTGATTACGACCCCTTTGACCTGCCAAATAGAAGATGCGTTTGTAGCGGCTTTTCCCTGTGCAACTACCCGCTTCAGCTACGGTGTGGATTATCCCTATCTGCCCATTGGTAAACAGTGGTACACCTGGGAACCGGCCCAGGAAAAATTTGCCACGGCGATCGCCCCAGCTCGGACTTTTGGTTTTGCGGATCAGATTGAAAAATTGCGCCAGGCCGGACTAATTAAGGGGGGCAGTTTAGAAAATGCCTTGGTGTGCGACAAAGAGAAATGGCTCAATCCACCTTTACGTTTCCCCGATGAGCCGGTGCGCCATAAGCTCTTGGATTTGCTGGGGGACTTAAGTCTACTGGGTAAAATTCCCCAAGCCCATTTTGTCGCCTACAAAGCTAGCCACAAACTCCATACCCAGTTGGCGCAAAAAATTGCCGACACCTATGGTTAAAAAAGGCGTTTGCCGGGAACGCTCAATGCCCAGGCATGGGAGAAATATGTTTACTTCAATTCTTGCTAACTTTTTTTGATTTTTGAAGACTGTTCACAATGCCCCTTTGCTTACCCAAGCTTGGGGGGAAATCCGACAAAAGTACCTTAACATCAGGGTCGATTTAGGGGGCAAACCAGAACTTTGCTAACAAGCTTTTAGGGGGCCTTCGGTTCGGTCAGAATAATTTTCCGTTGTTGGGGATCGTGACGGGGGCTTAATTCCTCCATAATTTTGCGGCTCTGGCTGGGGTCAAAACTACGGTGGAAGTCACTACGGAGTTGCTTAACCCTGGCCTCCGTTTCTTCTACCTGCATCTGAATTTCGTTCAGTTTGGCCTGTTGGGTTTGTTGATGGGGCAACAATCTGGCGATCGCCATTATGGAAACCACGACAAAAATACCATTGAGGCCCAGCTTGAAAAGAATTTCCCACACTAGCCACTTATGCTCAGGCTGAAACTTTTGTTCAGGGCGCTTACGACTTCTGGAACGGGGGCGACGGGCACTACTGGGTTTGAACGTTTGGGCAGTCATGGCGGGTAATTTTTGAGCCGGAGATAGCAAGAGGTCTGACAACTCACACCGGACTCTAAAGATGCCAGCATTTCCCCTAAAAATCAATAGGGCGCAACGCATCGCGCCCCAAGGATCGGATTATAGGGCCGACGTTGGTCTACTTATAAAGTTCCGTGGAGAGACGGAAAGCTAGGAAAGCAGGCAGGAGAGCAACCACTAAGGCTGCCAAAATTTGGGTGTCAGATAATGCCATGGATAGTTAACTCCTAGATAAAAACAGATCGTGAGAAACATTAACAACACTTTGCAATATGGGGGCAGTTTTGGGAAACAAGTTGTTACAAGTCTTTAGAAAACTCGATACTTACCCAACTCCTATTCCCGGGGTGGCCAACCGGATAACCTAGTCTGGGCTAGAGTTCTCCCCGGATTTCCTCCACCACGCCATCCCGCAGCACCAACTCCACCCCCATTTTTTGCACCAGGTTATCCCCTTTTTGCAGACGGAAAAAGCTCTCCATCTGGCCCTGGATCACTTCCTGGTTGAGTTCTAATAACTGCACCTGTTGCATTTGTTGCAGAGCTTGGTTTTTTTGCTCGAGGATTTCGCTCTTTTGTTGATTGACCTGCATTTGAATGTTTTCAATTTGCTGGCTGACATTGGGGGGCAGGGGCACCAAGCTTTGTTTTTTGATCTCGGCGATCGCCCGTTGACTTTGGGCGTCGAGTTGTTGCACTTGATTATCCATCTGACCCACCTGGGCTTGGAGTTGTTGTTGCATCTCCTCTTTCCAGCGGGGGGTAACAATTACCTTGAGGGTGACGGGACGCTTGAGCAGTAATGTGTTGTTAGTATCGTCCATAAATTAAATTAAACCTAAAACTAGGGAAAGGGTTACATTGCAGTGCATCCCCAGAATATCTCCCCAGTGCGGTTAAACCAAGCTAGAAGCCCTACCAATTGACCCTAGAGGTCATCACCATCAACCAGGGGTGCCACCACCACAGCAGGGCAATAAAGCCCATTACCCCCACATAGGCTGGTTTGATAAATTCTTGCCATACCAGGGTCTGCTTTCCTTCCCAAATCGCTTGAAAGGGAATAATGGAAGTCCTTTGCTTGACCTGCAAAAAAGCTTCGCCATATTTCTCGTACCAACGGCGATCGCCATGCCAGACCGCAAAACAATGGTGGGCAATTAGCCCCAGACTGGTGACCAAAGTAAAAGTAGTTCCTAACCAGAGGGTATGGGCCATACACCAAATTACCTGGCCGACCATTTGGGGATGGCGACAAATGCGAATAATACCCGTTTCATATAGATGGATTTTCGGCTTTTGGATAGCGGCAATTTCCAAGAGGTTAAAAGTGGCGGGGAAAAGGAAGAAAAAGGAAAGGGCAGACAAAATCCACACCAGAGGTTTAACTCCCGTGACTCCCTGTACTTGCCAGAGTTGGAGGCCGTCGTAGCGATGGTTGAAAAAATAAATAATTAGACCCGTGGCCAGGGGAATACTCACCAAGGCAAATAGGACTCGATAGCCCCTAGCGCCAATTTTGCTTTCTCCCCAGGGTCGTAGGGCCGCTAACCCACTATGGGCCACTGCAAACAAGAGAAGATAGGCAGCAATAATGCCATGGCTGGGGGTCAACCAGGGCCAGGGGGAGGAAAGATTAAACAAGGCCAAGTAATTTAGTGGGGAGAATGGGGCAAAAACCATGGAAAAGTCTACTGGGTCAATGGCTAACGGCGAAACGGCGATCGCCAACGATGACAGTTAACCAACAATACATTTTCCCACACCCCCACAGCCAAAGACGGCCTAGAATTGAGCATTGCTGTTTCTGCACCGTCCCGCCCCCTAGGTAATTTGCCATGCAGCGCACCCGATTAAATACCATTGTTGAAGTTCGTGGCCAGCAACTTTCCCAATTTTTCAGGAATCCCTGGCGACGTATTTCTCTGAGTTTATTAGCCTTTTTGTTCGGTTTTTTTGTTGGCACTGCCGTAGCCACCACCGCCGGCCAGAATGCTCAATGGGACGTGGTTTGTGCTGCCTTTATTCTGCTTTTTTGTGAATTTGTCAATCGTTGGTTCTATCGCCGGGGGGTGAAAATGGGAGAATTGCGGGCTGACATATTGAATATTTTTAAAATGGGAGTTTCTTACAGTTTATTTTTGGAAGCTTTCAAATTGGGTTCTTAGGGAGGTATTCAAAAAATACTCCTGCCAAGTTGAGAACGAAAGCGCATATACTACCTGGTATTATGAAAGTTTTAATAGGGACAAATTAAAATTTTATAAACGGAGTTTTAAAGATATTTTCAGGGAAACCATGCTTGATTTAGGGGTTCAATTTAGGTTTAGAAAATGGCATCATTAATCAGCTTTTGGCTATTTTTTGCCTTCAGTTTACTGCAACCTCAACAAAGACAGTTTTTAGCTAGTAAACCTCGGCAAGACTGGTTGTTAGATAGCGCAGGCTTGATAGTGCAGGGGGCAATCATTCCCTTATTGCAATTATTATTAGTAATAAATTTTTATTCCCTCATTATTCCCCAGTGGCAACATAGTTTTAATCTGTTCTTCGGGGGTCAATTTTTACTGGGCTTTGTGGCCATTGATTACGTTTACTATTGGGCCCACCGAGCACTGCACGGCAAATTACTATTTACCATTCACCAAGTCCACCATACCGTTAGTCAAATGGATATGGTTAGCTGTGCTCGCAATACCCTCTGGTCTAGTTTGTTTTTACCCTACGTTTGGTTAAATAGCTTCATAATTTATTTATTGCAGGACGCTAGGGGATATATTTTGGCTATTAGTTGCACCTATTTGCTTGATTTGTGGCGACACAGTTCTCTGAATATAAATAAAGATTTTTTGTTACACCATTGCCTAAATAGTTGGTTGATTTTGCCCCAAGACCATAACCTACATCATCAACAAGCTGTCGGAGGAAATTTTAGTGCTAATTTAAAAATTTGGGATAAACTTCATGGCACTTACTTAAAGGATACATCACCTGAAGTAGTTAATCAGTCCAATAGTTTACAACCTGTGCCCATTAAACTTAACTTAACTCTATGGCAACAACTTGTTTGGCCCTTTGCCAAGAATGGACAAGAAAGTTAGCTCGATTGAAAAAATAGTGATTTTTTAATACTTCAAACTGAGTGGATTCAGCACAATGATTATGTCATCAAATAACTTATAACTTCGTTACTCCATGACTCTGTTAAGTAAACTCCTAGCTTTATTTCCAGGCTTAGTAGTCACTTTAGCCCTGATTTGTTTTATTGCTTGGGTCATGACTCAGGATTGGTGGTGGTTAATATTGCTAATACTAACCATTTACGGCTTACCTTTATTAACCTATCGAATTCATCAATTGTTTTATCCTCTCCAACCAGGGTTTAGCTATCTTGTCGGCAAACAATATAGTCCTTGGTGGGGAACTTATCAAATCCAACTGATTTATAGCGCCTTTCCTGCCCTCGAAAGATTACTACACTTTGTCCCAGGCTTATTTTCTCTTTGGCTCCGGTTATGGGGCTCCACCATCGGGCAAAAAGTGCTCTGGACTCCCAGCATACAAATCCTAGACCGGGGGATGTTACACATTGGCAACCAGGTGATATTTGGTCATCAAGTTACCTTCGTGGGCCACGCCATCAAACCAAAACAACATAATCTCCTGCTTTACGTTGACCGGATCACCGTTGGCAATAATGTTTTCATCAGTGCGGAGGTAGGCCTTAGCCCCGGAGTGGCGATCGCCGATGGAAGTTACATTCCCTTTGGCAAAAAGATTTTTCCACGGCAAAAGGTTGGACCCGAAAAGTAAATCACACCGGGCTAACGGGGGAAACGAGTCATCAAAGCCTGCACCTGTTCCGCATGGTAGGAACTGCGGGTCAAAGGGGAAGCCACCACCTGCAAAAAGCCAATGGACTCACCGTAAACTCGCCAAGCATCGAATTGTTCCGGAGTGACAAATTCCTTAACCCCTAAATGTTTTTGGCTAGGTTGGAGATACTGACCAATGGTTAAAATATCGCAGTCCACCCCTCGTAGATCTTCCATCACCTGTCGTACTTCGGCGTCCGTTTCCCCCAGCCCCACCATAATGCCGGATTTGGTGTAAACCTTGGGCAAAATTTGCTTAGCTTGGTTAAATAGCTCTAAGGACTGGCCATAATCTGCCTGGGGTCGCACGCGTTTATAAAGTCTGGGTACTGTTTCCATATTGTGATTTAACACCTCTGGAGCCGCTTCCAATAATGTTGCCAAAGCCTGCCAATTGCCGCATAGATCCGGAATTAAAACCTCAATGGTGGTGCCTGGGGAAATCCTGCGAGTTGCTTCAAGACAACCCACAAACTGGGAGGCTCCTCCATCGGGTAAATCATCCCGATTAACCGCGGTAATCACCACATGCTTGAGATTTAGCCTTTTCACCGCGGCCGCTAATCTTTCCGGTTCCGTCGGGTCGAGGGGCTGGGGTCGCTTTTCAAAGTCGATGTCACAATAGGGGCAAGCCCTTGTGCAAGCAGGGCCCATAATCAAAAAGGTAGCCGTCCCGGCCTGGAAGCACTCCCCAATGTTGGGACAGGAAGCTTCTTCACATACGGTGTTTAATTGCAAATCCCGTAGAATATCCTTAACACTGCCCACCCTCTGCCATTGGGGCGCTTTGACTCGGAGCCAATCCGGTTTGACGGTCACGTCCAATCTCTCCTGCTATGGGAGATCCGATTGTACCAAAAATTCCTAACAGCCTTTCTCCGCACCTGGGGGAAAAGGGAAGATTTCTGCTCCACTGACCCAGGCAAACGGGGAAATTTAGATTGACGGCTGAAAACTTTGTTCCATCTCTCCATTCATGGTCAAGGTCCGAAACCCTAAAACTACTTGGGTTTGCCGGTAAATTTAGCTCCCAGGATAAAGTTGGCAAACCAACCCTAAAAGTTAGAATGGTTGGCGGACAAGGTTTTCCCCATACCGCCATGACACAAGCCAATGCTGATCCCTGTTTTGAAACCGGACATATTTGCCCCATTCAGCATGTGGTGGATTTACTGGACAATAAATGGTCCATTTTGGTGTTGCGAGAACTGTTCAAGGGACAACGACGCACGGGGCAGTTGTTGGATGCTTTGCCCGGTTGCAGTACCAAAACCCTGACCCTAAGACTTAGGCAACTGGAAACCCATGGCATCATCAATCGGGATGTGTATCCAGAAATCCCCCCCAGGGTGGAGTACTCCCTCACTGCTAGGGGTAGGGAAATTCAGCCAGTGCTGATTGCCATGCACAAACTGGGCTCCGACTGGCTAGAGCAAGAATCCTGTGAATGCAGTATTGTGACCGGCGAGGGGGCCAACTGATACGCCCTGCAAGGTTTTCTCTCTGGGGTCAACTCTGCACTATGACCAGAGTTTCTGCTTGGCTCCGCTGTTGCATTAACTCAATCTTCCCACTCTAACCATGACCAAACGCAATTCTTTTGGCCTTGGGCATTGCTAGGAGCTAGGGAGATGGTAATCCTGGTTAGACCCAACCTAGACAAACCTAGACAGTGGTGGCCCAAGCAAATGCCAGACTGGCGATCGCCGTTGCCGGGAACTCAACAGCCGCTAGGATATTAAAAAGCCCATTTGCTTAATCTTGTTGAGAGTGCATCGCCATGAATCTAGTCAGCCTCGAAAATTTTTTAGACAATACTGCCTTCCTTGTGCTTTTGCTGACCATGTTTGCCTACTGGGTGGCGGTGGTGTTTCCTAAACCATGGTTAATGCAGGGGGCCAGTGGAGCCATGGCGATCGCCAATTTGACTATTACGGCTCT
Organism: Synechocystis salina LEGE 00031; assembly: GCF_015207985.1. Taxonomy (GTDB): domain Bacteria; phylum Cyanobacteriota; class Cyanobacteriia; order Cyanobacteriales; family Microcystaceae; genus Synechocystis; species Synechocystis salina. Next base: position 33,882 of record NZ_JADEVV010000036.1, on the reverse strand, counting down.
GTTGGGGGCTCGGTGGCTAGAGGCGGGCTATTTTCCCATTAGTAATCTTTACGAATCCCTATTTTTCCTGGCCTGGGGCATTACGGCGGTCCATTTCATTGCTGAGCGCATGAGCCAAAGCCGTTTTGTCGGGGCAGTCACCAGTCCGATCGCCTTGGGTATTGTGGCCTTTGCCACCTTGACCTTGCCGGTGGATATGCAACAGTCTGCTCCCCTGGTACCGGCGCTGAAATCCAACTGGTTGATGATGCACGTCAGTGTGATGATGGTCAGCTATGCCACCCTCATGGTGGGCTCCCTATTGGCGATCGCCTTTTTGTTTGTTACCAGGGGTCAGGCAGTGGAGCTCCGGGGTAGTTCCGTTGGTACGGGGGGGTTCCGGCAAGGATTGGTGAAAGGCAATAACCTCAATACAGTGAGTGGTCTAAGTCCTGCCCTGGAAGGGGTAAACAGTAACTCTGGCAATGTGGCGGTGCTGGAAAAAACCACTGCCGTTCCCACCATCACCCTTTCTCCCCAACGACTTACCCTGGCGGATACTTTAGACAATATTAGTTACCGCATTATTGGTCTAGGCTTTCCCCTCCTCACTATTGGCATTATTGCCGGAGCCGTATGGGCCAACGAAGCCTGGGGTTCCTACTGGAGTTGGGATCCCAAGGAAACCTGGGCGCTAATAACCTGGTTAGTGTTTGCTGCCTATCTCCATGCCCGCATCACCAAAGGTTGGCAGGGCCGCAAACCCGCTATTTTGGCCGCCAGCGGTTTTACGGTGGTCTGGATTTGTTACCTGGGCGTCAATTTATTGGGTAAAGGTCTCCATTCCTATGGTTGGTTTCTGTAATTCTTTTACAACCTAGGGTTGCTATCCAAAAACCTATAGGGCAGTGGAAACGCTGACACCTTTACCGGCCGCTCTTGCAATTCAAATATTTACTCAGGGATGTGTGCAAGCACATCTTTTTTTTGCTGAAAGTTGCGGCCAGAAGTGGAATTTCGGCAATCCCACCAACATCTTTCCTGGAAACCGAATCTAGCCTAGGAGGGGAAATTTTAAGATGGAACCATCAAAGGTTAATCAATCCCTCCCATACATTAGGAGTTAACATTATGTCTCTCATTCTTTACAATCCCCTGCGGGAAATGGATAGCTTCCAACGGCAAATGAATCAACTGTTTGATGAAGTTTTTGTGCCTTCAGAGCGTCATAGCGATCGCCAAGAATTTAGCCCTAAAGCAGAATTAACTGAAACCGAAGAAGCCTATGTGCTCAAGCTCGAATTGCCCGGCATTAGCCCCGACAATTTAGACATCCAAGCCACCAGGGATGCGGTGACCGTCAGCGGCGATCGCCAGGATACCCACAGCACGGAAAAAGATGGTGTGCGGCGTACCGAGTTTCACTATGGCAGTTTCCACCGAGTTATCCCTGTGCCTGGACTAATTCAAAATTCAGAAGTTAAAGCTAACTATGATGCTGGTATCTTAACTCTCACTTTACCCAAAGTGGAAGAAGCAAAAAATAAAGTAGTGAAAGTTCAACTGTCTTAATAGTTCCATTCCCTTAGCTGGGGCAATCACCATTTGAAATTTGTCAAACCTCCTTTCCCTAGGGATTGGAGGATTTTTTTGTTTCTTTATAAAAACATAATTAATAAAGTTATTATATATTGATTAATTTAATTGGATTGATAAAATTAATTTTTCTTAACTTAAAATTTGTCTTGTTTTAAATATTTAGATATTATCCAAGGGACTTGTTAGCCTTAATTTTTAATAGAAAATGTTCAGATCAGAAATTTTTCTGGAACTTCCAATAATCACCAAGGCAGCACCATTGCTTGGTCAAATTTCCGGTGACATGCCAAATATAGCCGGAGTAGCCGGAGAAAATCTAACGGAATCTCTCATTGGCTTGGGTAAAGCCCTGGTAATCCTAATTGTCGGTTGGCTGGTGGCCAATATCTGCCGGAGTATCACCACCAAAGCATTCCAAAAAACCCATTTGGACAATATCCTTGCCGCTAAATTTCTCGATAGCGACGAAGCTAAAACTCCCCCCGTGGAGCGATGGCTGGGGGACTTTGCTTTTTGGATTGTGCTCCTATTTACCCTAGTAGCTTTTTTTAATGCTCTGGATCTAGAAGCAGTATCGGAACCCCTGAACGGCCTACTTGAGCAAATTACTGTTTTCTTCCCCAGAATTATTGGGGCTTTAATTTTGGGTGCCTTGGCCTGGGCGATCGCCACCTTGGTGAAGCTTGTTTCCAGCAAAGCCTTGGGGGAATCGGGTTTATCCCAAAAACTGGGTCTGACATCCGAGGACGATGACTCAGAACAAGCCAGCAACGCCGCCAATAACCTGGGGGAAACCATCGGCAATGCCCTGTACTGGTTTATTTTTCTATTGTTCCTACCTTCAATTCTCAACACCTTGGGATTACAGGGAACTTTAGAGCCAGTGCAGGGATTGTTAGACCAAATCCTGCTGGTACTGCCCAACGTCCTCGGCGCAGTCATTATCGGCACCGTGGGCTGGGTGGTGGCTAAAATTGTCAGTCAAGTGGTCACTAATTTGGCCGATGGCATCGGCATTGATAGCTTAGGGGAGCGTTTCGGACTGCGGGGAGGAGAAGGTCGCCAAAATTTGGCCGATATTCTCGGTGTTTTTGTCTATGTACTAATCTTGATTCCAGTGGCCATCACGGCCCTAGACGCCCTGCAAATTAACGCCATTTCTGAGCCAGCTACGGCTATGCTTGACCAGGTAATGGCTTTATTACCGAAACTTTTTGCCGCCAGTGTGGTGATGGTTTTAGCCTTTGTGGCGGGTCAATACGTTGCCAACCTAGTTAGTAGCCTGTTGAGTTCCATTGGTTTTGACAATCTCTTTGAACTGCTTGGCTTTGATCTCAATAGCACCCAAGAGTCCATTGACCAATCCGTTGAAGTGGATGGGGAACCCAAGGTAAACCTTCCCTCCGGTGTGGCGTTGAAAACTCCCTCTCAGTTGGGGGGCATCATTGTCCTAGTGGGCATCATGTTGGTGGCGACCCTGACGGCGGTGGATATTCTGCAAATTGCCGCCCTCACCACGGTGATGGGGGTCATTCTCCAGGTGGCGGCCCAGGTGTTAATTGGCTTGGTGATTTTCACCTTTGGTCTCTATCTGGCCAACTTGGCGTTTAAGTTGATTACCAGCACCGGCACCCGTCAATCCCGTTTACTTGGTCATACCGCCCGTATTGCCATTTTGGTATTGGTTTCGGCCATGGCTCTGCAACAAATGGGCATTGCCCCCAATATTGTTAATTTAGCCTTTGGTCTTTTGACTGGTGGTATTGCCGTGGCGATCGCCTTAGCGTTTGGGCTTGGGGGTCGGGAAGTGGCCGGGGAAAAACTTCGCCAATGGCTGGATTCCTTTGATGAAGAGAAATAGAGCCATATTGCCAAATCAATATTTCCCCAGTCCCCGTTAAATAATGATGGGGGCTTTTTCTTAGCCAAAAGCTTCTACTTTTTGTAAAAATTCCTGGGTTAACTTGATAAAAGCCTTAGACCCCGCCGTATTGGGCATGGAAGTAACCACCGGCATAAAACTATCCACCGCCTTGGCCACATTGACATCTATGGGGATGGACTGCTGAAAAAGTTGTCCCGGGGTGAAATCCGTTTGCACCCGCCGCATTACTTGGTTATAGTAACGACTCATCAGGCCGCCACCGGAGAGGATGAATACCACTCCAATTAGGTTGATGTTCAGGGGATCATCAGACGCTTTATGGCTTTCTTTCAGTTTTTCAATCCTTCTTTCTAGTAACTGCATCCCCACCACCGATAAAGGTTCCGGGCGGGCTGGCAACAAATAAAAATCACTGGCCGCAATGCCACTGCGGGTCAGCAGATTATAACCAGGGGCACAGTCGAGGATGACAAAATCGTATTCCTCCAGCACTGGCGCTAACATTTCCTTGATCAACGTCCCCTCAAACTTATTCCACACCGTCTCAAAGTTCGGATTTTCCGTGGCGATCGCCGCTTGGTGGAGCTTTTCCGAAACCAGGTATTCATCGTAAAGTTCAATGTCTCCGGGTAGTAGTTCCAAACCCTCAATCTGACAAATTTCTGGGCAGATAATATCGAAAATATCTAATTTACTGTAGGGATTGGGCTGGATAGCATTACCCAACAAATAACTGAGGGTTTTACCTTTTTTGCGGATGCCAGCAAAATCATGGGGCGCCATCAAACTGAGGGTGGCACTAATTTGGGAATCCAAGTCCAGCACCAAAACCCGTTTTTGAAAATATTTAGCCAGGCAGGTGGCCAAGTTAACGGTCAAAGTGGTCTTGCCAACTCCTCCCTTCATATTGACGGTGCTGATGATTTTGGCCATGGGCAATAGGAGTAATGAAAAACTTTGGCAATGGTACAGGCAAGGGGAACCATGGTAGGTAGCCCTTCTAGCAGACAGGGCACTCCCGGTCCGAGGTTCCAGCCCAGCAATCAAATAAAAAATCAATGGATTTCATTGATCCCATAGGTGGAAGCTATGCCAAGCCGAGCCGCCATAAAGACGATAAAGTTGGACCAAACCTTGGCCAATGGCTGTTTGGCGTGCCATGGACAACCCTTAAGCAAATGTTAAGAAGTCCTCACTTAACTCGGTAAACCTTGACATAATTTTGCAAAAACGTAAAAATGGATACAGAAAGTAAATCGTTCATCTTCTCTTTTTGAAGAAGACGGAAGTAGGGATATATTCCTGAAGGAACGCGCCTCCTCTACCTTCAACAACAATTAGGAGCGCACTATGCAATTAAGTTACCGTGGAGTCAGTTACGACTACAATCCCCCCAAAGTGGAAACCGAAGTTTTGGGGCTGGCCGGCAGTTACCGTGGTTTGGACTATCGTTTCCGTCGCACCACCGCCAAAAACGTCATTCAACCTAACGTCAATCTAACCTACCGGGGAGTTTCCTTTAACCCCGCTCGGGATTTGCAGCCCGAACTGTACACTGCCACCAAAAAAGTGGAAGTTGCTGCGGCCCTCAGCCAAATTTCTTTCCAGGACCGGGTCCGGGCCCGTCTGCACAGCAAAACCCAGGCTATTAAAAAACGCCAGCAATCTTTGTTGGTACGTTTAGCTGAGGAAATTGGTTTGAACACCGACCAAGCTGTCAACAGTGCTGTCCGCATCCAAGGTAAAGTTTTGGCTAATTTTCGTTCCGACTATGCCAGTCAAGGCGTGGCCATGAGCTAGTTTAATTTGACTTTCGGGGCCCAAGTTAGTTACTCTTACCTACTAATTAGTCGCCTCAATTATTCTATTTCCCCCTTGGGCACTGCGCTTGGGGGAATTGTTTTGCCAAGTTACTCATTCATGTTGCGATAAGTCGCCACGGCGGAGGGAGAAATGCCGTTCAAATAACGGAAGATCCAATATTTAAAGACTGTGTCTAAAATTACCGGAAAAGTAGCAATGAAAAGAAAGTTAAAATCTTGATTTTCCGGCAAGCCAAAATGACGGGCAATACTAGCCAAAATCACTTCCCAACCGTGGGGAGAGTGAAAACCCACAAACATATCCGTAAAGAGAATAATCAAAAATGCCTTAGCTGAGTCGCTCAAGCCATAGACAATTTCGTCAATAAATTCTTTTAAAACTTCGATTTCCCGTTGACTATTAATCAAAACAACCGAAAAGGCCACCAGGGAAAAAATATCAGCAAAAATGTTGGCGATCGCATTAGTGCTAACCTGGCGGTAGGTTTCGGAAATTTCCTTGGCTTTTTCCGCTAGCTTTTCCTCTTTCTCTGCCGGCGAAAGTTTGTTGCCAAAGCCCAACAGTTCTCGAAAGCGGAGGGATTCTTCAAAATGGCTCAATTCCTGATAGGCTTCTGCTTCCATACTCTGGTTAATGAACACAATTTCATTATTGCGCTCAAAAAATGATTCCACTGAAGGCAAAAGAAAAAATGTTTTAGTTAATTGGTGGGCCAGCAGAGGCACAATAATTAAGGTTAAAATAAATTTAATGGAGAGGGCAGTTTTATAGCGGGAATTGCGATACTGTTTGAGCACCTTTTGCTCTGTGTCGCTGGACTGGGGGTCCATTTCCTGCTTCAAACGATCGATGGTACGTAAAAAGGAACGGGGTAAAACACCAGACTTCTGGGTAGCAGTGTCGACCTTTTGTTGGGTATCTTCCCGCCGAATGTATTGAAAACCTTCCCGACGTTTTTTGCTGACTTGTCGTTGTTTGTTAACAGCTATGGCAGGTAAATCTAGCACCCCACCATTGGCAATTTGCTTGGGGGGATGAATCTGGGGGAGTTCGCCATCGTAGCGCTGTAATATGTCATCAATAAATTGCAGTCGATCAAGAATATATTCCGTTTCTGGATCCTGTTTAACCGCCGGATCTAGACCAAGAATTTTGACAAATTCTTGGTCACTGTTGAGGTGGTAAATTTCCTGCTCTATTTTCCTCAAATGCCGTTGAATTTGGTTGGCAAAATAAGTGACGGTGTCGGCACTGTAATCGCAATTTTCTGGCCCTATTTTTTTGCCTTGAAAGTATTGATCTTCAATTTCCTTTATTTTTAGTGCAGACCGGAAGGCTTGCTCCAGGGATTTTTGTGAAGATCTGCCAAACCACTGGGTTGCCCCTTGCCACCAATTTGTTAAATCCATTGACTGATGATTGGGTGAAAAAACAGCTAAGATGTTGTTTGATAAGGTTGTCTGATAAAGTTTTGGTTTACGTTCAAGCTGCCCAAACTACGGTGGCCTAGGGTTTGACCCGTAAGGTTTTGGGATTGAGCAATACAGGGAATCTTAGCAGAACCAACGGGAACTATCAGGGGTAAAAGATTTGGCAGAAATAATCTGGCTAGAAGGGCGATCGCTCAGCGGCAAAACCCATCGATTAACCCAGTTATATGGCCAGTGGTGGCGAAGTTTAGAATTTCACCGGGGTCTGGATCAACCGACATTGGCTTTGGTATTGGCGGCCAATGGCCAAACCCGACGGCGCTTAAGCCGTAGTTTGGAGCGGGAAATCGGCGGCGACGCACCGGTAATGGGCAAAACCCCCCTGGGACTGATGAGGGAGGATGTGCATTTATTTTGGCCACTATTGCTAGGGGAAGGGATTACCCAGCAACTTTTCCCTACCCAGTTGCGACCGGAAACGGAACAATGGTTGGCGGTGGAGCAATGGCAGAGTCAATATCCAGGGCGGGATAGCTCCTTAAATGCGGCCCAGAGGTCTAGGTTAGTCCGTAATTTGTTGGATTTGGGTCAGTTGGCGGGGGCGGCGGGTTGGCAAGATCGCCAGGTGCTAGAACGATTAACAGCAGGGGAAATCAGGGTAACCCCAGGGGAAATTACCCCAGAAGAGGCGATCGCCTTTTGGCAACATTGGCGGCAATGGTGTTTGGAAAAAGGATTTTTGACCTACGGGCTGATTTTTCACTGTTATGGGCAATATTTACTGAAAAAAACTCAATATCAGCAATATTTACGACAACGCTACGACGCAATTTTTGCCGATGACGTGGACGACTATCCGGCGATCGCCGTGGATTTATTTAGTCAGTTCCAGTCCCATTGTTCCTGGGCTGTCTTTAGCTTTAATCCAGACGGTCAGGTGCGTTTGGGGTTAAATGCCGATCCCGATGCTTTGGCGGTGCTGGCCCAGGGGGCTAAGGTGGAACGGTTAGAAAGACCAACAGGCATTGTGCCCCAATTATCGGCCCAGGTGTTGACTCTGCTCAAAGACCCCCGATCGCCGGATAGATTGCCGCCTCAAGTACAGACTCTGCAAACCTTTTCCCGGGCCCAACTGCTCCGACAAACTGCAGATCAGATTATTGCGGCAGTGCACCAAGGGGAAATTAGGCCCCAGGACATTGCCATCATCGCCCCCGGTCTGGACGAAATTGCCCGCTACAGTTTTTTGGAAATTTTTAACAAAGCTGGCATTGACACCATTGCCCTCAATGAGCAACGCCCCCTTAGTAGTGCCCCCTTAATTCGCAGTTTATTAACCCTGTTGGCCTTGGTGTATGACCTGGGGGAATGGGCCCGCCGAGAACAGGTGGCGGAAATGTTGGTAATGCTGAGTGAACGACGCTCTCGAAGTCACACCACTCTGGCGATCGATCCTGTGCGGGCAGGGCTATTGGCGGATACCTGCTACGCCATTAATCCCCAAGCCCCGGCTTTGATGCCCATAGAGCAATATCCCCGCTGGGACCGTTTCGGCTACCAAGCTAGCCAAGCCTATGGCGCTTTACGGGATTGGTTAAGCCAGCAAAAACAGGCCTTGGCCCAGGAGATTTTATCACCAGTCACCATGCTGGATCGGGCGATTCGTGAACAATTACCTCCAGAACACCAACTTACCTATGGGGAATTGACTTCTTTGCGGGAATTGATGGAAACTCTTCAGCACTTTTGGCGCGTACAAAGCAAACTCCAGGGTAATTCCTACCCCAACGGGGAAAGCCTGCCCCAGATACGGGAAAAGCTGGCCCTATTTTTGCAACTGCTTAGTCAAGGCACCGTCACAGCCCAACCCCGACCGGATATTCCCGATTGGTTACCCCCACCGCCGGCCATTACCCTGGCCACCATTTACCAATATCGTTCCCTCCGTAGCCAACACCGCTGGCACTTTTGGCTTGATGCTGGCGATCGCCTCTGGGAAATGGGGGGAGCATCCCAGCTATTTGGATCGCCACTGTTACTACGCCATCGAGAACCAAAGCCCTGGACGGAACCAGAACAATTACAGTGGGACCAGGAACGCTTTGAGCGCATCGTGCGGGATTTATTAGCCAGGGTGACGGAAAAACTAGTACTCTGTCACAGTGAAATTAGCGTGCGGGGCACAGAACAGGTGGGTAGGCTCTTAAATATTATTCAACGGGCGGAAAATTTATCCATTTAGCAATAGCCATGGCAACAGAACAGTTTCAAAACTTAAACCATTGCTTGTGGAAGAATCATCAATACTTAAGCTGGATTAAAGCAAAGGCAATAAAAGCTTTTAGCGGGCTGGTGCAGGATAAATTCTGACTACCAAAGGAGAGGTAATAATGGTGGTAATAATTGCCATGATCACAAACATGGTAAAAATCACCGGAGAAATTACACCTAGTGTTAGACCCACGTTGAGAATAATCAATTCCGTCAAACCCCTTGTATTCATTAGCCAGCCCAAGGCCTTAGCCTCTTGTTTTTCCACTCCCATTACCCTGGTAGTCACATAAACCCCCCAATATTTACCGGCGATCGCCGCCGCCACCACTAAGGCGCACACTGCCCAGAGATAGGGTTTATTTAGCAAACCAAGATCTGTACTTAATCCACTATAGGCGAAGAAAATAGGTAAAAGAAATGTGGAAACAAAATCTTCAGTTTTAGTGGTTAATTCTGCGTTTAGGTTTGTATTTTTAGGTAAGATTGCCCCCAGAATAAAGCCACCAAAAATCATATCAATGCCAATCCACTGCGTGATCATAGCTGAGAGAACAACCATAATATAAATAAAAGTTAATAATCCTTTGTTGAGGTAATTAGTTTGGCCATAATTACGAAGAATATATTTAAATAATTTTTGTCCCAGGGTCACCATAAAAACGGTATAAACAGCGATGCCCAATAGGGTGGGTAAGGCACCGAAAATATTGTCCGTACGGGTCACCGCAATGGCGATCGCCAATAAACACCAAGCACTGATATCATCCACCGAAGCACAGGTTAAACCCAGGGTCCCGAGGGGGGTTTTATCCAGACCGGTGTCTTTTAAAATACGCGCCAGCACCGGAAATGCCGTAATCGACATGGCGGCTCCAATGAAGAGGGCGAAGGGAATAAAGCTGGTTTTATTGGGTTGATTGAGGGAGTAGAGGACAAAAAAAGACAGCACTACCCCCAGCACAAATGGAAAGAAAATACTGACATTAGAAGTGACAATGGCAACTTTTAATTTTTGCCGCAGATGTTGGGGATTAAGCTCTAAACCCACTAAGAACATATAAAAAATTAAGCCAATTTCCGAGAGCAAATATAGAAATGGCTGGGTAGTGGCGGGGAAAAAACTTTTTTCTAGGGTAGGGGACAACAGACCGAGGAGAGAAGGCCCCAACATAATCCCCGCAATAATTTCCCCGATCACAGGGGGCTGTTGAAAGCGGGCAAACAGCAGACCAATCAGGCGAGCCAAGCCAATAATCACAACGATATTGGCAAGAATTAGCAGTAGAGTATTGGTGTCCATGGTTGTTGTGACCCATCCAGGCCTTGATTTCCCAAAGTTTGATTGGGAAAAACAATATCCTGCGAAAAGCACAATATACCAGATACCAAGGTAGACGATGAACTACTAACTACTGCCCCAGGTTTATCAGATCAAGTCTGTTCAGTAAAGAGCAAGCAGTAACTCCCTTTGACATCAGTTACAACAGGTTATAGGTAGTCCCTTTAATTTTGTGTAAACTGGGATTCTAGTGATAGAAAAACGGGACTTCTGGCCAGGTCAAAAGATCAAAAACAACTTAGTGATTTTATGATCATGCCCAACCCTAGGCGGAGGTCACTTCCCGCAAATTGGTTTTGACTTTTAGTAATAAATCCTGAGGTAAAAAAGGCTTTTGCAGATTATCATTCACCCCAGACATTTTGGCCTTGATGCTATGGACTAAATTGTCATTCTCCACCATTAACATAATGGGCACCTGTTTAAGCTGGGGCGATTTACGACATAGAGAAGCTAACTGGTAGCCATCCATTTTTTCCATGTCAGCATTAATCAAAATTAAATCAGGACTTTGACCTTGGAGGGAAGCCAAAGCCTTAAATGGGTCAGTAATGGTGTTAACTCGATAGCCACCTTTTTCTAAGGTATATTCGACAACGTGCTGATGGGTTTGGTTTTCGTCCACACTAACCACCAAAGGACGGTTATCAATGGCAATTTCCTGGTAGGGGAGCATAGTAATATCCCCGGCTTTGATTAAATTCCGCATGGCGATCGCCAATTGGAGAGTGCTCAATTTGGTGGCACTGGCAATGTCATAAAGACAATTCAAATTCTCCAAACTCTGTTGAAAAGCTTTCCAGAACTCTTCTGTGGTCTCGAAATTAGCCTTTGCTAAAGTCCCCTGCAACTTCCGGACATCCTGCACCAAAGGCCGTTGAAAGGGAGAATTAATTTCTGAACGTAATTCCCACCAGTAATTTACTTTCTTCTCAATGGGCCCCACCGCCTGCTCCAAATTCAGATTCAAGAAAAGATGTCTTAATTTGTTGTTAGGATCTAGGCGATATTCAGTTTTAGGTAGGGAAAGGGCCTGGACTAGAGCCTCTTGGGTAAACTGGGTTAACACTGACCGAGTTTGCTGAAAGGAAAAATACTTTTTTTTCCATAGCTCACAGATATAGTTATAGTCACTATCCAACTGGGCGGGCAGTTGCAGATGACCCTGCTGGAACAACTTGCCCAACATATAATTCAGGCGCTTCCCATTACCCACCGCGCTGTTAGCGAAGTGAATTTTGCCGTTACCCAGGTAAATTTGCCAATCAACAAATTCATCGAAGGGATTGCGGATAACCAGTTGACCGGTGAACTGCTCGGCCATTAACTGCTCCAATAGCTCCCGAGGAATCGCCCGTTTAATCTCATTATCTTGAGATTTTTGGAGCCTAGGAAGTTGCAATTGATTAGCCATGGCACGATCCTCGGAAAAGGGCAGGGTCAAAGCGGTCATAAAATTTTTAATTTAGTTATTGATTTAGCTAAAGACAAATAACGGAGCTGATGCCCGAAATTTTAAAAACCTAATGGGCGGCGATCGCCTTGCTCGAAGTTTTGGTGGAACAACAATGGTGGAGATAATGGGTCATCTTGTCTTCGTTCAGGGGGCAACTGAAGAAAAAACCCTGGAGCACATCACACTGCAAAGATTGAAGTAAATGGAGTTGGCTTTCTGTTTCCACACCTTCTGCCACCACAATCAATTGCAAACGTTGACCAAGGTTGATAATGCTTTCGAGGATAACTTCCGCCTTTTGGTGCGTCTCCAGATCCGCTAAAAAAGATTTGTCAATTTTTAACGTGTGGACGGGCAGTTCCTTCAGCACTGATAGGGAAGAGTAACCAGTGCCAAAATCATCGATCGCCAAATATACCCCCAATCGTTGTAGGTCCCGGAGAACCCCAATGGTGTGCTGTAAATCTTTAAAAATTAATCCCTCGGTCACCTCCAACTGTAGTTGGGCTGGGGGCATGTCAGTTTCCTCCAGAATCCGCTGGACCGTCTCGGCAAAATCAGCTTTCTGCAACTGCTGCAAGGATAAATTCACCCCCAACAAAAAGGGAGGCACCCCCTGGGCTTGCCACATTTTATATTGACGACAAGCGGCGCCTAGGACCCACTCGCCAATGGCCGTTACCAGTCCCGCTTCCTCCGCTATGGGAATGAATTCTGTCGGGGAAACATTACCCAACCTAGGATCTTGCCAACGCACTAGGGCTTCTACCCCCACCAGATTAATTCCCTGCCCATCCCATTGGGGTTGAAAATCTAGCCTAAATCCACGCTCTGTTACCGCCTTAGCTAGGGCCTGCTTAATATATTGCTTGCGATCAGTGGAGGCTGGGGTGGCAATCTCAGCCTGAGAAAAACTATTCTCAGCCAAGGACAGGGGAAAGCGTGGAAATATAAACATAGATTTTCCAGGATTCAATAGGGATGGCTCCAGGGGAGGAACTTGGCGACCGGCGGACTCTCTTTGGAGGTCTAGGTCTAGGCACAGGACAGAATCAATACATGGGATTCAGGAAGGGAAATCTTAAGATTTTCTTAAGACTTTACACTAAGATTCTTAAGGGATTGTTAAGCCAGCGTTAAGAATTGTAACAGAGTCTCAGGATAGAAACAATCAGCCAATCGATTTAATCCTCTTGCCAGGCCAGACAGAATCCAAGCTTTGTGGATAAATCTAAATTAACTGGAGCAGATGGTAGCTAGCCTGGCGATCGATAGTCCGTAACATTCAGCACCTTTGCCCTTTGAAAGGGGGGTAACATGCACAAAAGTTACTTTAAGATTGCGTTATTTGCATTTAAAGGTTGACTTCGACCGCAAAATACGAACAGAGGGTCATTAATGTCAAAGCTGGAGTGGGGTTGAGCCGTTGTGTTTGTTTGGGTAATGGTTTTAGAAAGTTGAATTGAGTTTATTCTATTCACTGCGGTTCGCGATGGTCGGTATCAACTGTCACCTTTGAGCCTTAAGTCGGGGGGGAGTGGAGCCGTTAGAGTGATGGTTTCTTGGGTACGGGGATGGAGAAAACCCAGTTGGTAGCTGTGGAGAATATAGCCACTGTCACTTGGCCGGGCGTTGGTTTGATGGTTGAAAGGGACACCGCCGGGGCCGTAAAGGCGATCGCCAAGCAAAGGGTAGCCCAAGCTGGCCAGATGAATGCGAATTTGGTGGGGTCGGCCAGTGGTAATTTCCACCTCGAGCCAAGTTTTGTCCGCAGATCGAGCCAGGATTTTGCCGTAGCTGTGGGATTGTTTCCCATTGGGGGTGGCAGCGTAGATGTATCCCAGTTGGGGGTAGGGACTCTTGCCGATCGCCTGGTGACATTCAAATTGTTCCGGCAAAGTACAGGGACCGATGAGGGTGCGGTAAATTTTGCGGCAACGACGTTCCCGAAATTGACGACTGAGTTCCCGCCGCCCCAGGGCAGAACGACCAAGCAATAAAAGCCCTGAAGTGCCGGTGCCCAAACGATGCAGGGGAAACAACGACTCCTGGGAAAACTGAATTTTTAATTGTTCTAAGACGGTGTGGTAAACAAAATCTCCCCCCGGTAACACCGGTAATCCCGCTGGCTTATCAATGGCCCAGATGTCTTCATCCTGGTACAACACCGATAAGCTTAGGGGCACATCCGGCTCAGCCCAGGGCGATCGCCAATAGGTGAGAATTTGTCCTGATTGCAGAGGGTGATGGGGATTGATGGGCTGACCATTGAGCTGAATTTGTCCCCGTTCAATGCGTTCTTGCCAAGTTTGGCGATCGGAGTGGCCATAGCGTTGACTGTAGAAATCCAACACTGTTTGACCTGCCCCTTTGACGTTGATCCGGTCAGTGTAAAGCCAACCTTGATTAAGCTTATTTCCCAATCAATTGCTCCTCAATTTTCCCCCTTAAGCATAGTGTCACCCATTAGCATTGAATAAAGTCTATTGATATTTTATTGATCATTGACATATGACTGGGTAACTTTAATTCTACTAACTGCCCATTTTGGGTCAAAACTGTTCCATAAATTGACGGTCAATGTAGTCCTTAAGCCTCCACCAACACTGGCAGTAACTAGCCCAAGGCCCCCAAAGGGCGATCGCCTTGCCATCTCCGGTGCCCAGCAAACTCAGGTATTGGGACTGGGGGATAAATGGTTTTAGGTCTTTGCCTAGGCCAAATCTGCACAGATTGTCGAACAATGGCTTTCCTTGGCGCACAGCAAATACCCCCGCCTTGGGTCGAGGCTCGTCTACCATGGTTGCCACATCCCCCGCCGCAAAAATATGGGGATGGGAATAGCTCTGTAGGGTTGGTTTGACCGAGATAAAGCCCCGGCTATCTAGACTTAAGCCGGATTGGGCTAACCAAGGGGCCGGACTAGCTTGGGTTACCAGAAACACAGCGTTAACCGATCGCCAATGGTCATTACTCTCAAGTTTGTAACAGGTTAATTGATTGTCATCGGGGGAAAACTCGCGCTCAATGGTGGTGACAGGACGATTTAGTAACACGGTAATATTTCGCTTCGCCAACAATTTCTCAATCAGTTTTCTGCCCTGGGCACTATGGCGCGATAACAGGGTTGCGCCCCGTTGCCAAATTTGCACATCTAACTCTATGGCGGGGAAAAACTTCGCTAAACGAGCTTGCACATTAAAAGCCAACTCCACGCCCCCGGCCCCTCCCCCGGCGATCGCCAAGGTGAATTTTTCCGGTCGATGCTGGTCAATGTTTTGCAACAGAGCTTGCCAAGCGGCTAAAAATTGGGGCACCGGCTTAGCGGGAATGCCATATTCTGCCCCGACAATATCGTCAATAAAGGGGGTGCTGCCAATGTCAAGGGAAAGGTAATCAAACCTCCACTGTCCCCGCTTCTGGGTGGTTAGTAAATTGCGCTCTGGGTCAATGGCGATCGCCTTATCTTCCCCAAAGTTAACCCCCGCTGAAGCACAGAGCCTGGGTAAATCAATATGACTTTCGGCATGGGAATAAAAGCCCGCCACATGCCCCGGTAACATACCGGAATAGGGAGTTTGGCTAACATCGCTGATTAACGTTAGGTCCACAGCGGCCAGGGGATGACGACGCCAATGTTTGAGCACCAAAGCATGGCTATGGCCTCCCCCCACCAGCAGTAGTTTCTTGGCCATTTTTGTTGATCAACTAGATCAGCATTAGGCGCATTAAATTTCCGCCACAGCCCTTTCAATTAAACGGTGGGCTAGGGTTTGGATGCCCGTATGCTCGTAGTAATTGGTGGACATATCAATAAAGGCGGCCAGGTAATCCATTTTATCCTCCGTCACCTCCATGAAATTCCGCAATTTGCCCAACACTTTCTCCCTAGTAAGCTGGCGATCGCCGACAAAACCGGTCATCCAACCCTGCACAGAACCAAAACTTTCACCGATAAAATCCAGTTGACTGCTGGTGCTATTGCCGGGAATGAGGGGCTTAATTTTGTTAAAAGTCTTGTTTTCTTCCAACTCCTTGGGGGTCAACTTTTCCAAAAAATCCATGGTGGTCAGGACAAAACTGGGACCAAAGGGAATGATGCCGTCAAAACTGATCAGCGCGGCCATGCGCATCAAGGACTCACCGCTGTAATCCGTCAGGGAACGGACAAAATCCCCAATGCTATTGCCGGGAATGCCGTTAATTTGGCAGAAAGCCACCAATTCCGCCACCAATTTAATGGACAGGTCAATGGCCTGGGCCTTTTGGGGATTGGGGGTAATTTTATTTAAAAAACCGAGGAAATTAATACTTTCTCCCACCTTATTGGCCAGGGCCGCCGCTCCCAGAGCACTGTCGGTGGAGTCCACGGTTTGGTAGAGCCAGAGGGCATTTTGATAACCCTGGGACTTATCGTTAAACAACCACACTGCCCGATCGCCAATTTGTTTCACCAAAGCAGGATCAGTTTCCCCAGTCACTTTTTTGATTGTATTTTCAAAACCAACCAAATTTTCCCATTGCCCCGGCACAACAAAATCCAGGGAATTGAGCAACATCACCGTCAACCCGCCCGTAGGTAGGTCATCCACTAACTTAAAAATTGGCTTACTCACGCAAAAAACTCCTGTTTGATCGGTGGACTATGGGTTGGGAACTTTGGTAACTAAACGGTTTTAACTTTTTTTCTAATTTCCTGTTAATTCCTGGCGCTCAAATTTTCTAGCCCCTTGAGATCAAACTTAGCCAGCCAAGCTTCCCGGTCCTGGGGAGTGAAAGACGGCGAACGGGATAAAACCTTGACCTGATAACGATCGCCCACTAACAAAGCCGTGCCAGTGGTACCCTGTTGCACTACGGGAAAACCATCAATCGCTTGGGTGCTGGCCTTAAATTTATCCGCTGCGGTGGGATTATTTTTGACGTCATTGATGGACATTACCGCCACATCTTGACCATTTTGTTTGAGTTTAATTTCCGCAAAGCCCTGCTTTTCCTGGGCAAAGACCCGTTCATACTCCCCCTCAGCTTGGGGGAAAAAGACATTGAACTCTCCCCCTTTGGAGGATTCCTTGGTGACTGCCTCAGCGCCCCGTTGGGTGCTTTCCTGTTGGGCCTGGTCAAACTGGGAAGGGGGTTGACTAGCGCAGGCGGCGGTGCCAAACCAGAGTAGGCCCAGCACCAGGGTGAGGGAAAGGAAGCGGGTGAGTCTTTTTCTCATGGTTAGGGGGGTGAGTGTTGACAGCAAAGGGAAAAATGGTAGATAGGAAGCGAGGTTGGCCGGAGTCGAACCGGCGGCCCAGCGCTTAGGAGGCGCTTGCTCTATCCGTCTGAGCTACAACCTCAGGTCAACAACTTATTCTGCCATATCCCCTAAATCATACCCTGAGCGGTGAAACCGGCCCCCGGTCAATTTCCCTGGTAGGGTACAATTCTTAATTGGCTTAGCTTTGTTTAATTTACAACCCGCCTGTCTTGGACAACGAGGGCCCGACCGGTACCCAGGGGCGTTTAGGATCGAGTGCAGTGGATTTATTTCAAACTTTTCAGACCCATAATCCTGTTATTGGCGTTGTACACCTCCTACCATTGCCAACTTCGGCCCGTTGGGGGGGCAATCTCACCGCCGTCATTGAACGGGCGGAACAAGAAGCCACGGCCCTTGCCGCTGGGGGGGTGGATGGCATTATTGTGGAAAACTTTTTCGATGCCCCTTTTCCCAAACAAAGGGTAGATCCGGCAGTGGTCAGCGCCATGACCTTAATTGTCGATCGCCTGCAAAATTTGGTGGTGGCCCCGGTGGGGATCAATGTTCTGCGTAACGATGCCCATAGTGCTTTGGCGATCGCCAGTTGTGTGGGGGCAAAATTTATCCGGGTTAATGTGCTCACGGGGGTCATGGCCACGGATCAGGGCTTGATTGAAGGCAATGCCCACGAACTGTTGCGCTATCGGCGGGAATTGGGCAGTGACGTGGCCATCCTGGCTGATGTGCTAGTGAAACACGCCCGACCCTTGGGGACGCCCAATTTGACCACCGCTGTAACGGATACCATTGAGCGAGGTTTGGCCGATGGCATTATCCTTTCTGGCTGGGCCACGGGCAGTCCCCCCAATCTAGAAGATTTGGAACTGGCCACCAACGCCGCCAAAGGCACTCCAGTGTTCATTGGCAGTGGAGCAGATGAGGACAATATTGGCCAGTTGATCCAAGCGGCCAATGGGGTAATTGTGGCCAGTTCCCTCAAACGCCACGGCAATATTAACGAAGCCATTGACCCCATCCGGGTCTCCGCTTTCATTGAAGCCATGGCCGAGGGGTTAAAGGCCAAGCCCACTAAGTCGACAGGGGTGGATGCTCCCGCGGGGACAAAATCAGTGGTTTGTTGAGGATTTTGTCGTTTAATTGCAAAATTTTGCTGGATTTAGCCAAATGAGTTTCCCTAGCATCAACTTGGGGACTAAATCTGGCGAAAAACCCGTTTTTTCCTATCTGAGCTAAACAGATGCAACAATCTTCCCCCATGGCGATCGCCAGAATTTTGGATGCCAATTTGAACCGGGCCCGGGAAGGGTTGCGGACAGTGGAGGAATGGTGTCGTTTTGGTCTGAACCATCAGCATTGGGCAGAGGAATGTAAACAACTGCGGCAAGCCCTGGCTCCCTGGCATCAAGACGATCTGCGAGCGGCGAGGGACACCCCTAATGATGTGGGCACCCAGTTGACCCATCCCCAGGAAAGCCAACGGACTGATGTGCGGGCGCTGTTGCAGGCCAATCTATGTCGGGTGCAAGAAGCGTTAAGGGTGCTGGAGGAGTACGGCAAACTACGAGATCCGGCCATGGGAGCCTGTTGCAAACAGTTACGCTACCGGGTTTATGCCCTGGAAAGCGGGTTGTTGGGGGCTAAACTAGTGCAAAAATTAAGACAATGTTCCCTTTACTTAGTCACTTCTCCCCAGGAAAATTTACTAGCTACAGTGGAAGCGGCCCTCCAATGGGGATTGAAGCTAGTCCAGTATCGAGATAAGGACACGGAAGACCAGTTAAGGTGGCAACGGGCGAAGGATTTGCGGCAATTATGCACCCAGTACGGGGCTTTATTTTTGGTCAATGACCGTGTGGACTTGGCCTTAGCAGTCAATGCTGATGGAGTACATTTAGGACAGCAGGATCTACCCATTGCGGTGGCTCGTCAACTACTGGGGCCCGATAAAATCATTGGCCGTTCCACCACTAACCCAGAGGAAATGGCCAAGGCGATCGCCGAAGGGGCAGATTACATTGGTGTGGGCCCCGTGTATGCCACCCCCACCAAAGCTGGGAAAAAACCCGCTGGTTTGGATTATGTACAGTATGCGGCCGCCAACTCCCCGCTGCCCTGGTTTGCCATTGGCGGCATTGATTCAGGGAACTTAGGGGAAGTTATGGAAGCCGGTGCCAACCAGGTGGCGATCGTCCGGGCCATTATGGAAGCCCCAGATCCCAGTCAGGCCACAGCCCAATTGTTAACTCAGTTAGGCAGGATAAATTCTTAGGCGACGGTTCGGTTCATCCCCAAAGCTATCCGACTGCAAACGGTAATGTTCCACCAGTTCGTGTTGCATCTTCCGTACATGGGGCGATCGGGGTAACAGTTCCACCGGTTGCCCTGTGGGAATAACAATCTGCTCCACAGCTAAACGGGCTTCCTCCAGGGCTTCTAACTCATCGTTACTGCCACTGCGGGTAAATAAACGCAGATCGGCCGCCTCAGCTTTGTGGGGTTCGTCCATGCCCAAAATCCGTTTCAGAGCCCGGCTAATTTGGGGAATGGTGTTGGATTTAACCCCATAGACGGGCACTTGGATGCCCTTGGCCATCTGTCGTAATTTCTGGTTGCCTTTGACGTGGGAGCGGAGGGCCAACACTGCATCGGCCTGGTGGACATCTTTGGTAACAGCCACTGGTAATTGCAAAATTTCAATCACCTGGTCTAACTGCGATCGCCCGACGCCGTAGGGGTAAACATAAACCGGCAAATCTTCACCGTTGGGCCCTGGTACCCTGACTTTGGGTTCATCATCCCCTTCCCACTGTTGCCAAGATTGTTCCAGCAACCGCTCAAAATCCCGCACTTGGTCGGCGTTGGCATGGAGAGGGGCTTGGGGTTTCATCCGCCCAGTGGAACGTAAACCTGTGGGTCTTGGCCGCAACTGGCGATCGTCCACTAACCCCAAAGAAAAATAGGGGGGTGGTTGGGGCGTTTTTTCCTGGGATTGGGCTTCCACCGTTTCGATTTGTAGCTCCCCTTGCTCATTCATATACCGTAACTGTTCCACCGGAGGGCGGCCCCGCAACAGATTATCGATGGTCAAAGCCACATCACTATGGATAGTCCATTTTTGCCGCTCCAACATTTCCACTGCCATGGCAAAGGTGGGGGGAGCTTTCCTTTCCAACACGGTTTTTTGGGAACCCCGTCGCCGGGCTTCGTCATCCCCCAATGTCACCGCTTGAATGCCCCCCACTAGGTCTGAGAGGGTAGGATTTTTGATTAAATTCTCCAAACGATTACCGTGGGCTGTACCGACCAACTGCACTCCCCGTTCGGCAATGGTGCGGGCGGCCAAAGCTTCCAATTCGGTGCCAATTTCGTCAATGACAATCACTTCCGGCATATGGTTTTCCACTGCTTCAATCATCACCTGATGTTGCAATTCCGGCCTGGCCACCTGCATTCTCCGGGCCCTACCGATCGCCGGATGGGGAATGTCCCCGTCCCCGGCAATTTCGTTGGAGGTGTCGATGATCACCACCCGTTTATGCAAATCATCTGCCAGCACCCGGGCAATTTCC
Organism: Synechocystis salina LEGE 00031; assembly: GCF_015207985.1. GTDB lineage: Bacteria > Cyanobacteriota > Cyanobacteriia > Cyanobacteriales > Microcystaceae > Synechocystis > Synechocystis salina. The sequence continues at coordinate 13,258 of NZ_JADEVV010000036.1, read as the reverse complement.
CGCAGAGCAGTGGTTTTGCCTACCCCAGGTCGCCCCAGCAGCAGTAGCGATTCGCCAGTTTCCACCAGGTCTTGGATGAGGTTAATGGTGCCAAAGACCGCCCGGCCTACCCGACAGGTCAAGCCGATAATTTCGTTGGTGCGGTTACGAATGGCGCTGATGCGGTGCAAGGTTCTTTCAATACCCGCTCGGTTATCACTACTGAACAGCCCCACTCGGTCGATGGCATATTGCAAATCTTCCCTGGCGATCGGACTATCCCCCAAATAGACAGCGGTGCCGGGGAAGCGGGCCTCCGGTAATCGCCCTAGGTCCATGACCACTTCCACTAACTGTTGCCGCTGGGGGTGATCAGCGATGATGGCTTGAATAGAACGGGGCAGAATGGTTAATAGCTGTTCGAGGTCGTCAACGGGGTAATCCTGATGGGCCAGGCTAAATTCCGACATTATGATGGTAAGGGCTGAGTTTATAAAATTTTCTAATTACCTACGAAGATAACAAAGTAATCTCCAAAACTGGGATGATTTCTGCCAAAATCGACTAGTAACGTTGAAGGGCAATGGTTCCCACCGCAGTCAGAGAAAGTCTTGACCGGGAATCGCCCCAAACCAAGGGGACTAAAAATGACAACCACCATATACAGCAGAGTTATCCGCCCATTATCCCTCGGCGATCGCCGGAGTTTGTCCAAGTCTTTACTGAAAAAAATGATGGCAGTGGGCCTGGGATTAACTTTGGCTAGCTTCGGTGTGGCCCCTGCCTTTGCCCAAACCCTGAGCGAAAAAATTGTCGCCATGGAAAAGGCCCGGGAACAGGAATTTGCCGCCTATTTTGGCGAAAGTCTGGCCGAAGTGACCCAAACCCCAGAGGATATTGCCCTCACTCTACAAAAAATTGCCGCAGAAACGGGCAAAAAACCCGCCGTGTTATGGATCATTCCCGAAAAGGAATTTTTACATTTGGTACTAGTTACCCCTGACCTAGACCCCGTGGTGGTGGATTTACACGACGTACCAGAGACAGTATTAAGACCGGTAGTGGCCACCTTTCAGCGGGAATTACAACTATCCCAAACCGTCAATCGCCGGGAATCGGCCCAACAATTGTACCAATGGATTATTGCCCCCTATGCTGAAACCTTAGAAGCCCAAGGCATCGACACCTTGCTCTTTTGCTTGGGTAATGGGGTGCGGGGTTTACCCATGGCCGCTCTATTTGATGGCCAAGAATATCTCCTGGAGAAATATAGTCTGACCAATATCCCTGCTTTTAATTTGATTGATAGTAACTACAAACCACTTCACCCGGGCAATATTTTGGCCATGGGGGCATCGGAGTTTGCTGACCAAAGTCCTTTGCCAGCAGTGCCAGTGGAATTGGACAATGTCCTTTGGGCAATGACCATGGATCGTACAGACGAAAAACGTTGGCAGGGGGAAACTTTTCTTAACCAGGATTTCACCATTGATCGTTTCCAGACAGAGTTGGCCGAAAGGCAACCAAACATAGTTCACCTGGCCACCCATTCTTTTTTTCGTTCCGGTAAACCCAGTAACTCCTACATCGAGTTTTGGGACGATAAGTTGAATTTGGACAAAATGAGCCAAATAAATTGGCCGTCCTCAACTTTAGAGTTATTAGTACTGAGTGCTTGCCAAACTGCCCTGGGGGATGATGAGGCGGAACTAGGTTTTGCTGGCCTAGCCCTCAAGGCTGGGGTTAAATCGGCCTTAGCTAGCTTTTGGAATGTGGATGACGGGGCGACATTGGTACTGATGACTGAGTTCTACCGACAATTGGGTCAAACCTCCACCAAAGCCGAAGCCCTACGCCAGGCCCAACTAAAAATGCTCCGGGGAGAATTGACCTCTGAACTGGAACAGTCGGGCATTTCTCGGGGGGCGATCGCCCTGCCACCATCCCTAATTGATCTGGGGCAAACGGATTTTTCGGCTCCCTACTACTGGGCATCTTTCACCATGCTTAGTAGTCCTTGGTAAGCGTTGGTGAGCACCGGTAATCCATTAAGTTCTTGGCAGTACCCTTTGTTACTCCAGGTGGAAGCTTGGTAAATTCCACCCATAGAGGGGTGCGCTTAGACTCAATGTTATGATCTATTTAACACCCTCTCCTATCCTATTTTTTGGCAATGGCTTCTGTTTCCTCCCGGCCCAGTAACGGTCTTTCCGCCCCAGAATCCAGCACTGTTCCCTCCCCCCAAAAGATCAGTGCCCAGAGGAGTATTGCCTCTCCGGACGCCATTTCTCCCCGTATTCCCGCTGCTAACACAGCCCAAATCATCAAACTCCAGCACCATCTGGAAGGACATCGGGGCCAACGGTTTATTTTGGTAATTCAAGATTTTCCTGACCCCGATGCCCTCTCCAGTGCCTGGGCATTTCAACTGATTGCGGCCCAGTACGAAATCCAGTGTGAAATTGTTTATGCTGGCACCCTTTCCCACCAAGAAAATATTGCTTTGGTGAAGCTGACCGGCCTGCCCGCCAAGCGCTGGGGCCCGCAAACGCTCAAGGATATTGACCTCTCCGATTACCAAGGCTGTGTGTTGGTGGATAGTCAGGGCACCAATAGTCAACTGATGCCTTTAGTACAAGAAGCCGATATTCCCGTTGTGGTGATTATCGACCACCATAGCCAGCAAGAGGAAGTAGAAGCGGAGAATGCCTTTGTGGATATCCGTCCGGGCAGTCGTTCCACCGCCACCATTTTGACTGAATATCTCCAGGGGGGCACTTTAGATTTCAATAGCAGTAACCCCACCCACGTTAAATGCGCCACCGCTTTGATGCATGGCCTGCGCTCCGACACCATTAACTTGCTCCAGGCCCAGGAAGCGGAGTTTATGGCGGCGGCCTACCTCAGTCGCATCTATGATGCCCAGTTACTCAATGCAGTCTTGCAGTCGGCCCGCTCCAAACGGGTGATGGAAGTGATTGAGCGGTCTTTACAAAATCGAGTCGTACAAAATAACTTTTCCTTGGCGGGGGTAGGTTATCTCCGCTACGAGGAACGGGATGCCATTCCCCAGGCCGCGGACTTTTTAGCCACGGAGGAAAACGTACACACCGCTTTGGTTTACGGCATTGTCCATGACCGGGCCAATGATATTGAGTTAGTCATTGGTTCCCTCCGCACCAATAAGCTGACTCTAGACCCCGATGAATTTTTAAAAGATAGCTTGGGGATGGACGGTGCTGGACGCTACTACGGTGGTGGCCGCGACATGGCCGGGGGGTTTGAAATTCCCGTCGGTTTTCTAACGGGATGTAATGACCAAGCGGAATATACCAAGCTGAAATGGGAAGTGTTCGATCGCCAGTTGAAGCAGAAATTTTTCCGCCTCATTAACCCCGACCATCGGGTGGTCCATTCCTAATGCCGACTAGGATTTTTATGGCCCAGGGAAAATTGGGTTTCATCGAACTAGGCTTAACCTAAATTGACAGATTCCCGACGGGATCCTGGGCAAGGAACATGCGGTCAGTAGGCAGGGAAGCTACTGGTTCCGTGAGGGAAAAGGTGCCAGCCTCTAGCCAAGCTTTGAGGGTTTCCGCCACTTCCCGGGAACGGGCAATGCTGGCCAGGGGCGCCACCCGTACGGTTTTGCCTTCAATGGTAATTTTGCCGCTTTTGAGCTGGCCGTAGGTAACTAAACCAAAGGTGGGCCTGACCCGACGGGGAATGGAAAAATCCACCACCGGAGCCACAATGTCTTCATCCGTGACGGCACATTGCTCAATTACTTGTTCATTCAACACAGGAATGGGCACCCCCACCCCCAACATCAAAGAGGGACCATAGTTTTTCAGATAACAACCCCTCACCCAATAGGCATCCATTTGTTTGGCATCACCAATTAGGGCTAGGGTGGCTGCCGGGCCAATGGGAGTGTGGTTGGGCAGACGTTTCTGCAGAGGAAAATGTTGGGTGCCTTCCCAGGCAATGTAACCCACACCGCCCCCCAGGAAGATTTTGGTGCCAATGCCGATCGCCTGGAGGAGGGGGTCGTTAAACAGGGGGCCAATGGCGCCGGGGTTGGAGTACACCGCATTGCCCAAGCGGGGTTGCAGAGGGCCTAGGTAGGTATAAAGTAGGCGATCGCCACCGTTCACCCCCACAATGAAATTCTGATAAAGATTGCGGGGATTGTAGAGGTAAAACTGATTGATGCGGTCGGTGCTAATTACCGTTTCCAAGGTAGTGCGGGGGTAGCAGTCGGTGCCCTGGCCCACAGCCCGCAGGGGCAAACTTTTACCAGCAATTAAATCTTCAATAATATGGCCACCGCCCCTTTCCGCCAGACCTTCTCCTTCGTTGAGGTTATCACCAGTGTTGGTAATGTCCGCCGCCGCCGTTGCGCCTAAATATAAATCCACCGCTCCAAAGCCTGCATAGGCCGGGATGCCATCTAGCCAGCATTGACGAATTTTAATGGGGGGATCCGTTTGTCCGAGGTTAATCACCGCCCCGGAGGATTCCATTGGCTCAAAAGTTCCAGTGCAGACCACATCCACCTGTGCTGCTACCTTGGCAATTCCCAGTTCCCCTACTTGAGCTTTGACCTGCTCCGCTGTCCAAACCGTTGCTTGTCCCCGGCTGAGTTTATCGTTAATTTCGGCGATCGTCCGCATGGCGATGGCCCTACTAAAACTTTTCTAGCCAGTCAAAAATTCGGTCTAATTCTTCTAAACTGATCAACCCATACTGCCAAAGAATGATGGGGAGATTGTTGCTGTTGTCGATGGCGTTACAGGCGGTACGCTCGGCGATCGCCAGGGATTCGGCCGGCAGGGAAAGGTCTTGGCGGAGAAAATTTAAAAGATTTTGATAATAGTTGGGTTGACTCATGGGGGACGGAAAAAATTTTATAAAATTTGGTCTCTATTTCGGGTTGGCTGGCTGGATGCAACCAAAATTTTCGCTACGGCCATTGCAACAATCCTCCCGGCTCCATCGTCGCTGAATGGTAATGGAAAGAAGGATTAAGTTTTTATTCCACACACCCAAATATTGAAGGTTTTGGCCAGGGGGCAACAATGGGACACAGCCCAAACAGCCAAAACTTTGCAACCATTCTAGGACTGAAGTCCTGTAGACAAATTTAGGCAGGCTACAGATTATGTACCAGCCTAGGACAGTCTTATCTGCTTGCAATCTATCTTGCGATATATTTGGGCTTTGGAACCGGGGCAATAGTTAAATAAAGCTTAAGGTTCCGCAATGACGTTGGCGAAACAAGGAATCGTTTCCCTCGGGCTACTATTCTTACCACACTCCCACCCCAAAAGCTAGCCGACAAAAATTTTTTGCAATAAAGCTTGATGTTGGAGAGCAGATTTTTGCAATGGCTCCGCCTCTTTCCAAGGTTGCCGTTGCTGGAAATGATTCTGCCAAATTTGACTGAGTTCGTTGCTATCCATGGGTAAATTAGCCAGTTCCCAACCCGGTATTTCCACCTCTGCCATCAAACGACTAACTTTGGGGTCATAACTAAGGGCAAAGCAGGCACTGCCTTCTGCTGCCGCCATAATTAAACTGTGGAGTCGCATGCCAATGGTGAATTCCGCCCCCCGGAATAATCCCTTACATTCCCTAGGGTCTGGGCGGTAAAGAATTTCATAACTCCCCGGCAGTTCCACGGCGATCGCCTCGGCAATGGCTAAATCCTGGGATTTTTGCAGGGGAATGAGCCGCAAATGGGTTTGGGTCTGTTGTTGAAAGTCTTTGAGGGCTTGGGTGATTACCGCCAAACGTTCCAAGGTCAATAGACGATGGGCTCGCAAATTCACCGCCACCATGGGCAAAGGACTAGGGGAAGGGGACGCATTTTCAGCGGCTAAAGACCACACAGGGTCTGCAGCTAAAAAAGCCTTTAAGTCCCATCTTTCCACCAGCCGGAGAGAGGCCTCATCCCGCACGCTGATGCCGTTACAACCCCGCAGTACCTGTTGGGTAAACCAGCGCAACGGTGGCCTTTGGAGGGGGCCAATGCCCTGGGCCCAGGCGATGGTCTTTAAACCCCGCATCTGGGCGATCGCCATCAAACCACCGTAATAGAGGGGACTAACCACACTGGTCACATCCTGCATTAAACTGCCTCCCCCCCAGACAAAACCGTCACATTGTCCTAAAAGTTGCCAAATTTTAGGACAATCTCGGTTGTAGTGGGCTTCAACACCGTATCTCTCCTCAGTAGTCTGGGGATTGGCAGATAGCACCACTGGCTCCACCGTAGCAGGAAGCATTTGCAGTAAACAGACCAAAAGGGCCTCATCCCCGGCATTATCTTGACCGTAGTAACCGCACAGAATGACACGCATTGTTATCGGACTATTTCCTCTTGTGAACTCGCTGGCAATGGGGAAGAATTTGTTTAATTACCTTTTGGGATAACTATGGCCTTTTTGCAAACCTGGCTGGCAGACTATCAAATTCCCCTCACTCTGGCAGTTATTGTTTTTGCGTTGGTGATGTTTGTGCTGGAGTGGTTGCCCATCGACACTACCGCCATTCTCGTGGCTGTGATTTTAATGGTGTTGGGTTTAGTCACCCCCACGGAGGGTTTAGCGGGGTTTAGCAGTTCCGCCACCGTCACCATCATGGCCATGTTCATTTTAAGTTACGGCATCACCCGCACCGGCATCATCCAGGTTATTCGGGATAGTTTAATCAAATTTGGGGGCAATAGTTTACGGCGGCAACTGCTACTGATGGGGCTGATCGTCGGGCCTAGTTCCGCCTTTCTCAACAACACGGCGATCGTCGCCATTTTTTTGCCCATTGTGGAAGAGTGGGCCCGGCAGAGGCAGATTTCCGTTTCCAAGTTATTAATTCCCCTTTCCTATGCCACTATTTTGGGCGGCATGATTACCCTCCTGGGAACGTCCACTAGTATTTTGGCCAGTGGTTTGGCGGAGAAACTCACCGGGCAGGGGTTCAGCATTTTCCAGTTCACTCCCCTGGGCTTACTTACTTTTAGCCTTGGTATGACCTATGTTGTGCTGGCGGCCCCGGCTCTGTTACCAGCGAGGCGCAGTGTGTCCGATGGCAATGTGGCGGCGGAGTATCAAATTAAGGATTACGTCAGCGAAATTATTATTCCCCCCCGTTCTAGCCTGATTGGCCAAACCCTCAGACAGAGTGAAATTCAACGCAAATTTGACATCGACGTGCTGGAAATTATCCACAACGACACCCATTTCCCCCAACCCTTGGCGGACCGGGTTTTGACCATGGGGGATATTTTATTGGTGCGGGCTGGACGGGAAGATTTACTCAGAATTAAGGATGAACGGGGCATTGAAATCCTGGCCGATGTGCAATTTGTCGGTGCTGAAACTAGCCAGGCAGGCCCCCTGGAATCCTCGGAGGAAAAGGTGGCGGAGGTACTGATTCTGTCCAACTCCCGCCTCATTGGTTCCACCCTGAAGGATTTGCGTTTCCGGCAACGCTATAACGCTACGGTCATTGCCATTCGTCGGGGGGAAGAATTAATCCGTCAACGTTTAGGGAAAGTGCGCCTAAAGTTTGGAGATTTATTACTGCTCCAGGGCCCTAGGGAAAGTTTTCTTGGTTTGCAGACCACCAGGGAGCTATTGGTGTTGGAGGAAAAACCCCTGGATAATCTCCGCCTAGATAAGGCCAAAACGGCGATCGCCATTGTCGCTTTGGTAATTATCACAGCGGGGTTAGATATTTTGCCCATTAGCGTCACCAGTTGGGCTGGAGTAATGGCCATGGTGATTAGCGGTTGCCTGAAGCCGGGGGAGATTTACGGGGCCATTCGTTGGGATGTGATCTTTCTCTTAGCAGGGTTAATTCCCTTGGGCACCGCCATGGAAAATTCCGGCACCACCGCCTGGTTCGCTAGTTTTTTGGCCGATACAGGGGGGCACCTTTCCGGCTACGCTCTGCTACTTTTGTTTTACCTGGCCACGGCCCTGCTAACGGAAATTTTGTCCAATAATGCCACTGTGGTACTCATGCTCCCCATTGCCTTCCAGGTGGCCCAAAGTTTGGCCTTAAACCCTTTGGCGTTTATGTTTGTGGTTACCTTTGCCGCTTCCAATAGCTTTATGTCTCCCATTGGCTACCAAACCAACACCATGGTTTATGGCCCCGGTGGCTATCGCTTCACAGATTTTGCCCGCATTGGTGCCCCCTTGACTGTTATTCTCACCCTGGCTACGCCCCTATTGGTCATGCTGATTTACGGTGTCCAGCAAACAAATTAAACCCCTTCTCCATGGCCAAACTGAACCTTGCCCGCCGTCTTGATCGCCTGCCGCACTTTGAATGGTGGCTCTGGTTGGGCATTTTTTGTCTGGGTTTGATAGGAACTTTAAACCATGCTCCTTGGCGAGATGAAGTCAATGGCTGGTTGATTGGTCGGGATAGCGTTAATTTTGCGGATTTTTGGCGTAATGTGCGCTACGAAGGTCATCCCCTGCTGTGGTACGGGTTGCTCTGGTTATTAAACCAATTGACCCCTAACCTGCTGGCCATGCAGTTATTTCATCTGGTCTTGGCCATGGCGGCGATCGCCATTTTTTTGCGTTATAGTCCCTTTCCCCGCTGGCAAAAGTTAATCTTCTGTCTCGGTTATTTGCCTTTTTATGAATATCTCCTCATTAGTCGTAACTATGCGTTGGGCATCCTAGGACTGTTCGCCTTTTGTGCCCTGTTTCCCCGCCGCCAACAGACCTATCTCCCCCTGGCTTTTTGTTTAGCCTTCATGGCCAACAGCAACGCCTATGCCTTAATGATCAGTGTCTGCCTGGCGATCGCCTTGGGGATGGAATGGATTTGTCAAAAACCTTTGGGGGTAAACTTACAGGCTCCTTGGTGGGACAGGGGGGTAAGTGTTCTATTATTCACTGGGGCGGTGGCCCTGTCGGTGATGGTAATGGTACAACCGGGGGACAGCACCCTCCATGGCGGGGCGGATCAGTGGATTTTGCAATGGGATTGGTATCGTTTAGGGCAGGCTTTGAGCCGAGTTTGGAATGGTTACATCACAATTTTAGTTCCTTCCGATCGCCGACCTTTGGACTTGGGAATTTTTAGTCTGTTTTCCCTGATTTTTTTGGTGATTTGGTCATTATATTTCAGTGATTATCCGCTGATTTTCCTTTTTTATTTGTTAGGTAGTGGGGGAATTTTATTGTTCACCTACGGCAGATTTTTAGGTGCCCCCAGACATTTCGGTAGCCTTTATCTAGTTCTAATTGCTAGCTATTGGTTAAAATTTTACCTATCTCCCACGCCCCTGTTGCGACAAAAGTTTTGGTTGGGAATGAAGCAATGGAGTCAGAAATTAGTCCCCTATTTATTTAGTTTAATTTTAGTTTGTCAATTAATTGGGGGTTTAGTGGGATATACCAGGGATTTACTTTTACCCTATTCCGCCAGTCGGGCAGTGGCAGATTATTTAGTCAATCAAGGACTTCAAGAAGCAACTTTAGTGGGGAGTAATGATTTTATGGTTAGCCCCATTGCCGCCCACCTCAATAGAAAGATTTATTATCCAGAAAGCCAAGCCTTGGGCAGTTTTGTGATTTTTACAGCCCAAAGACAGGAAGTGGATCAACAGCAAATTTTGCAACAAATTGATCAACAATTAGGGCTTAAGCTCGCTCCACCGGTAATTCTGATTTTAAACTATCCTTTAGGGGTAACCCAGCCTGGCTTAACCATCACTCCCTTGGCAGAATTTCGCCATAGTTTTATCCAAGAGGAGCAGTATTATCTTTACCAAATTAATCGGCAAAACTAAAGTGACGGTTACGACCGGCCTTTTTCGCTTTAAATAGGGCCCGATCTGCCTGGTCAATTAATTCTGTAGGCACCATATTTGGGGATGGCACCATGGTGGTGCTGCCAATGCTCAAGGTGAGATGGGGTTGAATGATGGAACCACGGTGGGGGATTTGAGCCTGCTTAAAAATTGTCTGCAGATGGGCTACCAAGACCTGGCAACCCTGATGATTAGTTTGGGGTAACACCAAGGCAAATTCTTCCCCGCCATAACGGGCCACTAAATCAGTACCCCGCCTGATCACTCTTTCCATCAACTTAGCCACTTGTTTGAGGCATTCGTCCCCCTGGAGATGGCCATAGGTGTCATTGTATTGTTTAAAAAAGTCGATGTCACACAATACTAGGCTGAGATATTGATGGCTTTTAGCTAATTTTTGCCATTGTTGTTCCAAAAAATGATCCAAATAACGGCGGTTGCCAATGCCCGTCAGCCCATCCATGTTAGCCAGGTAATGCACCTGGGCAAATAGAGCCGATTGTTGAATGGCGATCGCCACTTGACTGCTGAGATGGCACAAAAATTCTATCTCCCAGGGTAACCATGACCGTTGTTGGTCTCCAACCCGGACCACCAGTTGCCCCCAGAGGCGATCTTCTTGATGGGGCTTTTTCTGCCAGATGGGGACTATGAGCACTCCATCCTTAGCCCTCGGTCCTAGGGTGATTGGAGCAATGGGAAGTGGGTGGAGAGAGTTAATGGTTTGGCAGGGAATCGGCTCCGTGGGCTCTCCGTTGGAATCCGGCCCCCGCTGGGGACTATGACGGCGATCGCCACTGGTTAGCAGAGATGAACTAGGTGCTGCTACTAGAATTCTGCTCGTAGTGGGGGAATAGCAACGGTAAATAACCACTTGATCAACCTGGAGAAATTTGCGAACTTCGTCCACAGTGGTCTGTAAAACAACCGATAAATCTAATGACTGCCGAATTTCTTCCAAAATACGACCCATTAGTCGTTCCCGCTCAATTTGTGTCTGCAATTGACGTTTAGTTTTCTTTCTTTCCAAGCCATAGATAATTGCTTTGGCGATCTGACTTTCCCTCAGGTATTCTTTTACTAAATAATCTTCCGCCCCCTTTTGTAGTGCCGCTAAACCCATATTTAAATCTGTGGCTGTCGTCAGTACAATAATGGGAATATGGGGAGCAAATTTTTGTATGGTGGTTAAAGCGGGAATGCCCTGACCATCCGGTAAAAATAAATCCAGCAAAACGGTGTCGAAAATACCACTCTGGAGCCGATTAATACCCTGAGCCAGGGTCCGGGCCACCTGGAGCTGTACCGCAAAAAAAGATTGACTTTCCAGCAAAATCTTGAGCAATTCCACCTGGCATTGCTGATCTTCAATCAGTAAAATTTGCAGTCTTCGCTGGCAAAAAGTCACAAAAATTCACAGATATTCTGAGGTAGAGGTTAACCAAGACAACGGTGGCGGGCAGAGGACTTCCTAAGTGCGCTGACATTATCTGATACTTGGGCTTAGGGAGTTCAATATTGCCGGGGTTCTCTCAGGGGCTAAAAGCCCATTAGATCAAGCATTGAGAGAGCCGCAGAACTTTTGCTGATGGACAAATTCTAACACCGGCCAAACCGGTTCCGCCCCAGTAAATTAACGGAAGGAAAAATAAATTAGGCGTTACACTAAAAATCGCCCTTGATCTTTTTTTCCTGTTAGTACCATGGCTCAAACTCCCCTCCGCATTGGCATTGCTGGCCCTGTGGGCTCTGGCAAAACGGCCCTTTTGGAAGCTCTTTGCAAAGCTTTAAGACAAAAATACCAGTTAGCTGTGGTCACTAACGACATTTATACCCAGGAAGATGCCCAATTTCTAGTCCGGGCAGAAGCCCTTACCCCCGATCGCATCCTTGGGGTGGAAACAGGGGGCTGTCCCCACACAGCGATTCGGGAAGATGCCAGCCTTAATTTAGCGGCGATCGCCGATTTAGAGGCCCGTTTTATGCCCCTGGATATGGTGTTTTTGGAGAGTGGGGGAGATAATTTGGCGGCTACATTTAGCCCAGAATTGGTAGATTTAACCCTATATGTGATCGATGTGGCGGCGGGGGACAAAATTCCTCGTAAGGGCGGCCCAGGAATTACCAAATCAGATTTATTGGTGATTAATAAAATAGATTTAGCACCCATGGTGGGAGCAGATTTACAGGTGATGGACCGGGATGCAAAAAAAATGCGTGGAGAAAAACCCTTTGTGTTTACTAATTTAAAAACAACTACAGGCTTAAACACTGTGGTAAACTTCATTGAACATTATTTACCAACTAAGGCTTTGGTCTAAAAGCTAAATTTAACTCAAAAAATCACAAATATTTATGAGACTAATAGATCTTCTAGGGAGCTACTCTCCAGCCATCTACCAAGTCGAACGCAGTTATTGTCCGGGGGAGTTCCTCTGTAATTTATTGACTGGAAGAGTATAAAATCTTCAAACATTTTGAGGGGAAGTAGAACAGCCTCTACTTCCATACCATCCTCAAAACCAATTATTTCAAACTGAAACCTATGCCCTGCCCATTTTATGGTTGCAAGTCTGTTATTAGTCATTATTTGAAGATTATCGATTATGCAGTTATTAATTGGATCAGGATTCCTTGTTTCGTAAACAATCCACCAATATGTGTGATGTCGAACAAAATAGTTGCCATCTGAGTTTACGCAAATTTCAACTTCTATATTTGCTGGACTTATGAAATGGCGCTGTAATATTTTTTTGCCTTGACTGTTCATTGAAACTACGATTAGTTTTAAATTGAATATCCCTTAAACTTATTTGATAAATGTAATTTTGAGCGGATAACGGTATCGAATTCCTTCATTGGCTTTAACCGCCGCCATAATTGTTACTACTAGATCAAAAACTAAAACGGCAATCAAAAGAGGGATACCAATTAATAACAGGATTAAAATGCCGGAAACAATCACATAAATCAAAATACTAATCTGGAAATTTAACGCTTCCTTAGCCTGATCATTGACAAATTCCAGCTCATCTTTCTTCATCAGCCACACCACCAACGGGGCAATGATGTTACCGAACGGCACCAGGTAACCCGCAAAGGTGCTCAAATGGGCAATCATGGCCCAGTTTCTGCTTTCTGGATCGACTTGGTTAGGTTGATTGGTCATGATTAGTACCCCACTGCGTATAGTCGGCTAAGATCAAGTCCAGTATACAGAGATTTTTTGATGGTAAAGGTTAAGTCTGCCCAGAGCCTAAATTTCTCCATCATTTCCCACTAATTATCGGCTTGACTAAGCACTAAAGTATTATTACTCTCATCCCCCCTTTCCCAGACTATGGCCTACTCTTCCCGCCCCTTGCCCCCTCGTTCACTCCCCGTACCAGCCACCGTTAGCCCAGCATTGAAAGAGGCGATCGCCCAACCGTTGCAGGG
>NZ_JADEVV010000093.1 GCF_015207985.1 Synechocystis salina LEGE 00031 | reverse complement strand
CCCCAGCCCAGCCCGGCCCAACGGAATTTGGTGACAGCCCAACCGCCATGCCAGTGGCTAAAGCTGGAGTACCATCGGATGCCCCCATGGTTCGACGCCCCCAGATTGTTTCGATTAAATCCTCTGCCCTAGATGAAATTGTCAAGGACATAGACGAGGACTTAGATTTGCTGGATGAGGAAGATGAAGATATTGATGATCTGGACGACGAGGACGATGAAGATGACGAGTTTGAAGACGAATTAGAGGATTTTGATGAAGACCAGGGGGAAGAGGATTATGTCCCCACCCCAGTGGCCACCAAACAAACTCCAACAAACACCGCAGAGCTAATTTCAATTTTGCCCCTGATGGAAGCGTCTATGCCCAAAAACTGCTACCTGGTGGTGGACAGGAGAGGCGAATTGATTGTCCGTCCCCTGAAGGAGTTCAGCCTAGATGGAGCCCTACCCCCCGAAGAAGTCCAGGCTAAAACCCTACCTGTATTTGATAACCATCGAGTAGCCCGGCGCTTTTCCCTCAAAACCCAAAAGGTAATTCGCTTACCCGACGCTAGCATCGTCCAAAAAACTGCCCAAGCACTCAAGTCCAAGGGCATTACCAGGGTGTTTCTCGGCGGCCAGGTCTACTCTCTTTAACTTTATCAATCCACTGGCGATCGCCTTAGTGATCTGATTCCCGACGGGGTTTCACCCATCCCTAGCATCAGGAAAAATGTTGGTAGGATTCCTCCTGGGCATCGCTAATAAAATTCAATACCTGGGCCTGGTAGTAACGTAATTTGTCATCTACCCAATGGCGGTCTTCACTGTTGGCGTAGATATGGACTAGGGGCTCCCCAGCATCGGGCAAAATCAAGACCCAGTTGTCTCCGTTGGGAAAGGTTATTTTTACCCCGTCCACCAGTTCAATATGCTGATCCCGATGGATTTCCACTAAATGGCGCATCAGGGCCCCTTTAATTTTCCAAGAACAACGTACACTGCAACTGTTGTGGTAAACCGTCGGCAATTCTGCCCGAATTTCCCCCAGGGTACGTTTTTGCACAGTCAGCATTTCCATCACTTTGGCAATGCAGAACATGGCATCAAAGCCGGGGTGTAAACGGGGGAAGATAAAACCGGTTTCCCCACTGCCCCCCAAAACCACGTTATGGCTCGATTGGGCGGCGGCCATCAAAGCGGTGGGATTGGCCTTGGTCCTCAAAACTTTCCCTCCATGGCGGCGGGCCAACTTCTCCACTGCACTGGAGGCCTGCACCGGCACCACAATGGTTCCCCTGGGAGAGGCAGTTAACATCATGTGCACCATCAAGGCCGTTAGCAGTTCCCCCCGGATGGGCAAGCCCCCTTCGTCCACCAGGGTAAGTTGTTCTCCATTGGCGGAAACCTGCACTCCCAAATTGGCCTGGAGCGCCGATACCACTTGCCCCAACTGACTGAGTAGGACTTCCTTTTCTTCGTTGGAAACAGCGGTTTGCCGCAGGCTGGCATTGAGGACCACTGCGTCACAGCCGAATTTGGTTAACAGTAAGGGCAGAATGGCACCGGACACCCCATAGGCATAGTCGATGACAATTTTGGCCCCATCATTATTGATGATGTCCATCTCCAGAAGCTTTTCAAAGGTGTGGCAGTAAGTTTCCAACACCTGGGCCGGATAGGACATATCGCCGATTTGGGGAATGCTGACCCGACGTAAATCTTCCTTGAAATAGGCCCCTTCAATTTTTTTCTCGGTCTTTTTGGAAATGTTGATACCCTGGCTATCAAGAAATTCAATCAGCAAATAATCGGGGCGATCGGGGTGAATACGCACATGGATGCCACCGGCCACTTTCAACTTCGGGGTCATGGTGCGGGCAATGGGAATCGCTGTCGCTTCCAGATTTTGAATGTTTACCCCCACCGACATCAGGCCAGCAATGAGGGAACGGGTAACCATGCGGGAGACGTTGCGTTGATCCCGGGAAACAACAATTTCCGCCCCTGGCTTGAGGGAAGAACCGTAGGCTGCCCCCAATTTAACGGCAAACTCCGGCGTCATATCAATGTTGACAATGCCGGAAACCCCCCTCTGGCCGAATAGGTTGCGGTGGCCGGTGCTTCCCCAGATCAAATTAATGTTGAGAATAGCCCCCGGTTCCACCCGTTTACTGGGCCAAACTTTGACGTTGGAGTTGATCTGGGCTTCTTCGCCAATGATGGATAGGGGACCAATTACCGCCCCTTCCAGCACCTGTACTCGCCTTTCTATCCGACAGCCGCGCCCCACCACACAGGCGGCCAGATAAGCTTCATCGCCAATGAGGACTCCATTCCAAATAATAGCCCGTTTTAATTCTGCTCCAGCGCCAATGGTGACGTTATCGCCAATGATGGTACCGGCTTCCAATCTAGTGCCCGGGCCGATGTTGCAGTTATCGCCGATCGCCAGGGGGGGAATCAGAACAGCGGTGGGATCAATGGTGGTGTTTTCCCCGATCCAAATGTCGGAGTGCCGGGGTAGGTTACCCAATTCCAACGTGACTTTTTTTTCTAGGGCATCGTATTGAGCTTCCCGGTAGGCATCTAAATTACCAACATCGCACCAGTAACCATCGGCGACAAAACCATACATGGGCTCGTCATTTTCCAGTAGGAGGGGAAATAAATCCTTGGAAAAATCCATTTCCTCCCTGGGGGGCAGATAGGCCAGCACCTCCGGTTCGAGGATATAGGTGCCGGTGTTGACGGTGTCGGAAAAAACTTCACTGGTGGAGGGTTTTTCTAAAAATCTTTGCACCCGTTGGTTTTCGTCGGTGATGACCACGCCAAATTCCAGGGGGTTGGGAACCTTGGTTAAAATCAGGGTCGCCTTGGCCTGTTTTTGTCTGTGGAAGGCGATCGCCTGGGTGAGATTAAAATCTGTGATGCTATCCCCACTAATTACCAAAAAAGTATCATCCAGTAACTCTTCAATGTTTTTGACACAACCCGCCGTACCGAGGGGATGTTCATCCTCCACTGCATAGGTCATCTGAACACCGAATTCACTGCCGTCGAGGAAATAGTCCCGCATGGCATCGGGGAGGTAATGGAGGGTGGCCACCACTTCGGTGATGTTATGGCGACGGAGCAAATGGATAATATGGGCGGCGATCGGTTGATTAACAATGGGCACCATGGGCTTGGGTAGATCGCAAGTCAGGGGTCTCAAACGGGTGCCTGCCCCCCCTGCCATCAACACAGCTCGCATTCCTTTACCTCAGTGACGAATTTCTGTTCCCATCTTAAGGTAAACCATTGACTCTGAGCGGTGGTGGGACAATCGCCTCGCAGCTAGAGCCATGCCAACGAATTCCCCATTGCCTTGTCATTTTCGACCCATTACTTTAAATAACTGCCCCCAGTTTTCATAGGGTCGGTACCTGGGCGGCGATCGCCTTGCCAATTTCCAAAGAAGCTGTGGCCGCCGGAGAAGGAGCGTTAAGTACCTGGAGGGAATTGGGGCCGGGGACAATGAGAAAATCCTCCACCAAAGCCCCATCATTTTTTAGTGCCTGGGCCCTCACCCCCGCTGGATTGGGCACAATGTCGTCCGCCGTCACTTCCGGAATTAATTCTTGTAAACTCCGCACAAAGGCCGCCTTACTAAAGGAACGAATAATTTCCTGTAGGCCTTCTTGCCAATGTTTACCCACCAACTTCCAAAAGCCAGCATAGGCCATCACCTCGGTAAAATCCCCCCAATCAAAATCCGTTTTGCGATAACCTTCCCGCTTCAAACTCAGCACTGCATTGGGCCCAGCGTGGATACTGCCATCAATCATGCGGGTGAAATGTACCCCCAAAAAGGGAAAGGCCGGGTTGGGGACTGGGTAAATTAAACCTTTGACTAAGTATCTTTTCTCTGGCTTCAACTCATAATATTCCCCTCGAAAAGGCACGATTTTAGCATCAGGCTTGATCCCCGCCATCTTGGCCAGGCGATCGCTCTGGAGACCACCACAATTGATCAGAAAACGACTAAAAAAATCCCCCTGGTTAGTGACCAAACTATGGCCATTAGCCTGGGTTGCAATACCACTTACCCGATGGTTAAACTTGATTTCTCCGCCCTGAGCCTGAATTAATTCCGCATATTTTTGACAAACCAGTTTGTAATTAACAATGCCAGAAGTGGACACATGAATCCCCCCTAAGCATCGCACATGGGGCTCATACTCCCCAACCTGTTCAGGGCTAAGTTTTTTCACCTTTAAGCCATTGGCTTGACCCCGATTAAATAAGTTTTCCAATAGGGGCAATTCCGCCGGTTTGGTCGCCACAATGACCTTGCCACAAACCTCGTAGGGCAGGGCGTGTTCCTGGCAAAATTCCACCATGCTTTGGTTGCCAGCTTTGGTGAATTGGGCCTTAAAACTGCCAGGTTTATAGTAAATGCCAGAGTGAATGACGCCGCTATTGTGCCCCGTTTGGTGGTGGGCTGGCTCCGCTTCCTTCTCCAAAATCAATAATTTGTATTGAGGAAAACGACGGCTAATAAATAACCCCGTGGCCAAACCAACAATGCCACCGCCGATAATTGTGATGTCATAGGAAGCCATTTTTTCCCCACTCCTTGGAAAAATTACCAGCTAATTATCCTAGCCCGACAATGCCGCCCGAGGAAACATAACCCTTTTCTTTTCCTTCTGCGGAGGAGCTAGGTGACCTCTTGGGTATTGATGGGGCTATTTTAAGGGCTATGCTACCTCCCCTCGGAGAAAGTCTGAAAATGGAGCCTATACGCCTTTGCGGAGCCTGTTAGGAGGAGTCTCCCTATCACCGGCTGGAGTGGCAGCTTCAATCTACCTGGCGAACGATTTCTTTTTGTTCTGCTAGGGAGGAGAGGGGAATAGCCCAGTTTTGTAACACTTGGGTCTCAATCCTGCGTATTCCATGGGTAGCCTCTTTCCTCGCCAATAAAATATGCTTTGCCATAAACTTAATCGTAAAGGCAAATTCAGAGAGATTTAGATCACAACATTAGTCCCCACGGAGAGGCTAGAAGGAAAAACCCCTATTAGAGTGGTCAGGGTGGTGTAGTTGGAGCCATTGCTTAGACCATCAGCGTCAATTTGCACCTGGGTACTAAATCCTAGGCGATTGAAGCGGAGATAACCATCAGCAATGGGGTCTGTGCCAGCGTAATCGA
>NZ_JADEVV010000035.1 GCF_015207985.1 Synechocystis salina LEGE 00031 | reverse complement strand
AGAAGAAAAATGCAAAAAGACTTAATAGCGCCGATGTTATTCAGCGGAAGCTTAAATGCAACAGGTTTTGAAGGATGGCTTGAATTCTTTTTAATACCAGCATTGACAATGACGTCGGTGTTGATTACGGATAACGCCCCCATTCATCGAAAAAGAAGGATTAGGGAAATAGTAGAATCTGCAGGACATATTGTGTTATTTTTGCCAACTTATTCTCCAGATTTGAATGATATAGAGCATGACTTTAGTGCACTAAAGAGGGCGAGAATGTACGCACCTCCGGGTACTAGCATAGATAAGGTTATTCAAGATTACTGCATAGCTTAACGTCTCATAATTATCCTAATTAGCTATACATTGATCTACATACCTTATACCCCACTAAAGCGAAAAGTGCTATAGATTAAAATATTTGGTAAATTTATGGAATCAATTTCACTACTCATCTGCCTAGACTGACGGAAGAGGGACAAAACTTGACCAATTCGGTTTAAAAATCCGGCCTGCCCTGGCTTGATCGGACAATCACAACAGGGGCATAGTTTTGATAATTGAGCAAATGGGATCAGAGCACCCCCTTTTGGTTAACAAAAAATTAAAGGTCAATGCCCCCTTCGTTGAGCACCACGTTGGGATTTTCCCCCATGCGGAGAATATGGGCTGCCGTATTATGCACACCAAATTCGGCCCCTAGTTGGGCCCCCAGGGTGCCATGGATGGCCATATAGGCCATGAGGAATAGGGCAAAACCGAGATAGGCCCAGCTAACTTCATTGCGGCAATTGGTGCGCCAAACAAACCGTTGATAGCCGCGCCAAATGGTTGTGCCCACCATCATCGCCAGTAACAAGATACCTCCGACGCCATGGAGCAACATAGTTGTACCGGCGCCAATGCCCCAATCACTCACCTGATTTGTGGGAGGTTGGGCCAAGAGAATTTCAAAAAAGCCCGCCGCCACAGTAAAAAAACTAATAAAGGCACCGGCCACAGCATTGTACCAACCCACATCAAAGAAGTTTTGGCGTTGGGCGGGAATGGCAAACCCTTTAAGAATGATTTTGTCTAGGGGAAAAAATACGCCAGCAAAATCAAAAATTAGGGCAATGATGAATAACCCCAGACTGAAATGGACCAAATTGGGGTGGATGGGAAATCGGTAGGGCAGACCATTGGTGCCTAGCTGGAGGCCAATTTCTTTGAGTTGGTCAATCAGGGAGGGGTTCATGGGGCGGTCAATTTCCTCAGGAAAAAATGAGATGGGTAAGGGAACTTAAACCTAAAAGCTAGGGAATAATGCCGTCTTTGGTGGCTTGCACCACGGGAAGGGTATGCAGACCATATACCCAATCAACCAGGGAGCCGAGGAAAATTTGGATACACACTAATACCATAAATACGGTGGCCAGCATGAGGAAAGGCAGGCTGGTTTTCAGCGGGTTTCGCACCCTCAATACCCCCCGCCAAGCCGTTAACCCCGCCAAAATGGCCGACAATGACCAACCGTTGACCGTATGCCAATCCAATGCCGGTTGGGCCGCCGGGTAGGGCATGGCCAGGGCCGCTTCAAATTCACCGAAAATCACCGCAAAAAAAATGGCGATCGCCGCTGTGAGCCAATTCCACCAAGCTACTTCAAAGAACCGGGGCTTTTTTTGGAGGTAGCCCACCAGTTCGCTGATGTAGGCAAAGAAAACCATGCCAATGACAAAGTGGACAATGATGGGATGGAGGGTATCGGGGTAGGGCAGATTTTGGTCATTGAGGGTGAACATGGGCAGGTTCCACAAAGATGTTTTGGGTTGGGGGCTGGGGTTAGTAGTTAGTGGCCGGTCTGACGAAATTCATAAGTTAAACAAGTCAGAGCAAAAATAGAGTTAACTTAACCGAAGCTAATTGGCCATGGAGTTATCGTTCCTACTGGTTAACACTGGGGCTGGGTTGGGGCACAAAGGGCGGTCTTTCCCTTTCTGGAGTTTTGAAGCCAAAGTACAACAGGACAATAAAAATCAGGGGGGCAATGATGGCGATCGCCTTGATGCCCTGGTATTCCCGCTGTTGGGCTGGGGTCATGGCGGCCCATTTTAGTTCCTGGGCTGTGGGGGCATGGGGACGATGGAAACGGTCGATGGTTTCTTCGGCTAGCCATTGGGTGGTGGCCTTGAAGTTATGTAGAGGGGTGGGCAATAGCTCCAGATAGGTGGCGTTCCGCAATAAATCCCCCGCCTTGCCTTGGATGCGTACCCGGTCAAATAAATTGGCTACCCCATTGTTCAAACCCAGCTTCATCAACGTGCCCCGCAGTTGGGGATCGGGACTGACCAACGGTTTTCCCTTTTGCGCCGCCATCAAATTTTTGGCGATCGCCGCTCCTTGTTGATAGGCAATCTGGGCCAGGGCAGGTTTAGGATTTTCCTTGACGGTCACACAGTCTCCGGCAGCAAATACTTCAGCAAAGCTAGGTAATTGTAGGGTACTGGTCACCAGGGGTTGCCCGTGGCGGTCAATTTCCTCCGGGGGAATCTCTGCCGCCAAGGCTTTGAGGAGGGGATTAACCGCTGTACCCGCTGTCCAAATGGTGGTGCAAGTGTCTAAATGGCGCAATTCCTCCTCTCCGGTTTCCACAAATTGCAAACTTTCTGGGGTAACACCTTTAACCCCTACCCCCAACTTCAACGTCACCGGAATAGTTCTGGCTTGCAACTCTTCCAGGGCACAACGCTTGAGCCCACTATTGGCGTCCCCCGCTAGAATTCCCGGTGCATGGTTCACTAAGTAAATTTTTAAATCATTGATATCCCCCCCCATGGGCACGTACCAACTAGGCAGTAAATCCGCCAGCGTGGCCGCCATCTCCACCCCCGCCGGGCCGGCCCCAACGATCGCCACCGTCAGCAATCTTTCTTTTTCCGCTTTATCTTCCGTGGTTAGGGACTTTTCTAAACAGGTTTTCAAGTGATCCCGCAGGGCGATCGCCTCGGTTTGGGAACGGAAAGCAAAGGCATGTTCTTCGGCTCCTTTGGCCCCCAGATAACCCTGCACAGACCCCACCGCCAGCACTAAATAGTCATAATGCTGTTCCTGGCCGGAATCGAGCACCAAACGCTTCTCCGCCAACTGCACATCGGTTACCTTCGCCTGCACTAATTCAACATCACTATTGGCCAACAACTCCCCGTAGCTGGGACACACCACTGACTCAGGCAGTTCCTCCGTGAGCAACTCATAGAGCATGGGCTTAAAGACAAAATTTGTCTGGGGGTCCACCAAAATAATGGGGCCGGCGTGCTGATGGTGGCGCAGATGTAGGGCGGTGAATAGTCCCACAAAACCACCACCGACAATAACTGTTGTTGCTGAATCGGACGCATTAATGGCCACAGTTTTCCATCCCACTGCCGAACAATTTTCACCGTGCCCTGGGCACTTCCCTTGTAAAGGTAGCACGCAAGCAAAAAGTGGGGCCAACTTTCTAGAAATTGGAACCCCACTTCAGGGATGGTCGAATTGAGATGGTGCGTAGCCAGCCGCCTCACTCCCCCAGGGAAAGAAATTGGCTAAAAATTACTATTTATCGACAATTTAGAGGATAAATTACCATCTTGGGCAAAGATTTGCTGACAATCAATTACATAGGAGGCAAAATCACCTGATCCACCACATGGATAACACCATTGCTGGCATCCACATCGGCGGAAATCACTGTGGCTTTGTTGACTTTAACTTTGCCATCTTTAACTTTGAAGGTGAGGGCTTCCCCAGCCAAGGATTCCACTTCCCCAGAAGTGACTTGGGCGGCGGTAATTTTGCCGGGTACTACGTGGTAGGTCAAAATTTTCACCAATTTATCTTTGTTTTCTGGCAACAAGAGACTTTCCACCGTACCAGCGGGCAAAGCAGCAAAGGCATCATTGGTGGGGGCAAAAACGGTAAAGGGCCCCTCAGCGGATAAAGCTTCCACTAAATCAGCCGCTTCCACTGCAGCGACAAGGGTACTGAAGGTTTCGTTTCCAGCGGCAACTTCCACAATGTTCATGGTGGTTTCCATCGCGGCTTGGCTGACTACGGCGGGTTTTTCAGTGGTTTCCATTTCTGCCATGGCGACGCTGGGGACCCCGAGGGCAAATCCAGTCAGAGCAGTAAAAGCAACAATTCTAGCGGCGGTTTTCATAGCAATGTTTCCTAGTGAGAAGACTGTCCACCGCTATTATGACAAATTATAAATTTTTGTGAAGAGATGTTAAGGCAAAATTGCCACTGGCACAAGCTGACCCATGGGCGCAGCTTAGAAGATATCCGCCGGATCTGCGGCCCGCAAACGCCCCACGGCGATCGCCCCGGAAATACAACACATGGCAATGGTCATAATCAGTACGGTCAAAGCCCGAGCAGTGGTCATAATCAGGGGTAAACCCGTGGCCCGGGCGGTGTTGGTGTAGAGCAAAACCCCCAAACCAAAGCTAGGCAAAAAGCCAATCACCGCTAGCAGTAAAGCTTCTTGGAACACTACCCCCAACAAATAACGATCGCCGTAGCCAATGGCCTTGAGGGTGGCATATTCCGGTAAATGGTCGGAAACGTCGGTGTAGAGAATTTGGTAAACAATCACCGTGCCCACAATGAAGCCCATGGCGGTGCCCAAGCCGAAGACAAAACCAATGGTGGTGCGGGTTTGCCAATAATTTAATTCGTATTGCACCAACTTTTCTTTGGTGAAAACCTGGACATCGCCCCCGGTTAACTCCCGCCGGATTTGTTCGGCCACTAACTCCGGATCTTGCCCCGGTTTGAGTTGCAAAATGCCCACATCAATGGAACTGCGGTCCCGGCTGGGAAAAAGACGGAAGAAATTTAAGTCGCTGGTTATTAACGTGCCGTCCGCCCCAAAGGAAGAACCAAGGGTGAATAAACCCTGCACCTGGACGCGGCGATTACCCACTTCCGTAAAAACGGGGCCATCGGCTGCTAACAAAGTGGGTACCGGGCCAAATTCTTCCCTGGAGTCTTGGTCAAAGAGGAACACGTCAGGGCGTTTAATCAGGTTTAAATTTTCTTCTACCCCCGGTAGATTGATCGGATTACTGACGGGATTAAAACCCATGATATAAATTTGCCTGCTGACTTTGGTTTCCGGGTTTTTCCAGCGGTTGATGTCAATGTAAAGACTAGTGCCCCTGCTAACCGCTTTATTGCCCATGGCTTGGTACAAACGGCGGGACGCAAAAGGGGTAGGGTTAACAAAGGTGTCGGTTTGGGTGCTGAGAATGAATAAATCCCCTTGCAAACTCTCAGGAACCCGGACTGCACTGTCAAACAGGGCATTTTTGAACCCCAGTTGCATAAAAATCAACACATCGGCAAAGGCAATGCCGGCGATCGCCGCCAGGAGTCGCATCCTTTCATGGAATAACTGGTGCCAAGCAAGGGGAATTTTCATCTATTGGGTAGAGTGACGGATAAATCTGGGGTTGATGGACTTTTAATTAGGGGGAGAGGGGGGGGCACTGTCGGGTTCAATTTTCACCACCACCTTGGCATTGCTCAAACCGGCCACCTTTTTGCTTGCCCCGGGGCTGAGGGCAATTTTCACTTCCACTACCCTGGCATCAATGTCGGCGGCGGGATCGGAGTCCAGCACATCATTTTTGCCAATTCTCAAGCCAATATTGGTAACCTTACCTTCCAATTCCCCGCCAAAGCTGTCATTTTCACTGCGTATCCAGGCGGTTTGCCCCAGTTCTACCCGACCGATGTCATTTTCGTACACCTCCGCCACCACAATCATTTGGGACGTGATGCCCAGGTCGAGGATGCCATTGGTGTCACTGACTTTTTCCCCTGGGCGGGAATAAATTTTTAACACCTGGGAATCCACTGGAGCCCGCACCACAGCGGTGTCCAATTCAGCCCGGGCTTCCTGAAAGCGGGCCATGGCCAGGTTTAATTCCGCTTGGGCTTTTTGCACATCCACCTGGCGAATTTCTGCGATTTGGGAGAGGGTGGCCCGGGCCGATTCCCTTTCCAGCAACATGGTCTGGGCATCCTTATCCCGGATGGATTGTTGTTCTCGAATTCGTTCTTCCAGGGTGGCTTCGGTCTTCATTAACCGGGCCCGAGCTTCCTGTAACCTCTGGTTACTAGTTTCTAAGTTCAAGCGCCGCTGTTCCCAATCCGCCATGGCGATCGCCCCATTTTCCGCCAAACTGCGATAACGTCGGTCATCGTTGGCCGCTTGGTTCACCTCCGCCTGCAGACGGTCTATGGTGGCCTGTTGCTCTATTCTTTCCCCTTCCAATTGCTTAACTAAATTTGCCAGGGCGGCCTGGTTAACAGCAAAATTCTGTTCTAACTCCGCCTGGGCTTTCCGGACTTGGGATTCCTGGGCAGCAATTTGCCCCCGCTTAGCACCGGCTTCGATGATGGCCAAATCGGCCTGGGCCACCCGCACCGACTCCTGGGCGGAAACTACGGCGGCGGCCTTTTGTTCGTAGGAATCCAGCACTGCCACCACCTGGCCTTCCTTAACTTTATCCCCTTCCTTTACCAACACCTTCGATACTTTGGCTCCCCCAAAGGAACCGGGAGAAGCAGAAAGTTTGATAATTTCCCCTAGGGGGGCAATGCGTCCCAGGGCGGCCACGGGCTGGTCTTCTGGGGTCTGGGCTGCGGGAGCAAGGGCACCGGAAGCGTTTTCCTCCCCTTGGTTTACCCCGGAGCGGAGACTGTAAAAAATTATTCCCCCAGTGAATAAAACCCCCACCACCATGGCCAAAATGATCCAGCGGAGGCTATGGTCAGGGCTGGCAAGTTGTCCGGTTCTCGTGGATTCACCCATAAGGCAAAAGGGGCCAATAGCTGGAAAAGACTAGGTAAATTGTAACATTTCGATACAGGGGAATATGGGGGATATGGGCAAAGTTCTGGGGGGCTCAAGAAGGGCGCAGATTTTCCCCGGCCGCTTGGTCTAGGAGCCAGAGCAATTCCCCCTGGGGCTGGATATACCGGGCTGGATATTGCTGGGGGTCGGCTTCTAGGGCAAAGATTTCCCCCAAGGCTTGCTGTTTACTGGCCCCTGCCACGAGAAAAACCACAGAGCGGGCCTGGTTAATCAGGGGAATGGTGAAAGTTAACCGGGGTTGTCCGTCCTTGTTACCCACTGTGATTAGGCGATCGCCAACGGTCAGGGCCGGGGTGTGGGGAAAGAGGGAAGCGGTGTGGCCGTCATCCCCCAAACCAAGTAATACCAAGTCAAAAGCGGGGAAGTGCCCTGCTTCCACCTGGAAAAAAGTGGCCAACTCATTTTCGTAGGCCTGGGCATCCTGTTCCGGATCGGCGGCGGCGGTAGGCATGGGATGGATGTTGGCTTCGGGAATATCCACCTGGTCTAACCAAGCGAGGCGGGCCATACGTTGATTACTGTCGGGGTGGTCGCCGGGGACATAGCGTTCATCGCCCCAAAACACATGGATTTTTTCCCAGGGCAGGGCTTGGCGGGCCAGGGCTTCGTATAGCGGTTTGGGGGTACTGCCCCCCGAGAGGGCAATGGTGCCTTGGCCCCGTTCGGCGATCGCCTTGGTGATGCGGGTGGTGACACAAACTAGGGCCCGCTCAATCAAAATTTGTTTATTTATCAACACATCCACTTGGGGAGCCATGGAAACCTCTGGGCAATGGATAATCTAATTTTTCCCCTCCATATTGGGGTTGTTTTCCACTTAGGTAAAGGAATTGTCTAATTTCTTCATCTTTTGGCTTCTTGATGGGCTAATTTGCCGTAACCCCCCAGGGCCATTAACCACACTGTCACCACTAACCAATGGAAAATAGTAATTAACCAGAGGGAGCCGCTATACCAATAAAGGGCTGTGGTCACTATGCCCAATAGACCAGTGAGGGTAAGGAAAATGGGCTGGAAAAACAAATTTCTGCCCCTGGGATAAAACAGCAGGGCGTTGAGGGGATGGTAGATCAAAAACAGCACCAGACTCAGGGCCATGGCCCCCAAGGTGGGCCAAAATAAATTCAGTTCAGTGGGATAGGGCAATAACATGACCCGAAAAACCAATTCTTCCCCCAGGGCCGGCAGAAAAAACAGGGCCAAGATTGATTTCACACTGCCCCCCAAGGATTGCTCCCACCATTGCCATTGCAATAGGCCAAATTTCATCCCCAGGGGAATGGCGATCGCCCCGTAGACCACAACAGCGATGCCGAAGAATTGCCAATCCTGGGGCTTGGGTAAAAGAACTATGGCGCCCAAAGTCCGGCGGGCTAGGGCCGAAAACACCGGCACATCGCCAAAAATACTAGTGGGGGCCAGGGGTAAAATTTCCGGCATGGCTCCCCCCACTTGGTTGGGGCGCATAAACCAAAGTTGGGCACCCTGTTCAAGGAAAATTTGGTTGAGGATATCTTGGTTAACCCGGGGCAACATGGACTGCCAACTGAGCAGGGCATTGACGAGGGTATTGTCCTGGATGAAATCGTATTGATTGGTGAGATTGTCCGGGTCTAAGCCCGCTAGGGTGGCGGCATTGTTTTGCCAGTCTTCCCTGGTAACGCCCCTGGGTTTGAGCATGGCCAACAGGCGCTCGCCCAATTGTTTCAGCCGTTGAAAACGTTGACTTTCCGGGGAACTGGGGTGCTGATCCAACCAACTGAGAATTTCCGGGCTATTCTCCACTTTTTGCTGTAAACCCACAATGGCTAGGTACAGGGCTTGGTTAGAATCCTGCACACAGGACGCCGCCGGACTAACCCCCGCATAACCAGTGCCATCCCCGGTGCGGTAGCGGGCCATCATAATTTGCAGTTGTTTTTGCAATTCATCCAGGGGGGAAAGCACCACCTCACCAAAATTGTAATCCTGTAACAGGTCCAGTTTGACCATCACATCGGCAAAGGGACGACTTTGGACCCAGCCCCGCTGTAAATTGCCCGCATAGTTTTCCCAGGTTTGGGAGCCTGCAATGATGCCCTGGGGATTATGGGCATAGACCTGGTAGTAGGGAATTTCCCACTGCAACTCGTCGGTAAAGGGGTCCCGCACAATCTTAGGCAGGCTAAAGGCAAAATGCCCCGTCACTGTGCCCAACATCGTCTTTTCTCCCAATTTCCCCCCAATGCCGCCAAATAAATGCATCCCCAACAGGCGATCGCCTTCTTGCCATTGGCCCAGGGCCACCTCGGGGGAATCACTGCGGGGATCAAGTAAAACCTTTTGGGCTGTACCTTTGCGAGCGGGGGTATTGTGCCAATTTTGCTGACTAATATAGTCTCGACCGGGGCCTAGGCGAAAAATTTGTTCATCGGGTTGCAATTGCACCAAGGAGCGTGACTGGAGGGATTGCACCGTGAATAGGCCATCCTGACCTTGGGCCCCATAGATATACCATCCCGCTCGACCCACAGCGGTAGTGGCCAAATCCCTAGGAGTAGACATAAACCGATCGCCATTCAGGCGGGGCTGTTGGGGAATACGAATTGTTTCCTGGGGGCCATCAAACTGCTTACTGATGGCATTGTAATGTTGGACCAGCATTAAATCCGTGGCACAGGGCTGGGAACCAGGACAATCCTTGGGCACTGTGCTAGGGTCTGCTTTCGGATCAGGGCCAATGATTTTCACCAGGGCTTGATAACGGCCCGTCACCATTTCCGGCATGGTGGGCAGTTTAATTTCTGCTCGATTGCCGGCAGGGATATTCACCTGGGCCTGGGGAAAGCGCACCAACACATCGTCCACTGGTCTGGCTCCAGCTAAGGATTGCAACGGCCCTACCTGCGATCGCCCATTTAAACGACTGGGTAACAGATTGCCCCGGCGTTCACTATCCAAAGCGGCGGGGGTAAAGTTTACGTCGGTGGTAACTAGCTTTAAGTATCTTTCCAAATCGCCATTGCCCTGCCAGGTGAGGCGGAGTTTTTGCCCCACTAGGCCCTGTTGGCTTGAAGGAGCCTGATACAGTTCCATCCAGACCCAATCCCCGGGAGTGGCTTTAGTTTCTGCCACCGTGGGCAGGATTAATCGCCCCAACCATTCCCCCAAGGGTCGATAATACGCCCCATCTAAATTCTGTTGCAGGGGATAATAATCCACCTGGTTAGCGGGCAACTGACTGCTGATTTGATAGTCCGGGATGCGGTCGGAAGAGCCCTGGGGACGGAATAGCATGACCAGGAAAACTATCACCAAAGCGGCGATCGCCCCTAACCCTATCCGCCAGCGCCATTGCTTCATTTTTGAACCGCCCTAAAAATTGCCATAAAAAAACACCTGGGGCGTCTTTCCTTGTTTCGACTCCAGATGTTTTTCTAATTTCCTCACACCTGACCTAAGTATAAATCACCAACGGAGAATGTCAAGGCTCCACCCCAGAAAAAAGCTGATTTTCAAGAAATGTTGACCCAAAGCAGAACTCCAAAGCCTTTTCCTCCGTCGTTTGCCGTAGATTGTGAATTTTTTCTAAAATTTTCTCAAATCCTTCAACCTGGGTCTCCCCGATGCCAGCACAGTTCCATAGACCAAAAGCAAATCCCCCACCTGGATTATTCTTGGTTAAGAGTTGTACACAGGCGATCGCCATTTTGATAACCACGCTAAGATCACGGAGGATTGGCAAAAAGCCCAGGCTGATTGGCGACTTTCTTCTGCGGCCATAAACCGCTCCTGAAGCGGCTTTTCCTTTCTAGATCCGACGTTGTAATTGATCAATTATTTCAGTCGCCCGGCCGATGGACAACCGCCATGGCTCTCCAAATCGGGGTTCCCAGACCAGGATTAAATTAGCCTTTCCGGACAAGGCCTCTGTGAAAATCTTAAAAAAGTATTAAGATTTTAAAAGCTAGCTTATTTTCGGAGGAAATGTGTTTACTCGACTTGCCCAGCAACACCGCGATTTCGTGAAGGATTTAGTCATGAGTCTCAGGGCTCTGGCCACTGTGCTCGAAAATCGAGGCTATATTGCTTCTTGCTACACCTGTGGCGACCAACTCAATAGTGCTTCCTTCATGGTGAGTTTGGGGGAAAATCATCTGATTCGCTTTTTGGTATCGGACTACGGCATCACCTGGACAGAAATGCGGGATGACCGGGAATTAATGAAATTAGAAGGGGCCGAGGCGATCGCCCAATTGGAAGAGTTGGCCAATGTGGTCAAATATTGCTTGGCCGATGCCCCCAAAGGTGGCCGTAAAAAACGGAAAACCGCCCAGCTACAACTAGTCTAAGGCTGGGGTGTGCCATGGCCTCCGATGAGCTAAGTTTTCCCTGTGGGCCACTGCTGAGTTACGGGGGAATTACCGTTGATTGCCCTCCGTAAGGTATGGGGACCGGAATGGATTGTTTTGTCGTAGGACGTTAGATCCCCTGCCGGCCGTAACTGTGAAAATTAAGCTCGGGGCAAACGGTTATAACGTTGCAAACGGATGGTAACTGTCGTTCCTTGGTCGACAGCGCTTTCTAGCAAAATACTGCCACGGTGTAGATCGACGCATTTCTTGGCAACCATTAAACCGAGTCCTGTTCCCGCAATATTCCTGACATTTTTACCCCGATGAAAGGGTTCAAAAATTTGCTTCTGATCCTCCGACGAAATACCAATACCTTGATCGGTCACTTCAAAAATAATATTTTCTGAATCTAGGCTTAGGCTGATTTTTATCTGTCCTCCGTCGGGGGAGTACTTGATCGCATTAGATAGTAAATTTGATAGGATAGACCGCATTAATCTTTCATCCACCAATGCCTTAGTATCTTGATCGCCACAGATAAAGTCAAAATAATATTGATCACTGACACTTAATTGAATTTCTTCAATAAATTGCTGGAACAGTGATTTTAAATCTAACCAACTGGGATTAAATTCTAATTTGCCTGCTTCCGCCCGGTTAATGATTAAAATATCATCCAAAAGCTGGACCATATTTTTCACGGAATTTTGGATACGATGCAAGTTCCGGCTACGCTTATCGGGATCAAGCCAAGCTACTTCTGAATTCTCCAGTAATTGAGCCGCCGCTAAGGCCGTACTGAGGGGAGTGCGAAATTCATGGGAAGCCATGGAGAAAAAACGCGTTTTTAAGCGACTTAATTCCTTTTCCCGTTCTAGGGCGAGGCGAACTTCCTCGGTGCGGCGTCGTTCAGTGACGTCCCTTTGCACAGCAATCCAATGGGTATAGAAACCCGTTTTATCGGCAACTGGTACAAGGCTAAATTCTACCCAAAATTCACTGCCATCTTTACGATAATTAATTACTTCAACAGTAATGGATTGCCATTGACTAACGGCTTGTCTTACCTTATCTAATTCAGTGCGACTGGTTTTTGGCCCCTGTAAAACTCGGGGGGTTTTGCCTAGCATTTCTTCGGCAGCATAACCGGTAATTTTAGTAAATGCTTCATTGACATAGAGAATTCTCGGGCCGGGATCGTCGATGGGTTCTGCTTCCGTGATCACCACTGCATCATTGGTGTGAACGACTACGGATTGTAATAAACGAATCTGTTCTGCTTGCCGTTTTTGTTCAGTAATGTCAGTCACAACCGCCACTAACCCTGCAATATTTTCTTCACTATCTAATAGGGGAGCAGCGGAAAGGACAATTTCAATCCAGCTACCATCCTTTTTTTGACATTTTAATTCTAAGCTAGGGGAGGCAATGCCTAATAAAATTTCCTGTTTAAATTGCTGATAATCTTCCACCAAAATGTCCGATGTCAATAGTTCTGGATGGGCAATAATTTCTGCTTCTGCCCAACCAAAAATCCGTTCCGCCGCAGGATTCCAGATCTGAATTTGGTCTGCTAAATTAAGGGTAAAAATCCCCCTAGGGGAGGCTACAATGAGAGATTGCAGGGTGTGATTGGTGTGGCGGAGAGCTGCTTCGGTTTTTTGTCGTTCGCTAATTTCTACCCTCAGGGATTGGTTGGTGGCGGCAAGTTGCTGGGTACGTTTTTCAACTCGGTTTTCCAAATCTTTATTGAGTTGCTGTAATTGCTCATATAATTCCGATTGTTGAATGGCGATCGCCACCTGATTGGCCAATTGTTTCATTAACTCAACTTCCCACGGTTGCCATGGCCGGATAAAAGCACATTGGTGAGCAATTAGGAGGCCCCAAAGATAGGGAAATTCTGATTCATTGCCTAGGGAAGAAGAACGATCATGTTGAAGAATGGGAACCACTAATTTTGATTGCACACCAAACTGTTTGACGAAATCAGCTAGGCAAACTTCTACGTCATCCTGGTCGATGTTATTAATGGCCCGTACCTTACCTTTGGTATAGGCTTGATGATACTCAACAGGAAAAACTTCGTCGGAGAAAGTTCGCCCTAAAATACTAGGATAATTTGCATTAACTGATTCGGTAATGGCACTGCCTGTACCATCTTGCCAAATGCGATAAATTAAAACTCGATCAACGTGCAACAGGGTTTTAACTTCAGCGACGGTGGTATTTAAAACCGTTTCCAAGTTCAAGGATTGGCGGATATGCTGGGTAATTTGATTAATAAATCGTTCCCGTTGAGTTTGTTGCTTGAGGCTAATTTCAATCTTGCGGCGTTGCTGGTTTTGTCGGTACCACAAATAACAGGCAATGGCGATCGCCAGAAAAACAAATTCGATTGGAATTAGAAATTTGCCCATAGATAAGCGGATCCCAAAGGAAAAACCTTAATTAAATTTTTGTTTAACAATAATTTTCATGATTTTTAACAATAAAGCTAAATCCTGATCCTTGGCAAAAACACCATCAATCTGAGGCAGATAACTGCGAGCTTGCAGCGTGATCTGACTGTCGGCATAATCCGTAATTAGGAGCAGGGCTGGCGGTTTAGCAGACAAGTTTTTGATAATGGTAATTAAATCTAAAGTAGCTGAAATATCAATTGGTTCATATCTAATACCGCAACCAACTAGGATGGAGTGATATTCTCCAATGTCAACACGGTTAAATAGAATATCCTGGAAATTGATGGCAGAAATTTCAAAGTTTGGGCATAAAAACCGCTTGACCGATTGATACCATTGCCGATCCATTTCTAGGATACCAATCTTTGCCCTCGCTTTTTTGCGGGATGGGGCAGATGATTTTTTACCGCCTAGTTTCAACATTAAAGTCTGGTCTCAAATACAAAGTCTGCAAAGTTTCGAAGCATTAAACCAGAGAACAAATAGTTAAACCACGAAATATTTCTAGCAAAAAACCCTGGCCGTTCAACCGCCTAAGTCCCCCCATGGAGGGGGATGGACCGGTATAAATTTTTTCAGCCCTAAGCTCTGCTTTGACATCGCAAAAACTACAGTCCGATAATGCCCCAGGCACTAAGGGCAACGGCGATTAACCCCAAACTGACCAATGCTCCCCCACCATAAAGAACTACTTTGCCGGCTAAATAAACTCCGGCGGGATAGGGTTGCTTTTGCCATTCCCAACGGTAAGTTAGGGGAGCTTCGTTGCGGAAGTAGCCGATCGCCTCTAATTTTTCCCGATGATCAGCACCGTAACGGGGCATGCGGGCAAAGGGTAACTCACCACTAATCCGTTGGGGCAGAATGCGCCGCCGTTGATAGGGCACGGTATCGTAGCCAAAGTTTTCCAAATATTCCTGACTATTGAGCAGTTCATTGATGAAGCCGGGTAAACCCTTGGTGGCAATCACAATTGACCAAGCAATTTTCTCTTCTTCACTATAAACATCTCGACCCAGTAATCGTTGAATACACATTTGTGCAAAACGATAATTATTATTTACTTCAAAATTACGGCGACGAAAATTATCCGAAAGAGCTAAACCACGGATAAAATCCCGCACAGTAATTTGCTGATTTTTTAATTGGGATTCCAAGGCAATCTGCCGATTACTTTGAATCATTTGTTGCTCGTTGAACACCTGACGATAGGCCGCGGCAATCAGATTATCCATGCCAGAGGGGGAAAGGGTGCCCTCCGTGGTGAAAATGCGGGCGTGTTCATCTCCAGAGACTTCGTAGTTGGCAACCCGTTGATTCTGACTGACGGGGGAATAGGCAATTAAAGGCAGTGTCATAGATAAAGTTAGTTATTAAGCTTAAAAGTTGATCAATGCCCAGTCAATGACTGGTATGTGTTGGTATCAAAAATGCAATCCTAACAAAGTGAAACAGAAGAAAAGGGGGAGAAAGTCGTAAAGAAATCGGAAAGTTAGCTTATGTGTTTGAAACTGTTACATTTCGCAACATGAATTAACCCAGACCCGTTCACCCCTTCAGGTAAGCTGAGGTTGATAGAGAAAAGCACAATGGGCCATGAGAATTCTTTTAGTGGAGGATGATTTGCCGCTGGCGGAAACCCTTGCAGAGGCATTGAGTGATCAGCTTTACACCGTTGACATTGCCTCCGACGCTTCCCTGGCCTGGGATTATGCTGCCCGACTGGAATATGACCTGGTTATTTTGGATGTGATGCTACCGGAGTTGGATGGGATTACGCTCTGTCAAAAATGGCGATCGCACAGTTATTTAATGCCAATTTTGATGATGACCGCCAGGGATACCATCAACGATAAAATCACCGGTTTGGATGCCGGAGCCGACGATTATGTCATCAAGCCGGTGGATTTGGGAGAGTTATTCGCCAGGGTGCGGGCATTGTTGCGCCGAGGTTGTGCAACCTGCCAACCAATTTTGGAATGGGGACCGATCAAGCTGGACCCAAGCACCTATGAAGTTAGTTACGATGACGAAATTTTGCCCTTGACCCGCAAGGAATACAGCATTCTGGAATTGCTACTCCGCAATGGTCGCCGGGTTCTGAGTCGGAGCATGATTATCGATAGCATTTGGAATTTGGAGAGTCCCCCGGAGGAAGATACGGTCAAGGTCCATGTGCGGAGTTTGCGACAAAAATTAAAAAGTGCTGGTTTATCAGCAGATCTAATTGAAACGGTCCATGGCATTGGGTATCGTCTTGCCAATTTGGCGGAAAAGCCTTTGTGCCAAGGGAAAAACTAGCCCGGAAAACCATGCTCCCCCATGGAAAAATCTGTTCAATCCCTTTTCTGAGCCGGTGTTATTTGGGGTAGATCCTGGGGATCAAAATAGTTTCTTTTGCCGTAGGGCGCTAGGGCTTTGAGTACTTCCCGGCCGTAACTGCGGGAATTGACCCGGTCATCGAGGATGGCCAACCAGCCCCCGGACTCCCTTAGGGGTAACACGGCTTGCTGTAAGTCTTTCAAGGCCACCGGCAGTAAATAGTCCCGGAACCAGTCTTGATGATGGCGTTTGTGGTGTTGTACTCGTTTGGCCACCAGGGGATTTTCCAGGGAGGGAATGGGTAAAGTGCCTAGGATCAGCAGGGCCGGCGGGGGAAACTGTTCCCTTTGGGCGCACCAGTATTGCCAACCTGCCACTAAAATGCCAGGAGCAAAGCTGGGGGTGGGTTCCACTTTCACTCCAGAGCCTAACTTGGCCGCTAGTTGGCTGCCCAGTTGAGCTTTGAGAGGTAGATCATCGAGCAAAATCACCACAAAGCTGTCCGGTTGCACGGCGATAATTTCCGTCAGAATGCGTTCAATTTCCGTTAGTAAAGTGGTTTGGAAAGCTGGGGTATTGGGTAAAGGTAGGCGATCGGGTAGGTAAATGGTTAGGGCATCCTGCAGACGGTGGGGCGAAAATTTTAAGCACAGTAAATTTCCCAAACCTAAGGTTTTGCAATAGGTGGGGGCGGTTTTCTCCGCGTCTAAAAAACTGCCGATGAGCACAAAGGCGGCTTGATTGCTTTCCGGCCCTCCATCAAGAGAATCTCCCTGACCTTGATCGGAGCTTTGCCAAATTGGTTGTAGCCAGGGTTGTACGTTGACCGGACTGACGTGGAGACTTATTTTGCCCTGCTGTCGGTCCACTTCGGCCCAGAGGAGATGGTTATCGGTTTGTTCTTGCCAAAACTGCCAGAATTGCTGAATTTTGTCCGTCTTTTGCTGTTTAGCTCCATTTTTAAACTGGCGATTGGCTAATTGTTCCATCACCGCTTGGTTGAGGTCTTGGAGTTCTTCTCCATCAAGGGGATAAAAACCATGGGGATTGATGGGACGAGCGAAGAGGGACTGACTGAGGCGGCTCCAATGGGTTAGAACTTGGTCTTGACTCTGGGGAGTTTGGGCAAAGAGGGGTTGGAGGGTATTCCAATCTAGGTGATGGGAAAGAAAATCCCTTGTCCAATCTTCTAAATGTTCCACCTGCTCGATCGCCGTGAGGGCGGGGACATTATTGGGCAATGACGCTAAATTTTCCTGCAACCATTGGTCTGGAGTAAGAATTTCCGGCCAGGTAATGACCAAATCAGGATCATTGCTTTGTAGGGCCGTTTGCAAAGTTGGCAAAATCACCGTTTCTAAATCCTGCTGCCGTTTAGGGGTGGTGACCAAACGAACGGGCTGATCACTGAGCAAACAGGGCAACAGATAACTGGGGCCGTAGGTGGGGGGTAAACAACCGGTTTGGATCAGGGCCGATCGCCGTAGTCGCAGAGCCCGGGACACCAAACGACCCATGGTCAAGGAATGGGGCCAGGGGGGAATGGTTTGTTGGCGCTGTTGGGCTTTGAGCAGGTGGTGAACTTGGGTTTCGAGTAGTCCCATGGGGGTGTTTTTTCGGCCACTACCGGGATCTATGCCATGATGGGAAGTTAACGAAATTAATGTCATTAAGGTAAAAAAACATGGCTGAAATTCAATTTTCCAAGGGAGTTGCAGAAACCGTTGTCCCAGAAGTGCGCCTCAGCAAGTCGAAGAATGGGCAGTCCGGCATGGCAAAATTCTATTTCTTGGAACCGACAATTCTAGCGAAAGAAAGCACCGATGATATTACCGGCATGTATTTAATCGACGACGAAGGGGAAATTATCACCAGGGAAGTGAAGGGCAAATTTATCAACGGCCGTCCCACGGCGATCGAAGCTACGGTGATCCTCAATTCCCAACCGGAATGGGACCGATTTATGCGCTTTATGGAGCGCTACGGCGCAGAAAATGGCTTAGGTTTTTCCAAATCTGAATAATTTTTCAATTTTTCATCCTCCTCGGTGACGATGCGGCAATCCCTTTCCCGATCTTCCCAACCCAGTCCTAGTCAGACTTGGCCCTACTGGTATCTGGTGCCCATTTATCCCTACAGCCAAAGGCAAACTTTGTTGCGGGAATTGGTACCGGACACCATTTGGGTGTTGGAGCAGGTACAGGGAATTTTTTATGTGGTAGTACCCATCCGCATGACGGTGGTGCGCCTGAATACGGGGGGATTGCTAGTTTACTCTCCCATTGCTCCCACGGAAGAATGTTTGCAATTGTTGGGGCAACTAACGGCCAAATATGGCCCAGTCAAATATATTATCCTACCCACCATTTCTGGGTTGGAACATAAGGCCAATGTACCTTTCCTGGCCCGTCATTGTCCAGAAGCAACGGTGTATGTAGCCCCAGGACAGTGGAGTTTTCCCCTTAATTTGCCCCTTAGTTGGTTGGGCTTTCCGGTTGGTCGGACCAAGATCTTGCCCGCTGATAGTGCCGAAACTCCCTTTGCCGGGGAATTTGATTATGCTTACCTCGGGCCGTTGGATTTACGGCTCGGTAAATTTGGTGAAGTGGCATTTTTCCATTGGCCTAGTCATACTTTGTTGGTGACGGATACCCTCTTGGTTTTGTCAGAAAATCCCCCCCCAGTGTTGGCACTAGACCCCACTCCCCTAATCTTCCATGCCAGGGATAAAGCTGGCGATCGCCCGGAGGATACTACCGCCAATCGAGCTAAGGGATGGCAACGCATTTGTTTATTTTCTCTTTATTTCCAAGCCAGTACCCTAGAAGTTCCTAATTGGAACCAGGTGTTGCAAGAAGCAAAACAAGTTGGCGATCGCCGTCGGGAAAATTATTTTGGTTTATATCCCTTCCAGTGGCGGGGGGATTGGCAGAACACGTTTCAAGCCCTGTGGGGCGGTGGCAAAGTAAGGGTGGCTCCCATTCTGCAAGAGCTAATTCTCAACCGGGAACCGGAAGTAGTATGGCAATGGGTAGAAAAAATTGCCAGTTGGCCAGTGGAAACCCTGATTCCCTGTCACTTTTCCGCTCCGGTGGCTACTAATGGAGAACAAATCCGCCAAGCCTTTAGTTTCTTACAACAATCCACCACTAACAATGGGGAATTATTACCCCAAGAAGATCGGCAAATTCTGCAACGCATTGACCAATTCTTGATGCGTTGGCGCATTACCCCACCACCGGCTAGTAAACGTGAATAAACTATAAAAGATTAGCGAGAATTTACAATGAATTATAGAAACTACATTACGATTGAACCCAATAAACGAGGAGGTAAACCTTGTGTACGCGGCTTGCGTATCACTGTTTATGAAGTTCTCGAATATCTAGCTTCTGAGATGACTGAGGCGGAAATTCTCGAAGATTTTCCCGATTTGACCCGAGAAGATTTAAAGGCTTGTATTGCTTATGCAGCTGACCGTGAAAGTCGATTGATGATTTCTCCCCTGTCTGCATGAAATTATTATTTGACGAAAATCTCTCTCCCAAATTGCCCATTCAATTGGGCGATCTTTTTTCTAATTCTCTTCATGTACGAGATGTTGGAATGGAGGCAACAATTGATCCTACCGTTTGGGATTACGCAAAAAATAATGACTTAATGATTGTCTCTAAAGATGCAGATATGCACGATCTTAGTCTGGTGTTTGGTAGTCCTCCCAAAGTTATTTGGCTTCGATTAGGAAACTGCTCGACTTTACAAGTTGAAAATTTACTACGTCGAGAATTTAGCATGATTCAATTATTTTATGAAGATAAAAATTCATCTTTGCTCGCCCTTTCATAGTCAGATAAGTACGTGGTCTTAAACAACTCCACAAATAATAAATCATTCTCTACAATGAGATATGAGGTGGATCTTTAAAGTCCACTTTGCCCTCATTATCTGTATGTTGTCTGACCAAGGA
Organism: Synechocystis salina LEGE 00031; assembly: GCF_015207985.1. Taxonomy (GTDB): domain Bacteria; phylum Cyanobacteriota; class Cyanobacteriia; order Cyanobacteriales; family Microcystaceae; genus Synechocystis; species Synechocystis salina. The sequence goes on along the minus strand of NZ_JADEVV010000035.1, from coordinate 23,787 downwards.
GAATCTGCATGGACCCAATAAAAGACAGCCATAAAATTTTTAAAAGTCTTGCAGAAAAATATGGAAATAAGAATATATCTCATAAAGTTCAAGTCGCAGATTTTTTTAAAGATCTTCTTGAAGCAACAGGAGGTTTGATAATTGTTGATTTTTTAGACATGGAAAACTGGGATGTCATTGAAAGTTTTTCCTTTGATGAGAAGTCGGAGATTCTTACCCTTGTTTTATTCCGATCGCCAATTTCGTAGACTAGTTTTTCATGGCGATCGCCGTTTATTTTGATTGAGCCGTAAACCTTTGGATTGCCTCTAGGCGAGAGGGCATCAATATGCATTCCTCCAGCAGTGAAAAATTCAAACCTGGAAGTAATTTGCTGGTAGGAATTTCTTGATACCAATCGCCTTCTAGAGAGTAAATGGAGAACTTTTTATCCTGCCACATCCAAACTTCCTGAATACCCAACCGTTGATACTTTTCAAGCTTTTTCGGAGTACCACTGGTGACATTCACCTCAATTGCCAAATCAGGATGTTCCTTTTTTTCGCCAAGGTAATAGGATTCATCCGGCTCAAACGATACCGATTTCTCCCTTGATTCACGGGTTGCACTACCGGCTGGGAAAAATTCAATACCCTGGGAGAACAAATAATATTCAATCAAAAATCCAATTATGGTTTTGATGGATTCGTGGTATTCTCCCAAGGTCATGAACTCAATTACTCCGTCAAAATAGGTAATACGCAGCCCTGAGCGCTGTTCCATCACTGCTTGAATCGTCTTAAAATCTTCCCAACTGTGACGACCGGGTAGGATAAAATTTTGACTTTCACTGAGAGTTAAAGGAGAAGTGGCAACGGTCATGGGGACGGCCCTCGGCTTGGGCTACACAAATGCTACAGTCTCTATGTTAATCGCCCTTGGAGTGAAAGGCGTACCCTGTAACGTGTCCCTGGGAAATCGTCCCATTATCTCTTCTGTAACCCTCTAGAAGGAGGCCAATTTCTGCTAGAGCAAGCCTTTTGGACAATAGACATAAGCTATGACCACCGCCGATCGCCTTTTGCAACTGCGCCAACAACTCCAAAAAGCTAGCTACGCCTACTATGTGCTAGATGCACCGATTATGGAGGATAGCGTTTATGACCAGCTTTATCGGGAACTACAAAAACTAGAGGCAGAAAACCCGGAGCTCATTACCCCCGACAGTCCAACCCAACGGGTGGGGGAACAACCCGCTAGCCAATTCTCCGCCGTTACCCACAATATTCCCCTCTACAGCCTGGAAAATGCCTTTAACGTCCAGGAACTACAGCAGTGGCAGGAACGGTGGCAACGCATTGCCCCAACCATTGAAAAAGCTGAATACGTCTGTGAGCTCAAAATTGACGGCTCGGCGATCGCCCTGACCTATGAAAATGGTTTGTTGGTGCGGGGGGTCACCAGGGGAGACGGCACCACCGGGGAAGAAATTAGCCAAAATATTAAAACCATTCGTTCCATTCCCCTGAAATTGAATTTGGATAATCCGCCCCCAACGGTGGAAGTGAGGGGGGAAGCCTTTTTGCCCCTGGCGGAATTTAATCGCATCAATCAAGAACGGGAAGCCCAGGGAGAAAGCCTATTTGCCAATCCCCGCAACGCTGCCGCCGGCACCCTCCGCCAATTGGATTCCAAAATTGTCCACCAAAGACGCTTACAATTTTTTGCTTACACCCTCCATTTACCAGGGCAAGAAGAGCAAATTCAAAGTCAATGGCAGGCCTTGGAATACCTCAAAAAAGCTGGTTTTATGGTTAATCCCCATTGTCAGCTTTGTGAAGATTTAGATGGAGTAGTGGCATATTTTGAAGACTGGGAAGGGGCTCGCCAGCGCTTACCCTATATGACTGATGGGGTAGTAGTGAAAATTAATCAGTATCCACTGCAAAGCGAGTTGGGATTTACCCAAAAATTTCCCCGCTGGGCGATCGCCTTAAAATATCCCGCCGAAGAAACTCCCACTGTGGTCAAAGCCATTGAAGTCAATGTGGGCCGCACCGGCGCAGTCACTCCCCTAGCAGTGATGGAGCCAGTACAGTTAGCGGGCACAACGGTACAACGGGCTACCCTGCATAACCAAGACCGCATCCGAGAATTGGACATCCGGGTGGGAGACACGGTAATTATTCGCAAAGCGGGGGAAATTATCCCCGAAGTGGTGCGGGTAATGACAGAATTGCGCCCGGAAAATACCACTCCCTACATTTTTCCTTCCCATTGCCCCGCCTGTGGTTCCCCTTTGGTGCGCCCGTTGGAAGAAGCCGTCACCCGTTGTGTCAATAGTTCCTGCTCCGCCATTTTGCAAGGCAGTTTAATCCACTGGGCTAGCCGCAATGCGCTGGATATTCAAGGTTTGGGGGAAAAGGTTGTGATTACGCTCTTGGAAAATCGGTTAGTCAACTCCATTGCTGATTTGTACCGTTTACAGGTAGAGCAATTGTTGGCATTGGAACGCTTTGCCCAAAAATCCGCCGAAAAATTAGTTACCGCCATTGCAGCTAGTAAAAACCAACCCTGGAGCCGCATTTTATTTGGTTTGGGTATCCGCCATGTGGGGCAAGTCAATGCCAAATTACTCAGCCAACAGTTTCCCACCGTGGAAAAACTGAGCCAAGCCAGCATTCCCGACCTGGAAGGGGTCTATGGCATTGGCCCAGAAATTGCCGAAGCCGTGGTTAATTGGTTCAGGAACCCTGGCAATCAACAATTGATTCAAGATTTACAGGAGTTGGGTTTGGCATTGGCAGACCACGGCATTGATCAGACCAGAACTGACAGCGGCAAATTAAGGGGCAAAACCTTTGTGTTAACCGGAACTTTACCCAATCTCAGTCGCACAGAAGCTCAGGAATTAATTGAGCAGAGCGGCGGCAAAGTAACCAGCAGTGTAAGTGCCAAAACTGATTATGTTCTATTGGGGGATAAGCCCGGTAGTAAGGCCGCCAAGGCGGAAAGTTTAGGGATTAAATTACTATCGGAGGTAGAATTTTTACAATTGTTGGAGCCATAGGCAAATAGTCTGGTTTAAACAACATTGCGATGGGAGAGCAAGCAAAGTTGACCTAATCTCGGCACTATTTTAGGGGGCTCCATAGACTAGACTACAACAGCACTGTTATTGCTTCCTAGCAGGTCAGCTTAGATAGGTGTAGCGTCGTAAACTTTGCTCATAATCTTCCAACAGCCGTCGAGATTCCTCTAGGGTAATCTGCCCATTACTGAGGGCTAATTCCGTATGACGCCGCAGACCCTCGAGTAAATCATCGGAATCGTACTGGACATAGCCTAAAACTTCGGTCATGGTATCCCCCCGCACCACCGACTCGATCTGATAACCCTGGGGAGTGGTGGCAATGTGAACTACATTGATGTCGCCAAATAAGTTGTGCAAATTACCCATAATTTCTTGGTAAGCACCGACTAAAAACATACCTAAATAGTAAGGATTACCATCATTTTCTAGGGGGTGAACTTCCAGGTAGGGCTTGACATCCCACAGGTCAATAAAGCGGTCAATTTTGCCGTCACTATCACAGGTTAAATCGGCTAAAATCACCCTTTGACTAGGCTTTTCATTGAGGTGATGAATGGGCAGAATAGGAAAAAGTTGATCCAAAGACCAGGATTCTGGTGCTGATTGAAAAACCGACAAATTAACGTAGTAAATATCGGTCATTATTTTATCTAGGGCCTGAAAATCTTCGGGAATATACTCCAACTGTCTAGTAATTTCAAAAATTTTACGGCAACAAGCCCAGTGAATTTGTTCTGCCTGCCCCCGTTCAGTCAAGGTTAAATAACCAAAGTTAAAGAGACTGCTAGCCTCGGCTTTTAATTGCAGAGCGTCATGGTATTGCTCTTGGTATTGTGCCGTTGTAATAGTTTCGTAACATTCCCACAGATTTTTCAGCAGGGGATGGGCATTTTGGTCAGGGGGGTGGGGTTCACTAAAGCCCGCATGGTTACTGCCCAACACATCAAAAACTAGCACCGACTGATGGGCCATAATCGCCCGCCCACTTTCGCTCACTAGGATGGGAGGGGCAATGTGCCCAAGCTCACAGGCATCTTGAATGGCCGCCACAATATCGTTGGCGTAGTTCTGCATATTGTAATTTTTCGAGGCGGGATAGTTGGTTTTGGAACCGTCATAGTCCACCGCCAAACCGCCGCCCACATTGAGGTAGCGCATTTTGGCCCCCAACTTGACCAGCTCCACATAGAGTTGGCTGGCTTCCCTCATAGCTTCTTTAATCAGGGCAATGTCTGAAACTTGGGTTCCCAGATGGAAATGGAGCATTTTCAGGCAATCAAGGCAGTTATTTTCCTCCAGCCGACGAATCATCGTCACAATATCCGGCATGGTCAGCCCTAGCTTGGCCCGATCGCCCTTGCTGGAGGAAGTTTCCGAGGATTTGGATGACTGACAACTTAACCGGGCCCGTACCCCCAACATAGGTTTAATATTTAACTGCTGGGAGATGTGTAGTACCCATTCTAGTTCTCGCAGTTGTTCAACGATTATGATGGGGCGATGGCCCAAACGCTTGGCCAACAGGGCCGTTTCTAGATAATCCTGGTCTTTATAGCCATTGCAGATAATTAGGGGTTTGGCATGTTTGTCCTGACGGTCTAAGGGAGGCGGTAGGGTGGCCAGGGCGATCATCAGTTCTGGCTTAGACCCCGCTTCCAGTCCACATTGGGACGTTTGGCCAAAGCGCACCAAGGCCTCCACCAAATGCCGTTGCTGGTTACATTTAACTGGATAAACCGCCTGATAGGTGTTGGGGTAATTGTAACGGGCGATCGCCTTGGCAAAACAACTATTCAACCGTTCTAGGCGATCGGCAAGAATATCGGAAAAACGAATTAATAGGGGCAAGCCTAATTTCCTTTGCCGCAAGGCCTCCACCAGTTCTAGTAAATCTAAGGAGCCGCCCCGATCGCCGTTGGGGGAAACCGTCACGTTACCCGCCGCATTGATGGCAAAATAGGGTGCGCCCCAAGCCTCAACTCGGTAAAGGGTCTCGCTTTCCTCAATGCTCCAGGCAGTATTTTTTTTCTTTGACTTCTTGCCCAATTGTTTTTCCCCCGGCAAAGGTTCTTCCCCCATAATCCCTCTGTTTAAGATTAATCCATCTTTTCATGGTAACTGCCCCGGACTCTCCGGCGATCGCCTGGTTGCTGACCAAGCAAAAAGCACCCCCCGGAAAGGAGAGTGCAATTCGCTGATTATTCAATTGGTGTTACACCAAGGAATTAACCATTGATAGCAGGAGCGGTCAAAGCCACAGGAGCTTGCTCCCCAGAAGCCAAGTCGAGGGGGAAGTTGTGGGCATTGCGTTCGTGCATTACTTCAAAACCGATGTTGGCACGGTTCAACACATCAGCCCAGGTGCCGATTACACGACCTTGGCTATCCAAGATGGATTGGTTGAAGTTGAAACCGTTCAGGTTGAATGCCATGGTGCTTACACCCATCGCAGTGAACCAGATGCCGATTACAGGCCAAGCACCCAAGAAGAAGTGCAAGGAACGGCTGTTGTTGAAAGAAGCATATTGGAAGATCAACCGACCAAAGTAGCCGTGAGCGGCAACGATGTTGTAGGTTTCTTCTTCTTGACCGAATTTGTAACCGTAGTTCTGGGATTCAACTTCGGTGGTTTCACGCACCAAGGAGGAGGTTACCAAGGAACCGTGCATGGCGGAGAACAAGCTACCACCGAATACACCAGCCACACCTAACATGTGGAAGGGGTGCATCAGGATGTTGTGCTCAGCTTGGAACACGATCATGAAGTTGAAAGTACCAGAAATACCCAAAGGCATACCATCAGAGAAGGAGCCTTGACCAAGGGGGTAAATCAAGAATACAGCGGTGGCAGCGGATACGGGGGCAGAATAAGCCACACAAATCCAAGGACGCATACCTAAGCGGTAGGACAATTCCCACTGACGACCCATGTAGCAGAAGATGCCAATGAGGAAGTGGAATACTACCAACTGGTAAGGACCACCGTTGTACAACCACTCATCTAAGGAAGCAGCTTCCCAGATGGGGTAGAAGTGAAGCCCAATGGCGTTGGAAGAAGGTACAACAGCACCAGAGATGATGTTGTTACCGTAGAGCAAAGAACCAGCAACGGGCTCGCGGATACCGTCGATGTCGACGGGAGGGGCGGCGATGAAGGCAATGATGAAGCAGGTGGTGGCAGTTAAGAGGGTGGGGATCATCAAAGTACCGAACCAACCGACATAGATCCGGTTGTTGGTAGATGTCACCCACTGACAAAACTGTTCCCACAAGGAAGCGCTTTCGCGCTGTTGGAGAGTCGTTGTCATTTGGTTATAATTCCTTATGTATTTGTCAAGGTTCAGATTAGAACTGACTGTTAACACTTTAAAGGATTATTGGGGCTTTTGTAAAGCTTTGTAACGGAAAATTAATATAGGCAATGTTTATCAACAAGATGAGTTTTTCTTTTGCTTGCGTCTGCGAGGGGAGATTCTCCGCTAGGTAAGTGGGGCAGGAAAAACCGGAAAAACGAGATCGAACGGAAGGGTGCTAAACCATTCCATGTTCACCCTCAAGTTTCCCCACATCACCTAGATGGTATTTTCTCCCGACGGACTCGGATATTTTTAGCATCCAAGATAGAAGATATGTGGTATTTAACTGGCAGGAAAATTTTGCTCCTGACCGCTAAATTTCACCATTCATTAATGCTCCTATCTGTTTTTTTAGTTAAGTTTAGTAAATTTTTCATTGTCCAAGAAATTAAGTTAGGTAATGTTTTTCTCCCATAGTCCAAGTTCAGCTTCTAGGGAAAAAAATCCCCAAATAACTTGATATTTCGTAGCATTCAACACCGATCAATTGTTATTTGTCTCTAAAATAGATCTGAATGCGGACACCTCTGTTAAAGCAGGGGGAGGGGGGGATGACTAGATGCTCATATCAAGGTTTTTTAACCTTTATAGACCAGTAACCTAGGAAATTACAGGAATTGGAATGACAAAAAAATCCAAAAAAGCCAAGCAAGATAAACAAAGTTTGACTACGGATCAAGTGCCTCGCTTGTCAGAGGGAGAAGGTAGCTCCAAACTCCCAAAGAAAAAGTATGAAGATGAACTAGCTCGATTACAGCTTGAATTAGTGAAAATGCAATATTGGGTGAAACACACTGGCACCCGCATTGTCATTTTGTTTGAAGGGCGGGATGCCGCTGGCAAAGGGGGAACCATCAAGCGCATTACCGAACCCTTAAATCCCCGGGGCTGTAGGGTCGTTGCCTTGGGAACCCCCAGTGATCGAGAGAAGACGGAATGGTATTTTCAGCGTTACGTTCCCCATTTACCTGCCGGGGGAGAGATTGTTTGCTTTGATCGCAGTTGGTACAATCGTGCTGGCGTGGAACGGGTGATGGGATTTTGCACTGAGGAGCAGTATCAAGAATTTATGCATACATGTCCGGAATTTGAACGGATGTTGGTTCGTTCTGGCATCATTTTGCTGAAATATTGGTTTTCAGTCAGCGATGAAGAGCAAGAACGGCGTTTTCAGTCCCGTACTACGGATCCTGCCCGTCGTTGGAAACTCAGTCCCATGGATTTGGAGTCAAGGGACCGATGGGTAGAATATTCCCAGGCTAAGGATAATATGTTTGCTCACACTAATATCCCAGAAGCTCCCTGGTTCACGGTGGAAGCCGACGATAAAAAACGGGCTCGTCTTAATTGTATTAACCATGTTTTAAGCAAAATTCCCTATGTTGATATGACCCCAGAGCCGCTGGAGTTACCTCCCCGGACGATCGCCCCCCATAGTTACGTTCGTCCCCCCCTCAATGAACAATTCTTTGTACCACAAAGGTATTAGCAAGCCTTAAATAGTGTTTTAAAAGCCCCCCTCATTACAGTCGCTTTAATGGATCGATTCAGGGGGCAGACTGGAACTGGGGAAACAGAATTTTAGGACGGCAAATTTGTCCCTTCAGTTATCTGGCCAAAAGACGGGGCGTAGCGGTTAGAATGACTTCCACTTCCACCAGTCCAATGCGCTTTTCACAGGCAGACTTAATGCTGAGGCGTAGTTCATCTACCAACTCACCCTGGATAGGATGATGAACATTTAGATAAATCATGACCACATGAAATCTGCCTAGTTTTGACGAGGCCACATCGATTAACGTATAGTCCATTGCCTCGGGAATGGCTTCAGATACAGCTTCATGGATACTGGCAATAACCCTGGGGGAGGACGATTCTCCCGCAATCTCAGCTAAGGCATTTAAAAATGATCGGATGGGTTGATTAATTATCAAAGCCACTAGCACTAGTACAATAACCGAATCAATGACCGGCAGAATGAAGTGCAGGGGAGTGTTTTTTAACAGAGGTGCCAGTCCAAAGGCCAGACCCACTGCGGCACTGATAACGCCATCAATTAATGCCGATTGCTGTTCGGTCTTGAGAATATCGCTTCTTTTGCCTGTTTTGAGCCAATAGTAACGGTGGACGTAATATAGCCCGCCGCAGATGACTGTCATTCCCACTGAATAAATTACAATCAGACCGAGGACGATCTCTGAAAACTCATGGCCAGAGGCATAGGCAATGATCTTTGTGATGGCGGAAAATACAGCAAAGGCAAGGATGCCCAGTAAAATCACCGAACGAAATGTAATATAAATCGCTTCATCGGCGTAGTAGCCAAAGGGCCGAGTTTTATCCCAGGGTCGCATGACCGATTCCCCTACCCTTGCGGCAACCAGAGATGACAAAAAGTTAATACCGGAATATAAACCATCCACCAGTAATGCATCGGCATTGGCCATCCAGGCTGTTAAAATGCCGGCGATCGCCATAATCACATTACCGAAGCGGGCTATTTTGAGGGATCGTTTTTCAAGAATAGTCAGGGAGGTGGAGGAAGAAATCATGGTGATCTTTTTAACTTTGAATCGGCGACTAAGCTCAGACCCCCGCATTTAGTTGAGCCTTTGCCAAACTCTTTTCAGTTTAGATAATAGTCGGGGATGCAGTTGCGTCCCATATCCCCATGGCAAACTTGAATTTATTCGTCATATTGCCCCTGGGTCCCGCCACAGTGCTCCATTAACATTTGGCCAATGTCGGCCAGAATGCCAAAGCCAGAATCATTGGTCACCATGGCGATCGCCAGAAGGTCGGCATCCGGGCAAAGATTCTGATATTTTTAGGGGGATGTATTTTGGGGTAATGGGGAAAATTTAACTAATGTCAAAGTCTAAAGTTGCTTTGCTGACAGGTATCACGGGGCAAGATGGCTCCTATCTGAGTGAATTGTTGTTGGAAAAGGGCTACCAAGTCCATGGCATCATCCGTCGTACTTCCACCTTTAATACCGACCGCATCGATCATCTTTATGTTGATCCCCATGATCCTGAGGCCAAACTCCGGCTCCATTACGGTGATTTGACCGACGGCACCACCCTGCGCCGCATCTTGGAAGATGTCAAACCGACGGAGATTTACAATCTGGGAGCCCAATCCCACGTGCGGGTGAGCTTTGATTCCCCGGAATATACGGTGGACTCGGTGGCCATGGGAACGCTACGTCTTTTGGAAGCAATTCGGGATTACCAACACCGCACCGGCATTCAGGTGAAGTTCTATCAAGCTGGTTCCTCGGAGATGTTTGGCAAAGTGCAAGACATCCCCCAAAAGGAAACCACCCCTTTTTATCCCCGTAGTCCCTACGCCTGTGCCAAGGTTTATGGCCATTGGCAAACGGTCAACTATCGCGAGTCCTACAATTTGTTTGCCTGTAACGGCATTTTGTTCAACCACGAATGTGTCACCGCCGAGACCCCGGTAATAATCCGGAAGAATGGATTAATCGACATTTTACCGATTGAAGATGTAGTCCCCCATCGAACCGATGCCAGTCATGGTCACCGTTATACAACGGATCTCTTCCCCGAAAACCGTTTTGAAGTCTGGGATGCCAATGGTTGGACAGAAGTTACTTGCATGACGGCAACTTGGAATGGAGCTAAACGTGACCCTAGTAAAAATAAGCAGGTGCATCGTATTGCGGCCAGGGGGGCAGTCTATCAAGCCACGAGTGACCATGTTGTCTTTGTAGAAAAAAATGAACAGGCTTCAGAATTACCAGCTGGAGATGTAAAAGTAGGCGATCGCCTGGCCCTGATCAACTTACCCCAACCCACAGACCAAATTGATTTGACTGAGACTGAAGCTTGGTTGTTGGGAATGATTGCGGCGGAAGGTTATGTCAGTGAACAGGGCAAAGTACAGGTAACCAATCAGGATTCCGTATTATTGGACAGAGTTGAAGCGTCTTGGCGCAAGATTACCGGGGGCAGTTCTTCCCGATATGTTAGCCATTCTGGCTTTGAAGGCGGGGGAGAAGTAATCCAACTGCGCCTGAATGGAAATCCTGAATATGGTCGTTACATCTACAACTCCCTTTATAGCCAATGTGGGCACAAACGTATTCCCAAAAGAATTTTGAATGCTTGTTATCAAGAACGTATTGCTTTTTTGCAGGGTTTTAATGCCGGGGATGGACTAAAAAGTACTCCTTGTACCTACGAGTTCCAAGGATTTCGGACTGCATCTCCAGTATTGGCCGCCGGACTTTATTGGTTGGGGTTAACTACTCTAGAACAGCGGGCTATTATCTGCATTGAGGAAAGAGAAGACCGGGTATACTATCAAATCAATCTCAATTCGCCCAATACCCAAAATAATAAAGGGCAACATATGCGTCGTCCTTTGGAGGAAGTAGTAAAGGCTAAGCCCATTGAATACGAACATTGGTTGTTTGATTTTGCTACTACCAGCGGCACCTTTCATGCTGGTATCGGCCAAGGCTGGATTCATAATTCCCCCCGCCGTGGAGAGACTTTCGTAACCCGGAAAATTACCAGGGCGATCGCCAGAATTGTGGCCGGCACCCAAAAGAAACTGTATTTGGGCAATATCGACTCCAAAAGGGATTGGGGTTACGCCAAGGATTATGTGCGAGCCATGTGGGCCATGTTGCAACAGGAACAGCCCGATGACTATGTGGTAGCCACAGGGGAAACCCACGAAGTTAAGGAATTTTTAGAAATTGCCTTTGGTTACGTCAACCTCAACTGGCAGGACTATGTTGCCTTTGATGAACGCTATTTGCGCCCCGCCGAAGTGGATCTATTGATTGGTGATCCAACTAAAACGAAAGCTCAATTAGGTTGGCAACCCTCCGTCAGCTTCACAGAATTGGTTCATTTAATGGTGGAGGCAGACTTAGCCGTTCTTGGTTTAACTTCCCCTAACCAGAGTGAAAGGGTTCGGGAGCTTATGACCCAGGACATGGCCTTCATTCGGAGCCAGAATGGCCATGCTGTCGATTAATCTGGGTTGACCGTGTTAACTACTGCCTCAATATAAGGCACTTTAGCAACTCTCCCTAGTCTCCAAATTTTGGGGGAATAGAGATAAAAGTCCCCTATTTTTGCAGGACTTAGGGGGCGCACAAAGACTTGGGTAACCCCTTCCTTAACTCAATATTTTCTTTACCAACCATGCTTTCCTTAGAAAATCAGCGTATTTTGGTCACCGGTGGAGCCGGCTTTTTAGGCAAACAGGTCGTTGCCCAACTAATTGCGGCCGGTGGCGATCGCCAAAAAATTACCATTCCCCGCTCCAAGGATTGTGATTTGCGGCAAGCGTCAGCCTGTGAGCAGGCAGTGGAAAATCAGGACATTGTCATTCACCTAGCAGCCCACGTGGGGGGTATTGGTTTAAACCGGGAAAAACCCGCCGAATTATTCTACGACAACTTGATGATGGGGGTGCAGTTAATCCACGCCGCCTATGAAGCCGGAGTAAAAAAATTCGTTTGTGTGGGTACCATCTGCGCCTATCCCAAATTTACCCCCGTTCCCTTCAAGGAAGATGATTTATGGAACGGTTATCCGGAAGAAACTAACGCCCCCTATGGTGTAGCCAAGAAAGCTTTGTTAGTACAGTTAGAGTCCTACCGTTTGCAGTACGGTTTTAATGGCATTTACCTATTGCCAGTGAACCTTTACGGCCCAGAGGATAACTTTGATCCCCGTAGTTCCCACGTCATTCCCGCATTAATTTACAAGGTTTACGAAGCTCAACAAAGGGGCGATAAACAACTGCCAGTATGGGGCGATGGCAGTCCCACTAGGGAATTTCTCTACTCCACCGATGCAGCCCGGGGCATTGTCATGGGCGCCCAAGCCTACGACAAACCAGACCCCGTTAACCTAGGCACCAATTTTGAGATTTCCATCAAGGATTTAACCGAACTAATCTGTGAATTAATGGAGTTCGACGGGGAAATTATTTGGGAAACCGATCAACCCAATGGCCAGCCCCGCCGATGTTTGGATACCACCAAAGCCAAAGCGGAATTTAACTTTGAGGCCCAGGTGTCCCTGCGGGAAGGATTGAAAAATACCATTGCTTGGTATCGACAAAAACGGGGCTAACTACCGCAAAAGTTCCCCATTGAGGCGGAAGACGTAACAGTTTGTAACAGTTGGGCCATCTTTCTAGAAACCCCGTTTCAACCCTTGTTACACTAACGATCACGGTCTGCCCATTGGTTTGATGGCGAGCAAACTTTGTTAAGGAAACTATTTTAAACAACTCTATGGTTAATACCCTCGAAAAGCCTGGATTTGATGAAATCCGTCCCGGTGTTAAGGCTCCCGCCAAGGAAACCATCCTCACCCCCCGTTTTTACACCACCGACTTCGACGAGGTGGCAAAAATGGATATTTCTCCCAACGAAGACGAGTTGCGAGCCATCCTTGAAGAATTTCGGGTGGACTACAATCGCCATCACTTTGTTCGCAATGAGTCCTTTGATAAGTCTTGGGATCACATCGACGGTGAAAAACGTCAATTGTTTGTGGAATTCCTGGAACGTTCCTGCACCGCAGAATTTTCTGGCTTCCTGCTCTATAAAGAATTGGGCCGGCGCCTCAAAAATAAAAATCCCCTGTTGGCGGAATGCTTTAACCTCATGTCTCGGGATGAGGCTCGCCACGCTGGATTCCTCAACAAAGCCATGTCGGACTTTAACCTGTCCTTGGATTTGGGCTTTTTGACTAAGAGCCGTAAATATACCTTCTTTAAACCTAAGTTTATTTTCTACGCCACCTATCTTTCCGAGAAAATTGGCTATTGGCGTTACATCACCATCTATCGTCATTTGGAGAAAAATCCCAACGATTGCATCTATCCCATTTTTGAGTTCTTCGAAAACTGGTGCCAGGACGAAAATCGCCACGGGGATTTCTTTGATGCGATTATGCGGGCCCAACCCCACACTCTCAACGATTGGAAAGCTAAACTCTGGTGTCGTTTCTTCCTGCTCTCTGTCTTCGCCACCATGTATCTCAACGATACCCAACGGGCGGATTTCTATGCCTGTTTAGGTTTGGAAGCCCGGAGCTACGATAAGGAAGTCATTGAGAAAACCAACGAAACCGCTGGGCGGGTGTTCCCCATTATTCTCGATGTCAACAATCCTGAATTTTATGATCGCCTGGAAACCTGTGTGACTAACAATGAAGGCCTACGGGCGATCGATGCTTCCGGTGGCCCTGGTTTTGTTAAAGCCCTGCGGAAGTTGCCCATTTTTGCCTCCAACGGCTGGCAATTTATCAAACTCTATTTCATGAAGCCCATCTCCGTGGAACAGTATGCCGGAGTTGTGCGCTAGGACTATCCTCCGCTAGATAGATGTACCTGAACCGGTTTGAGTTGGCTCAATCTGGTTTGTAAGTGAATGAAGTAAATGCGCCTCAAGAATTTTGCCAGGTTTAGGTAGAATTTTTGGGGCTTTTTTCCTGGCTGAAAATTTTTTGGCGGTGTGTTCGCCGCAATCATGGCGGATAATGGGGTTTGAAGGCTGATTAATCCCGCTGTTTCTATGTCTGATAATTTGACCGAACTCTCCCAACAACTCCATGATGCTTCAGAAAAAAAACAGTTAACGGCGATCGCCGCTTTGGCAGCAATGGGAGAAGAAGGCCAGGGGGTACTGCTCGATTATTTGGCCAAAAATACCCCCCTAGAAAAACCACTCTTGGTGGTGGGAACTACCTACCAGACCCTCCGAAATTTAGGACAGGAAGCCATCACGGCCCAACTCCAGCAGAATTACCCCACAGGCATTTTTCCCCTACAATCAGCCCAGGGCATTGATTATCTGTCGCTCCAGGAGGCCCTAGCACGCCAAGATTTTGAAAGCGCCGATGAAATCACCAGGGACAAGCTCTGTGAACTGGCGGGGCCCGGGGCCAGTCAACGGCAATGGTTATATTTCACCGAGGTGGAAAAATTTCCTGCCCTAGACCTCCACACCATCAATGCCCTTTGGTGGCTCCACTCCAACGGGAATTTCGGCTTTTCGGTGCAACGACGACTGTGGCTAGCTTCCGGCAAAGAATTCACCAAGCTCTGGCCCAAAATTGGTTGGAAAAGCGGCAATGTTTGGACTCGCTGGCCTAAGGGTTTTACCTGGGATTTGTCAGCCCCCCAGGGTCATTTACCCCTGTTAAATCAGTTGCGGGGAGTAAGGGTAGCGGAATTCCTTTACAGTCATCCAGTTTGGTCCCAATACGGTTGGTAATCTTTTCCTTGGAGCAGTTCATCCGGGGCACTGTTAGCTCGGCCGCAAAAGGGTGAATCTGGGGACCTCCTCGCCTTTAGGGAAGAGAAGCCTCAACCTAGCTGCAACGGCTTGGCGTTCCATCACTAACCTTGAGTGCTAACGGATCTTTGCCGTAGTCAGACCGACTCTCTGGATTTCTACACCAGCACTTCATCGGGGGCGGTGTAACCCTGAAGATATTCGGGATTAAGGGGTCGGAGTAGATTGGTTGCCCGTTGTTTTTGCAGTTCACCACCGGCCACTACTACCAAATATTTCCCTGCTTGGAGTAGATTGCGATAGGGCAGGCTATCCCCACTGCCAAAGCTTAAGCCCACGCCACCACCAACAAAGAAGCTCCCCATGGCACCACCGATCGCCCCCAACAGGCCGCCCACAATGTGGTTACCGGGGTCTCCAGCCCAATCTAAAGTGCTCAAGCCGGTGATGAGGTTAAAGCAATAGCCGGCGGCGAAACCAAAGGGTACTAACCAGATGGCCATCAGCTTTGCCCTTTTGAGGGCTTGTTTTTTCGGGTCTACTAGGCCAAATTCGTCAGCGGTTTTATAACCTGTGCCAATGATGGTCAAATTCTTTTGGGCAAATCCGGCCTGTTCCAAGGTTGTATAAGCTTCTTCGGCAGCAATACGGTTGGCCACCACGGCGATCAGATAGGACATAAACGGGATATTTAACTGGATATGGGGCTTGGCTATATTCCCCATTTTAATGCCCTGGCGGTGGAGATAGTTCTAATTAACGGCGATCGCCAGTTTTCCTGGGCCGAGTGGGGGGGGATGGGCCGGCCAACAGTTGCTGACAAAAATTTTCTTCCCAGGGGGTCAGGGGTCGCCATTGCCCCGGACTCAAATTTTCTAGGGCTAGATGCCAAGGTGCTGCTGATTTACCTTTACCCCGTTGAGGAGAGCGGCCCGTTACTGTCATTTGCACCCGCACCAGTCGCAGGGTAGGGAAGCCCACCGCCGCTGTCATCCGCCGCACTTGACGATTACGCCCCTCCGTTAGGGTAATGCTCAACCAACTGGTGGGAATGGTAGCCCGGTAACGAATGGGGGGATTTCTGGGGGGAAAATCTGGTTCAGTAATAATGTCGGCGATCGCCGGTCTGGTACGGTAATCCCCCAAAGCTATGCCCCGCCGTAGGGGTTCTAGGTCTGCGGTCGTTGGTGCCCCTTCCACCTGGACAAAATAGGTGCGTTGGTGGGCAAACTCCCGGTGGGCCAAACGATGTTGCAGTTTACCGTTGCTAGTCAGCAGTAATAGTCCCTCACTATCCCGGTCTAGTCTCCCCACTGGATACAAATCCGGCAAGTCGATATAGTCCTTCAAGGTCGGTCGGGGGTTGTCCGAGTTATCGGTAAATTGGCACAGAACCCCATAGGGTTTATGGAAAACTATCGTTGCTGGCACTGCCAAAGTCTTAACTAATTGATTGAATAGGCTAGTTTACGGGAAAATTAGCCCCCCAAGGAAAAGCCCTAATGCAAGCGACCAAGCACATAGTCCACCAATTCCAACAGGGATTCCCTCGGAGCGGACATTTCCAACACACTCAAATGTTGCCGGGCCAGTTGCGCTTGGTGGGCGGCCAATTCCCTTGATCGCCGGATACCGTCCCCTTGTTCTACCAATTCCAAAGCTTGATCTAAATCCCCCGCCTGGGCAAATTCCCGTTCAATTAATTTACCGAGCAGAGGATATTTTTCGATAGCAAATAGGGCCGGTGCTGTGATGTTGCCGCTGATTAAGTCCGACCCCGCCGGTTTCCCCAAAACTTCAGTAGGGGAAGTGAAATCTAAAATATCGTCCACAATCTGGAACGCTAAGCCCAAATGTTTGCCATATTCGTAAAGATGATCGCATACTTCCCGGGGAGCATCGCTCAGCACCCCCGCCGCTTTGGCACTGTTGGCAATCAGGGAGGCGGTCTTAAAATAACTTTTTTCCAAATAAGTCTCTAAGTTAGTATCGGTGTCAAAACGGTTAATACTTTGGAGAATTTCTCCCTCGGCAAAATCCCGAATTACTTCCGATAATAATTTCACCACTTCCAAATTATCTAAATTAGCCAGATACCACGAAGATTGGGCAAAGAGAAAGTCCCCTGCCAGCACCGCCACCCGATTGTCAAATAAACTATTCACCGTGGGCACGTTACGCCGCAGATCCGCCTCATCCACCACGTCATCGTGGACCAGACTAGCAGTGTGGATCATCTCGGTAATTTCCGCCAGCCGTCGATGGCGCGCCGTTAATTCTTGATCTAACAGGGTTGCCCTCGACACCAACAACACGATCGCCGGCCGCACCCGCTTACCCCCAGCCTCGAATAAATGTTCCGCCGCCGCCCCCAGAATAGGATGCCGAGCACCGACAAGCCGCTTGAGGTTATCCGTCAACAAACGGAGGTCTTGGTCAACGGGGGCAAACAGGGAGGTAGTGGAGATCATCGGCTGGCCAAACTTGGCAGATGTGTTTACGAAAGTTTACATATCTTGATGCTTATTTTAAGATAACCTCTCGTGAACTAAAAATGTCGATTCTGGGTTTTTGGGGCGATCGCTGCCCTTGACTAAATTTTGTTCTACTTTTGCTTTGATGCCGGAGCAAAAAAAGATCCCCGGACTCGGGCTGGCTGTGTTAGGCTAAGGGTAAGGATTTGCAATCAATTACAAAGAGCTCTCCAGGGTCTAGGTTTTGTCTAATCCCCGGTTTTTATGCGTGGCATCGTACTCATTAGTACTATATCTGCGCCCCTGGCGATCGGGACAGTGGGAGATTCTAGAGAAAAATAACATTGATTCCAGGGCGTTGAGCAAGGGAGAAGGATTACGGAGTCCTCGAAACATTGCCCCCGGGTCAGGAACCAAAGAAATGTGCTTCCCTCGGAGTTGGTCTTGGGTGGGATGGCAGATCATGACAACCAAATTAATCACAATAGTTAATGTTTTTGAGGGACACTATGGTTTTGAAGATATTGTTAGTGGCATCGGCATACATTCTGGCAATTTACGGGGGTTTGTTACTCCTTAAATATGTCATTGATCATCAAACTAACAAGCTGCAACCCTAGTTTGATTTTAGGTTTAATCCTAAGTTGCCTTAGGGGTGGTGGTAGTTGTTTTGGCCAGGGCAAAGGTTTGGTTTTCTCCTCTGTGGGGGAATTCAAACTTTGCTCTCTCAGTCGTCATATTAAGTTTGTTTGAACTCACAGGAGAATTAGCTGGAAGCACTGGTGTAGAATCGCAGGGCAAACTGCCAAAAATAATGGGAAAGGGCCAACAAGGCGATCGCCAATCCTGCTGTTGCCAGTAGCCAAATGGGTTCTAGGCGACCCAGCATAGCCTCTGCGGGCACAGTGGTCAAAAAGGCGATGGGAATAACAAAAGTGAAAAAGATGCGGTAAATGGCGGGATAGGCCACCATGGGATAACGGCCAGCTTCGAGAAATCCCTTCAATACTTCAGTGACGTTATAAATCTTAACGAACCAAATACTAGTGGCCCCCAGCATAAACCAAATGCTGTAGAGGATAATGCACCCCAACCCAAGGAGCATAGCCCCCAGCAGTAAATCCTCGCCTTGGAGATTTAAGGTCACCCCCGCATAGATAATTAGCCCCAGCCCAAAACAAATATCCGGTACGCCCCAGGGGGACAGTTGCCGGAGGGAAAGCCAAAACTGACTGCTGATCGGTTTTAACAGCACAAAATCCAGGGTGCCTTGCTCTACGTAACGGACAATGCGGTTCAGATTGGGAATGAATAGGGTGGCCGCCAATCCCTGGAGAATGGTGAACATCCCCAGCACCACCAGGGCCGATTGCCAATTCCAGCCCGCAAAGCTATAACCAGTGCGATAGAACAAAAATAGGCTGAATAAACTGCCTCCCAAATTCACCACACTGCCCACGCTGGCAATGACAAAGTTAAGGCGATACTCCAACTCAGCGGCGATCGCCGTTTGCCAAAATAGACCTAAAACGCGGCGGTAGGTAGAAAAATTGATCAAGGGTCACAAAGTAGAAGAATCATTCTGGGGTTGTAGTTAACCCTTGCCAAAACCTTTGCCCTTATTCTCCGACGGCAAACTTAGACAGTGATTAATTTGTTCGCGAATTTTGTCGTGGTCTAGGTTTTGGCCAATCAGCACCAATTGATTGGACTTTTCCCCATTCCATTGGTCATCTTCGAGGCTAAAACGTTTGCCACTAAGGTGAAAAATATGTCGTTTCGGACTTTCGTTAAACCAAAGAATCCCCTTAGCGCGGAAAATGTTGGGGGTCAATTGGTTATCGAGAAAATACTGGAACTTACGGATGGAAAAAGGCTGGTCACTGCGGAAAGAAAGGGAGGTAAAACCATCCATTTCTAAGTGGTCACTGCTGTACTTTTTCCCATGGCCGTGGTCATGGTGATGATGATCGTGGCCGTGATGACTATGGTCATGGCTGGGATCCTGACAATCGGGGGCACAATCATGGTCATGATCATGGCTATGGTCGTGGTCTTCAGGGGCATACTTATCCGATTCAAACAGACCGACGCTGAGAATGAGGGGTAGGGGCACTTCAGCTTTTTTGCTCCGTAAAATTCTCGCCCCCGTTTTTAGATCCCGCAGGCGCACTTCCAGGGCATCCACCTCCGCTTCATCCACTAAATCGGTTTTATTGAGAACGATAATGTCCCCGTAGGTAATCTGACTTTGGGCGGCCTGGCTGTTGAATAAATCTAAGCTGAAATTTTCACAGTCCACCATGGTGACAATGGAATCCAGCCTGGTCATGTCCCGCAGTTCAGTGCCCAAAAAGGTCAAAGCCACGGGCAATGGATCCGCTAATCCGGTGGTTTCTACCACCAAATAATCAATTTTCTGTTCCCGCTCTAGAACTTTGTAAACCGCTTCAATTAAATCCTCGTTAATGGTGCAACAGACACAACCATTGCTCAATTCCACCATGTTTTCGTCACTGGCAATGACCAATTCATTATCAATGCCAATTTCACCAAATTCGTTCACCAACACGGCGGTTTTGAGACCCTGTTGATTGCTCAAAATATAGTTCAAAAGAGTGGTTTTACCACTGCCCAAAAAGCCAGTGATGATGGTTACCGGCAATCCCTGTTTGGGAATGGCCATCGCTTCTGAAGTCTGGGGGGCATGGTCAACGGTGGACATATTAGTTGCTAAAAACTGAGAAATTTTGAGGCAAGGAAATTACGGGAAAAGCCGGGGTTCTCCCTACGTTTTTTCATGGTACCACGGCTTTTTGGGGTGACCTAGGCTGGGCACCGTTACTGGCGACGATCGCCAAGTTTGCGATAAACGGCCCGCAGATCGACGTTGTGATGGGCCAGGGCCACCAGGGTGTGATAGAACAAATCTGCTACTTCCCCGGCGATGGCTTCCGGATCGTCATCCTTGCAGGCCATAACCACTTCCGCACTTTCTTCACCGATTTTTTTCAGGATTTTATTATCTCCCCCCGCCAACAATTTGCAGGTGTAGGATTCAGGGGTGGGATGATCCCGGCGATCGCCAATGACCCGGGCCAATTCCGTCAACATATCCGCTGGTGGAGCGGATTTATGCCCGTCCAGTTGGTGGAAGCAACTCCGTTCCCCGGTATGGCAAGCAATGTCCCCTTTTTGCTCAATAGTCAGCAATAAAGCATCACTGTCACAGTCGTAGCGGATGCCCAAAAGTTTTTGGAAATGACCAGAGGTGGCTCCCTTATGCCATAGTTCTTGGCGGGAACGGCTCCAATACCACACCTGCCCCGTGGCCAGGGTTTTAGCCAGGGCTTCTTGGTTCATCCAAGCCAACATCAACACCGTGCCGTCCAAATAGTCCTGGGCGATCGCCGGCACCAATCCCTGGTCGTTGTAGCGAATTTTATCTAAGGGCACAGCCTTGGCCAAAGGCAAGTCAGAGTGGGACATCAGAGGAATAATGGGGGAACTCCGCCCCGCAGAACGGCTGGATATTTATTTCTCTAGCCTATCACTGGCTGTATTCTGGCCGGAAGTTGCCCAGGCCATGGCCCCACTCCGTCCTCTGGCTTGAATTTAAGCTCAAGTGAGTTTTTTTATTCGGCGATCGCCGCTTCATACACCTTTTTGAGGTTGCGGTAGCGGTCTGAATAGCTTTGGATCACTTCTATGGCAAACATGGGGGTTTCCTGTACCACAAAGAGAAAGCGCTCCCGGTCCATGGCCACCAACACGCAATCGGTTTTGGCGATCGCCGTAGAAGTTCTTTGGTGATCACCGTGGACAATGGCCCCTATGCCAAAAATCCCCCCCGCTTCAATGGTTTCAATTAACTGGCCATTCAGAGTCATTTCCACTTGCCCTTCCAGTATGCCAAACATAGATAGTTCCACCGCCCCTTCCCGGAAAATTACTTCCCCGGCCTTGTAGGTTTTTTCCACTGTTTTTCCATAATTTTTCACGGTACTCAACATAATGCTAGTCATAAATAAGTTTCTCCTAAGGTTAAGCAAAGACTAAGAAAAGCCACCATCCAGAGCAGATAATGGACAGAAAAAGTTTGCCCCTATCCTATCAGTGGAAGAGGCAACCATCGCCATTGATACTTTCTAAAATAGTTATTTAGCGCCAAATTTTCTTTAACACTAAAGCCGGTTTTACATCCGCTTCTTTGCCACTGGGCACCTGTAAACCAATAAATTTTTCTTGATCCGGGGGAATAATACGGGCGGCGGGAGTTTTCCCCAGAATGGCAACGGTGTATGTCCCCACGGCGATCGCCAAATGCATGGGAATTCCTTCCGTGCAAACCACCAAGTTAGCCCCCGCCAGTAGGGCCGCCATTTTACCCACATCCCCTGGACGTATGGCCATTGCCCCCGGATTGTGATCCTGCATGGCCTGCACCCAGCCAGTGTCCTCCGCTGGAGGGATCAGCACAATTTTTAATCCCGGTTGTTTTTGCTTAATGTCTTCGATGATTTCATGCCACTGGGCAATGGGATAAGGAAAATCCCCCGTGTCCGGTTGACGTATGGCCCCGCCATTAAGCACGACATAACCCCCATTTCCCAGGTCTAACTTTTTCTGGGTTGCCTCCATCCACTCAATGTCCGCCTTGGGCAGAGTAATCTGCAACGGAGGACAGGGCCGATTGATACCAAAGCCTTGGGTTAGATCATGGAAAAGGAAAGGAACATATTGATCCGGCTTAAAAGGCACTGTCGCTGACAAAAAGAAACTGGCACTGCCCTGGTAACCCACCCGTTGGGGAATGCCATTCAGCCAGAGAAGCAACTCAATTGTCCATTGCCGGGCCACCGTCACCACCGCTTCGTATTCCCGGTCACGAATAATGCCCAACAGATTTAAAAAGTCCGCTAGACCGTTGCGGTCCCGATAATCGAAGGCCAGCACCTCATTAACCTGAGCACATACCCTGTAGGCCGACTTAGCTCTAGGTTCCACAATCACGTCAATCGTCGCCTGGGGATATTGCGCCTTGAGGGTGGCAAGGGTCGGGAAAAACAGAATTTGTTCAGAGATTCCACCGGGGACAAGGGCTAGGATGCGCATTGTTCAAAAGCTGAAACAGCAGCAAAGGGCGATTTAATCAGATTCACTATAGCAACTTTTTCGCCAATCCCAGCCCCAGCAATGTCAGCAATATCTATGACAATTAACAAGGAGAGCTCTCCCTTGCCGTAAAACTTCCATGGTAATGATTTTTGATTGATGATCAAATGGCTATTCTCGCCGTGGTTTGGGCTCCGATTTTACAACTAATACCAGAAGGGCATACTAGATCCCCATAACGGTGAGGATGTTGGGAATAAAATATTAAGTAAAGTAAGGTTGGTCTGGGGGCGCGGGCAATGTTTAGGAGATCAATAGGTCCAACGCTGGCCCCATTGGTACAATTCCCGTGGGGTTGATAGTTAAATGACTTTCGTAGTAATGGCCCTTGATGTGTTGAAAATTGACCGTTTCAGCAATGCCAGGTTGTTGGTATAAGTCCCGTAGATAGAGCCGCAGGTTGGGATAGTCCTGAATCCGCCGCAAATTACATTTGAAATGTCCCACATAGACCGCATCAAAACGAATCAAGGTGGTAAACAAACGCCAATCCGCTTCGGTAATTTGTTCGCCGGTTAAATATCGATGATCTTGTAAAATCCCCTCTAACCAATCTAAACTCTCAAATAATGGGGCGATCGCCTCTTCATAGGCCGTTTGGGTCGTGGCAAACCCACATTTATAAACGCCATTATTAATAGTGTGATAAATCCGGTCATTGAGGGCATTAATTTCGGCACGGAGAGCTTCGGGATAATAATCCCCAGGCTTTGCCCCCAACCCATCAAAGGCGCTGTTAAAAATTCTGATAATTTCCGACGATTCGTTATTAACAATGGTCTGAGTCTCTTTATCCCACAGGATAGGTACTGTCACCCGACCACTATATTGGGCATTTGCCTGGGTATAGATTTGGTAAAGATATTCCGCCTTAAATAAGGGATCGGGCACTACCCCAGGGCCAGGGGCAAAGGTCCAGCCCTTTTCTCGCATTAACCAATGGACAACGGAAACATCGATCATTCCCTCCAATCCCTTCAATTTACGAAAAATCAGGGCACGGTGCGCCCAAGGACAGGCCAGGGAAACATAAAGGTGATAGCGCCCTGCTTCGGCTTTGAACCCAGCATTACCTGAGGGACCAGGCGATCCATTGGGGGTAATCCAATGGCGAAATTGGGAGTCTTGCCGCACAAATCGCCCCCCTGTACTTTCGGTGTCGTACCACTGATCCTGCCAAATACCGTTGACGAGTAAGCCCATAATGTTCTTGCGCTGAAGATTGCCATTGCCTCATTATGAAAGTTCCCGCTTGCTTTGGCTAATGCAACTGGCGATCGGTAACTATCCCTCTTTCATCAAAA
The DNA here is from genome assembly GCF_015207985.1 of Synechocystis salina LEGE 00031. Taxonomy (GTDB): domain Bacteria; phylum Cyanobacteriota; class Cyanobacteriia; order Cyanobacteriales; family Microcystaceae; genus Synechocystis; species Synechocystis salina. The sequence continues at coordinate 106 of NZ_JADEVV010000035.1, read as the reverse complement.
TGGGTGAATTAGAATGGAGATAAAAGGCTGGAAAGCTTGGAGGGAGTATGACGAAGGTAAGAGAAGCGAAAAAGACAGTACAATGTGTAGACACGTATAGTGAACT
>NZ_JADEVV010000092.1 GCF_015207985.1 Synechocystis salina LEGE 00031 | reverse complement strand
AGGAACTTGGCATCGGACTATTGTGCCGTGGGGCAACCCCCAGAGTATCGTCGCCGCTGTCACATTTCACAACCGAGTGCGGGATGGGATCGGAGTGGTTCCATGACGCTAAAGACACCAAGAAAGATTGTTGGGTTTAGCTGAGAAGAAACCCAGAAGACTGCACAAGAAAAGAGAAAGAAAAAGAAGAAAAAGGTCAAGCCCTCGGTCTATTAGTACTCCTCGACTTCATCCATTACTGAACTTCCATCTAGAGCCTATCAACGGGTAGTCTTCCCGTGACCTTACTGGCTTAACACCATGAGAGTACTCATCTTGAGGTGGGCTTCCCACTTAGATGCTTTCAGCGGTTATCCACTCCGCACTTGGCTACCCTGCGTTTACCGTTGGCACGATAACAGGTACACCAGAGGTGCGTACTTCCCGGTCCTCTCGTACTAAGGAAGTCTCCTCTCAATACTCTTACGCCTACACCGGATATGGACCGAACTGTCTCACGACGTTCTGAACCCAGCTCACGTACCGCTTTAATGGGCGAACAGCCCAACCCTTGGGACGTACTACCGCCCCAGGTTGCGATGAGCCGACATCGAGGTGCCAAACCTCCGCGTCGATGTGAACTCTTGGCGGAGATCAGCCTGTTATCCCTAGAGTAACTTTTATCCGTTGAGCGACGGCCCTTCCACTCAGTGCCGTCGGATCACTAAAGCCGACTTTCGTCCCTGTTTGACTTGTCAGTCTCACAGTCAAGCTTCCTTCTGCTTTTACACTCTTCGGCTGATTTCCAACCAGCCTGAGGAAACCTTTGCGCGCCTCCGTTACCTTTTAGGAGGCGACCGCCCCAGTCAAACTGCCCACCTGAAATTGTCCTTCTCCCGGATAACGGGAACAAGTTAGAATTCTAGCCTCACCAGAGTGGTATCTCACCGTTGACTCCATTACTCCCACAAGAGCAACTTCATAGTCTCCCACCTATCCTGCGCAAGCAAAGCCCGAACCCAATTCCAAGCTACAGTAAAGCTTCATAGGGTCTTTCTGTCCAGGTGCAGGGAGTCCGTATCTTCACAGACAATCCTATTTCGCCGAGCCTCTCTCCGAGACAGTGCCCAGATCGTTACGCCTTTCGTGCGGGTCGGAACTTACCCGACAAGGAATTTCGCTACCTTAGGACCGTTATAGTTACGGCCGCCGTTCACCGGGGCTTCAGTCGCTAGCTTCAGGATTACTCCCTGACCAACTTCCTTAACCTTCCGGCACTGGGCAGGCGTCAGCCCCCATACTGCGTCTTACGACTTTGCGGAGACCTGTGTTTTTGGTAAACAGTCGCCTGGGCCTATTCACTGCGACCTCCATTGCTGGAGGCACCCCTTCTCCCGAAGTTACGGGGTAATTTTGCCGAGTTCCTTAGAGAGAGTTACCTCGCGCCCCTTAGTATTCTCTACCTTCCTACCTGTGTCGGTTTCGGGTACAGGTGACTATAAATTAACGTGGTTCGGGCTTTTCTAGGAAGCTTGACATCATGCACTTCGTCTCCGTAGAGACTCCCCATCACACCTCCGCTCAAGACGTTTTCGCCGTCTCTCATCGCCTCGAATGCTTGGACTGGTAACCAACTTCCAGCTGCACTAGCCTTCTCCGTCCCCCGCCACAATTTATAATCAGTACCGGAATATTGACCGGTTGTCCATCGACTACGCTTCTCAGCCTCGCCTTAGGTCCTGACTAACCCTCCGCGGACGAGCCTTCCGGAGGAACCCTTAGGATTTCGGGGTATGGGATTCTCACCCATATTTTCGCTACTCAAGCCGACATTCTCACTTCTGTACTGTCCACACCTGCTTGCCGCTAGTGCTTCACCCTATACAGAACGCTCCCCTACCACTCATATCTGAGTCCACAGCTTCGGTACATCACTTAGCCCCGTTCATTTTCGGCGCAGGAGCGCTTGACCAGTGAGCTATTACGCACTCTTTTAAGGATTGCTGCTTCTAGGCAAACCTCCTGGTTGTCAATGCACTCCCACCTCCTTTCTCACTTAGTGATGATTTGGGGACCTTAGCTGGTGGTCTGGGCTGTTTCCCTTTCGACGATGAAGCTTATCCCCCACCGTCTTACTGGTCGTTTCTTCTTGGGTATTCTGAGTTTGCCTCACTTTGGTACAGCTCTCGCCGCCCGCAGCGAAACAGTGCTTTACCCCCCAAGTTGACTTTACAACCGCTGCGCCTAAACACATTTCGGGGAGAACCAGCTAGCTCCGGGTTCGATTGGCATTTCACCCCTAACCACAGCTCATCCGCTAATTTTTCAACATTAGTCGGTTCGGACCTCCACTTAGTGTTACCTAAGCTTCATCCTGGCCATGGTTAGATCACCCGGGTTCGGGTCTACAAATTGTGACTAACGCCCTATTCAGGCTCGCTTTCACTTTGGCTTCGGTGCAACACACCTTAACCTGCCACAACCTGTAAGTCGCCGGCTCATTCTTCAACAGGCACACGGTCACTCGTTTAATCGAGCTCCCATTGCTTGTAGGCTAACGGTTTCATGTTCTATTTCACTCCCCTCAACGGGGTTCTTTTCACCTTTCCCTCGCGGTACTTTACGCTATCGGTCACACAGTAGTATTTAGCCTTACCAGGTGGTCCTGGCGGATTCAATCGGAATTCCACGAGCTCCGACCTACTCGGGATTCAGCTAGGCTGCTTCGATTTTCGACTACAGGACTTTCACCTCCTCTGGTGCAGTTTTCAGCTGCTTCGTCTAATCTATTCAGTCCATGTTGCTGTCCCACGACCCCAATCTCCGAAGACATTGGTTTAGGCTGTTCCCCGTTCGCTCGCCGCTACTTAGAGAATCACTTTTGTTTTCTTTTCCTCTAGCTACTAAGATGTTTCAGTTCACTAGGTTCGCTCTCTCCCGCCTATTTTATTCAGCGGGTAGTTCACTTGGGTTGCCCCATTCGGACACCTCCGGATCAATGCTTGTTTCCAGCTCCCCGAAGCGTTTCGTCGGTAACCACGTCCTTCTTCGCCTCTGTGTGCCAAGGTATCCACCGTTAGCCCTTTGTAGCTTGACCTTATTAAGATCTTCTTTTGCTAACTAGGATTATCTTTCTTCTCACATTCACCACTCTTCCACTTTCCACTCACCCAAAGGCTCCATGGTTGGCTTTCGAATAGCTAAGGAGATTCAGATTTTCCCTGCTTTCTCTTTTCTTTATGCAGTTTTCAAGGTTCTTACTGGACTTACATCCAGCATTCCCTCTGACTCTCATCAGACAGGATGCTGAAGGGTTTATCCTTCTTTTTGGCTTGTTTTGGTTAGGTGGGCCATTCTGGACTTGAACCAGAGACCTCACCCTTATCAGGGGTGCGCTCTAACCAACTGAGCTAATAGCCCTTGCCTCTTACCTCGCCTAGGCAATAGTTTGAAAGACTTCTACTCTTTAACCTCTCGGTTAATCCCTTGCTCGACCTTTTGGTTGACCAACTTCTACCTATTTGCACTTTGCTTTCGGTATGAAGGGGTAAAGGTCTCCCTTAAAGGAGGTGATCCAGCCACACCTTCCGGTACGGCTACCTTGTTACGACTTCACCCCAGTCACTAGCCCTGCCTTCGGCGCCCTCCTCCCTAAGGTTAGAGTAACGACTTCGGGCGTGACCAGCTCCCATGGTGTGACGGGCGGTGTGTACAAGGCCCGGGAACGAATTCACCGCAGTATTCTGACCTGCGATTACTAGCGATTCCTCCTTCATGCAGGCGAGTTGCAGCCTGCAATCTGAACTGAGGCCGGGTTTGATGGGATTCGCTTACTCTCGCGAGCTTGCTGCCCGTTGTCCCGACCATTGTAGTACGTGTGTAGCCCAAGGCGTAAGGGGCATGATGACTTGACGTCATCCCCACCTTCCTCCGGTTTGTCACCGGCAGTCTCTCTAGAGTGCCCAACTTAATGATGGCAACTAAAAACGAGGGTTGCGCTCGTTGCGGGACTTAACCCAACATCTCACGACACGAGCTGACGACAGCCATGCACCACCTGTCTCCTGGCTCCCTAAGGCACTCCCACGTTTCCGCAGGATTCCAGGGATGTCAAGCCTTGGTAAGGTTCTTCGCGTTGCATCGAATTAAACCACATACTCCACCGCTTGTGCGGGCCCCCGTCAATTCCTTTGAGTTTCACACTTGCGTGCGTACTCCCCAGGCGGGATACTTAACGCGTTAGCTTCGGCACGGCTCGGGTCGATACAAGCCACGCCTAGTATCCATCGTTTACGGCTAGGACTACAGGGGTATCTAATCCCTTTCGCTACCCTAGCTTTCGTCCCTCAGTGTCAGTTTCAGCCCAGTAGCACGCTTTCGCCACCGATGTTCTTCCCAATATCTACGCATTTCACCGCTACACTGGGAATTCCTGCTACCCCTACTGTACTCTAGTCTTGCAGTTTCCACCGCTCTTATGGAGTTAAGCTCCATTCTTTAACAGCAGACTTGCAAAACCACCTACGGACGCTTTACGCCCAATAATTCCGGATAACGCTTGCATCCTCCGTATTACCGCGGCTGCTGGCACGGAGTTAGCCGATGCTTATTCATCAGGTACCGTCATTTTTTTCTTCCCTGATAAAAGAGGTTTACAATCCAAGGACCTTCCTCCCTCACGCGGTATTGCTCCGTCAGGCTTTCGCCCATTGCGGAAAATTCCCCACTGCTGCCTCCCGTAGGAGTCTGGGCCGTGTCTCAGTCCCAGTGTGGCTGCTCATCCTCTCAGACCAGCTACTGATCGTTGCCATGGTAGGCTCTTACCCCACCATCTAGCTAATCAGACGCGAGCCCATCTTCAGACGATAAATCTTTCACCTTTCGGCACATTGGGTATTAGCAGTCGTTTCCAACTGTTGTCCCCATTCTGAAGGCAGGTTCTCACGTGTTACTCACCCGTCCGCCACTAAGTCCCCGAAGGAACTCCGTTCGACTTGCATGTGTTAGGCATACCGCCAGCGTTCATCCTGAGCCAGGATCAAACTCTCCATTGTGTTAAAAATAACCAATTTATAAGTTTCGGCTCTTTTCTGTTGCTATTTCTTCCGACTTGAGTTAAACTCTTTGTCAAGTAGAAACAGACTTTGGTTTGTTAATTGAATTAACAAGGGTCTGGTTTCTGTCTCTCAAACTATTTCTTTGTCTAGGTTCGGGGCGCTTTCGAGTCGCTTTCGCTCTCAACCGCGCATTTATCAATATACTCACCTTCCCAGGAAAAGTCAACACCTTTTCTCAAATCTTTTTTCCACATTCACTCAATCCCCCTCCTCATCT
>NZ_JADEVV010000003.1 GCF_015207985.1 Synechocystis salina LEGE 00031 | reverse complement strand
GGGCTGGGCGAAGTGGACTTTTTTAGTTGGGAAACCACTGCTTGGCGGAGGGCAAAGATTGCTTTCATAGCACCAATGGGTGGGCAACGGCTGGAAAATGTTGGGCTATCCAGTTAGTTGCCGTGGGTGGGGAGGATTTGTCCATATTCCTGTTGAGAGACTAATTTTAGACTAGATCGACGTTGCATTCCCAACGGGGGGGCCACGGCCAAGGGAAGGTGTTCCTGGCCGGAACCAATGCAAAGCTGACCGGACCATCTTTGCCAAAGCCGTTGCCCCAAGGGCAAAAAGTTGGCGCGCACTGCGGAGCGATGGTCTGTTGTTAAGGCTTGTTGGCTAATCTCCATACCATTATAAGCTCCCACTAGGGCGAGGGTTAAGGGGGGTAAAATTACGGGGTAAGGATTCGAGTCGGGGTCATTCGCTTGATTTTCGTTGGGAAGTGATTCGGCGATCGCCTTGGGGGGGGGCTGGTCCACTCTATGTAATTGGCGAATAATCAACCGGGGTTGGGTGGGATTTTTACCCCAGAGATAAATGGCGGTGCCTACTACATCGACCCAGGGGTCTGGGCTTTGGCCCATGGTTCGGCGGGGGACATGATTTTGCAAACATTCGGCGATCGCCGTTAGATGGTTAAGAAGCATGGGAGAGAATGTTGGGGCTGGGCCAATGGGCCACCATTTCTCCGGTTGCTTCAGCAGGGCGGGCAACTGGGGGACAGTAAATCTCTCCGACAGGATGAGGGTCAATAGCCTTTGCCACAGTAATAGGGCTGGCTGAGCCTGGGCACCACCGACCCATTCAGGGCAATGATTCTGACAAAGATGGCACCAGTGGGATAAATCCTGCCTAAAGCCCAGGGGATTTTCGTGGTGGTAGAGGGCTAAAACAATTAACCAATTTATCAACTGGGGCGGAGTAAAAGTCGGCTCGCGGGATAAAGCATTTTGCCAAAATGTTTGCGGTAAAGAGGTTTGATAGGGGGAGGCCAATAAATTTCCCCAGGGTTCTTCCCATGGAGGCAAACTGTCTAGGCTTGGTTGACATTGCTTTTGGTCTTTTCCCCCCAGGGCCAGGAGTAAACAAGCTTGGAAACGGGAAAGGGGAGAAAGGGCCATGGTGGAGCGGTAATCTAAAACAGTATTAAGTATGGGAAATTTGTAGTTTGTCCATCGTTGATGATTTTGCCCACCCCCAAGGGGCCGCCATCGCTGCTCTGCGATCGCCATGGTTAGAAACTTTGCGAAAGCATCGGGCGATCGCCGTTATTCGTACGGATTCCCTCGACCTTAGTGTGCAATTGGCCAAGGTGGCCATCGAAGCAGGCATGGGGTTAGTGGAAATTACTTGGAACAGTGACCGGCCAGGGGACACCATTGCCCATCTGCGCCATCAATTCCCCCATTGTGCCATTGGTACAGGGACAGTGCTCTGCCAACAGGATTTGCTCCAGGCCATTGCCAGTGGGGCCCAATTTTGTTTTACCCCCCACAGTGAGCCGGAATTAATTACCAGCGCCGTTGCCCATGGCATACCGATTATTCCCGGTGCTTTTTCCCCCACAGAGATTGTCCAAGCCTGGCAGAAGGGCGCCACCGCCGTCAAAGTTTTCCCCATTAAAACCTTGGGGGGAGTGGACTATATTCAAGCCCTCCAGGGGCCCCTCGGGCAAATTCCCCTCATTCCCACCGGAGGGGTAACCCTAGAAAATGCCCAGGCTTTCCTGGCCGCCGGGGCGATCGCCGTTGGTCTATCCGGCCAGCTATTCCCGCCCCATTTAGTGGCAACCAAAGCCTGGACAGAAATTGGCGATCGAATCCGCACCTTGCTGAAGCAAATCCAGACCGCAAAGGCTTGTTAGTACAAAAAAACGATTGGACCCATGGCAAAAAGCCGGTCAGTCGGCAAAGTCCGCAGGTTTACACCGAATTTTCCATTTGAAAAGTAGTAAATCATACAGAAAACAATCATGTAAAAATTGAATACTCTAATGGTTTGATGTCCGAAAAAGTCTAGTTTCTTCTATTCTTCGACCAAATCTATGGCAAGGCACTATCACAGAGCTGGCTTAATAATTTGGGAGAAATGAGTGGCGGAGGACTTTCGTAGAACAATGTAGATTAAAGTACAAAATGTCTAATTCGATATTGTCTAAACTAAATGTGGGTGAGAGGAGTCCTGTTAATCGGACACATTCCTCGCGTATAGGGGCAGAAAAATCCTCTCTTTTTCGCTTTGTACGCCGTAAAATAAATTCCCCCTGGTTGGCCTGTGTTCCCTTAACGGCGCTGATTGTGGCGATCTGGAATGCTGCGGCGATCGCCCAAGATGTGGAGGTACTCGACATCACGGTGGTCAACGAGAGTGTAGCCACCCTCCAGGGAACCCTTAATGCCATCTGGATCTTGATAGCAGCCATTCTGGTCATTTTCATGAATGCAGGCTTCGGCATGCTAGAAACTGGCCTTTGCCGCCAGAAAAATGCCGTTAACATCCTGACTAAAAACCTGATTGTTTTTGCCTTGGCAACCATTGCTTACTGGGCGATCGGCTTTTCCTTGATGTTCGGCAGCAGTGGCAATCCCTTCTTTGGCTTCGGCGGATTTTTCCTAGCTGGTGACCACTCCAACTATGGATTAAGCCCCTTTCCCGAGGGCTTACCTGTGGCGGTGTTTTTCCTCTTCCAGGTTGCGTTCTCCGCCACCGCCGCCACCATTGTTTCCGGTGCTGTTGCTGAGCGGATTAAATTCAACGAATTTTTAATCTTCAGCGTTCTCTTAGTGGGTATTGCCTATCCCATTACCGGCCACTGGGTTTGGGATGCGGGCGGCTGGCTCTACACCATGGGTTTCATTGACTTTGCTGGTTCTACAGTGGTTCACTCCGTCGGAGGTTGGGCCGCCTTAGCTGGGGCATTCTTACTTGGGCCTCGTTTGGGTAAATTCGTCGATGGCCGCCCCGGTGCTATCCCCGGCCATAACATGGGTTTTGCCATGCTTGGTTGCTTAATTCTCTGGATCGGCTGGTTTGGTTTTAACCCTGGTTCCCAGTTAGCGGCGGATCAAGCCTGTGCTTACATTGCCGTCACCACTAACTTGGCCGCTTCTGCTGGTGGTATCACTGCCACGTTTACTTCCTGGCTCAAAGACGGTAAGCCCGATTTGACCATGGTAATCAACGGTGTTCTTGCTGGTCTGGTCGGCATTACCGCAGGCTGTGCCGGAGTATCCTACTGGAGTTCCGTAATCATTGGGGGCATTGCTGGCATCATTGTTGTCTATTCCGTTGCTTTCTTCGACAAAATCAAGATCGATGACCCGGTAGGTGCCCTTTCCGTTCACTTAGTTAATGGTATCTGGGGAACCCTAGCGGTAGGCTTATTTAACATGGAGAAAGGTTTGTTCTACGGCGGTGGCATTAACCAGTTAATCATCCAGATTATCGGTATTGCCACCATCGGAGCTTTCACTTCTATCTTCAGCTTTGCCGTATGGATTATTCTCAAACAAACCATGGGTATCCGGGTATCCGGCGAAGAAGAAATGATTGGTTTGGACATCGGCGAACATGGCATGGAGGCCTACACTGGCTTCGTTAAAGAAACCGACTCCTTTGGGGGAGCTGTTTCCAGTGCCGCTGTGTCTGAATAGCTCACTCTGGGTGGAAGGATAAATTTTATCCCTTCACCTATCGAAGACAAATTAATTTTCATCAAACTGGCAAAAAATAATAACTATCTCCAAGGGGGTCGGGTTCCAACCGCTCCCCTTTTGCTATTTGTTGGAAGAAATGGATAGTTAGTGGAAAAATTTCACCATCCAAAGAATGCCAAGTTACCGAAAATCGTGGTAAAGCCCCTAGCTTTAGCTATGGGGATATAAGGCGAGTGAGCCTAGCGAAGAAATCCTGTGCCCCAACAAAAAGTCTAAATGCGCCTGCCGAAAACCCAAAATTAAATCCCTTCCCCTTCTTCTAAGGATAAATTTTTTATTGGTGACGGGTGGGATTTGCCATTAGCTGAAGGTTGGGTATCATCAAAAACCACAAACAAATTACCGTTTCGTTTGGCTTCATACATGGCAGTATCGGCATAATCGATTAAACGTTCATAATCAAACTGGTCGTAATTGCTGATCACAACACCGATACTAGTGCTAACAAGCAATTGAATCCCCTCCACCGTTAACGGACGGGAGAATAGTCGATGAATGCGATCTGCACATTTTTTCGCATCATCGCCTGACTGGGTTGACTTCAAAACGATTATAAATTCATCTCCACTCAGTCGAGCAACCTGGTCACCTTCTCGCACACACTCCAGGAGGACTTCCGCTACCCGTTGTAGCACTTTATCTCCAAACAAATGCCCGAATCGATCATTAATGCTCTTAAATTTATTCAAGTCCAGCATCAGCAGTGCAAATACCTGATCACCATAGTTGTCTCCGGCATGGACATTCTGGTGTAGGTTTTCTAAAAAAAGAGCCAGGGAACGACGGTTAGGTAAACAAGTCAGACTGTCATGGTGAGATTCATAATAGAGTTGGTCATTAATGGTCGCAAGGGATGTTATGTCGTTTAATAACCAATAGAAACCATTAATTTCACCATTGTCATCTCTTTTTTGAGTGGCTTGAATATCCACACTGATGGAAATACTGCTTAGGGATTGGAGTTGCATTGACCAACAATAGGGCACCTGCCATTCACTCTGATCTTTAACTATATTTTCCAGATGGTTTTCGAGTAATGAAATTTGTTGTTGAGGTGCATAGTAAATAAAAGGTTTTCCCCTTAGGGATTCTCTATTGGTGTTAAGCAAACGACAGGCATTTTGGTTCGCATCTTGGATTTTTCCATGGCAATCAACAATTAAGTAATTTCCAGGTAACAGCTCTAATAATTTGTGGTAGGAATTTTCGAGGATTGACTTTTGTCGATAAATTTTTTTATAAATTTTCCACAATCGTTGCTGATCCTGTTTCAGATCTGCTGGTGAGTCAACCAGGGTTAAGTTACGGGGGCAGTCCTGTTTAATATCAGCAAAAATACCGATGGCCTTTTCTGCTCTCAAATCTTCGAGATAACCAGGATAAGCCGTGCTAGCTTCTTTTTGATCGGTGAAAGGACCAAAGTAATAGGTTACACAGGGAATAATTGTGTGTACCCTCACCCACCAATTCGTATTCAGATAATGTGAATTTGTTTGGGTATCTTGGTCGATAATTTCCCCTGAATCTTCTTGACGAACACGATATCTAAAATCATCAATCATGTCTGGCATTGTCCGAAGAATTCTTTCCTCAATGACCAATCTTTCTTCAATTACGCCGGTATAGTCATGGACAGAGGTAAATTCTAAATCTTCGTCTGTTCTAACTTTATGGCGATTAGGAATTGTGCTCAAAATCTTGGCTTTGAGTTGTTGACGAAAAGAGGGCAACGATAGGGCCATGACATAGGGGTGGTCACGGGGAAAGTCTATCAAAAACTGATCAATTTCTTGTTCCACCACCGCCAGAGTTTCGTTTACAAGATAGGAGGACATTGCATCACACCAATTATTAAACTGGCAATAGTTGTACGACCGAATGGCGGGAAACTCTAAAAAAGCCAACGTTATGACTGGGTCTGATGCTCCAAGAAGCTTTAAGGCTTGCCGTCGCCGCAAAGTTTCTAGACAGTTTTTGAAAATATTTTATCCGGACTTAATCCAGAATTCCTCACCCGGTAATGGTGTGTCTATCTCTAAAGAACCTTTGCTTTTTTACTCATTATTCCCCACACCCAACCTAGTAAAAATATTGCTTTTTGTCTGTACGATCATGCTCTTATCCTTAGCTTAACCCCGACGAAAACCAAGTAAACGAATATATTCATCTTGTACTAATTGGTAGCATTCACAGCTAGTTTTTTTAAGGGCATCGTAGTCTAACAAAGTTATTCTTCCCCGACGATAAGCAATCATGCCGGACTGTTGCAGAGAGTTCGCTGCAATGGTTACCCCCGATCGCCTAACTCCGAGCATATTGGCGACAAATTCTTGAGTGAGGGGGATTTCGTCCACTTGAACACAGTCATGGACGGACATTAACCAGCGGGCCAGACGTTCTTCAATTTTATGTTGACGATTGCAGGCGGCACTCTGGGAAATCTGGGTAAGTCTCGCTTGGGTATAGAGCAAAAAAATTCTTTGCAGTTGGGGAGACTGCTCAAACTCCTGCAACAGTATATGGGCACTTAGTTTCCACGCTTCCCCTGGCACCTGGACGATGACCTGACTTGTGGTCTGTTTTCCCCCTAGAATAATAGGCAATCCCACCATTCCTTCATTGCCAATTAAACCAATTTCTGTGGTGGAGCCATCCTCCATAATTGAAACAACGGAAATCATGGCTGTATTGGGAAAATAGGCAAATTCCATCACCTCATTGGGCTCGTATAGTACTGTGCCGGTCTTGTAAACAACTTTTTTGAGATGGGGAGTTAAACGTTTATAAGCTTCGACGGGGAGGAGTCCTAATAACTGATTTAATTTTATGGGGGGGTTATTGGTCATTGGCAATGCAATTAATTAAAAATGGCATCTCAATTCACTAACAATCATAAAGGTTGTATGCCAAAACCTCTTAGATTCATTTGAATTAAAATGCTTATGGCTCCTTGTCTCCCAAAGCTTGGGAAAATTTACTCTGCACGATAAGCTGATCTCTTTATAGAGTAAGGATTGCGCGCAAACGGGACGCCGGGCAGGCCCAAACCAAAAGCTTATCTTCAGAACTACATTCTTATCTGTACGAAACAGGACTTTAGGGGAATTTATTAATAGAAAATTTTCCAGTCATAGTCAATATCAAGGTAATTTAGTCTCGATTTCAACCTTTTTACTCTGTAATTCATAAATTCTTTAATCCGATTTATTGAAAATAATTAATTGTCTACAGCTACGATTATGGCGATCGCCAAAACTTGATAGCTTGTGCCGATTTTATTTTTTCGGTAACTAAGTATCTTTATTCGACTTGATATAAAACAAAATTCTACAGTGATAAATACTGAATTTATTAGCGTTTTTTCTGTCTGTGTTGTGTCCGGTTCCACTGTGGGGGGCGATCGCCAAGGATGGAATAGTCAGCAATTTTCCAACAATGGACAACATAAATTGTTAGTTAAAAAATATTGGCATTAAAATATTTTCATTAACTCTCACTAGTCTCTTCCTCAAAAGCGATAAAGCTGTGGCCAGTTTTGGCATCAACGAGGGAATTACGATGTTTTTCGTAGGGGACTAGAGTGGAGATCGGTTACTTAAAAATAACGGGGTGACGAAGTTCTTCCGCTGGATATGCTCACCGTAGGAAGACAATTGGTCCGAGTGGTTGATGCTACCAATGCAAAACCTTAATTAGGTAATTAGATTTTAAAACCGCATAAATTCATAATTTCTATCTGATCGTATCTCTGCCAATGATCATAGTGTTAACGCATTACAAAAATGATCGGAGAATTAATGGAGTTTTCCCCTGGTCAGGATGGATAGCGGTGCAAATTTGTCATCACTTCTTCGCGCTTTTGCGTCCATCCGTCGGATCTTGTTCGGTTTTACGCCTAAGGGGGAAAGGAAAATCGGCTTACCATCAGGGGGAGAGGCCACACCAACACTGCTGAGTCTGTTAAATTGCAGTGGCAAAAAGTTTGCTATCTCCTTGCCCCTTTCAGATCTCCATCGCCCGCTATTACCGTTGTTGATTTTCCCTACCTAAAAATCTGGTTCCCGTGAATGAAGTTTGCCTAAAGTTGAGTGATTTGTTTGTGTCTTCCGGTTGGGGAGGATATGACCGGGGGCGGGCTCCCCAGTGGGCCCATCCCAAAGCCCAGCAACAATGGTTTGGGGCGATCGCCGCTTTGGAGCCATTTTTAAGGCAGACTTTACCCAATGTCAATGTAGGGGGGGAATTACCGGGAATTTGTTTGGCTGGCCCCGCTCCGGTGCTCAAAGATGCGGTGCTGGTGCGAAATTTTTACCAAGGCATTGCCACTTCCTGGGAGGAGTTTTCCCCTTGGCCCTGTTTAGTTGGTGAGGAATCTGAATGGAGTCCAACCCCTCCCATGCGGGAAATTCCCCTGTTTCCCCAGGATCCCTTGGCGGAAGAACAATTTTGCTGGCTGATGACCCCCCAATTTGGTTTGTTATTGCTGTTGGGTAAGAATGAGCAGGGTTTAGCCCAGTTTTACTGGAGTTTTGACCCGGAGATTTTGCAACAAGCTTGGTTTAGTCTCCAGACTCGTCTCAAGTACGGACTAGGCTCTGACCTGCCCCTCTTACAAAAAGCCATAGCGGCCTTTAATTTTCCCCAGCCCGATTTCCGTTTGGTGACTTACTTCGGGCAGTTAATGCTGGACTATCAGCCCAATCTCCATAATCTTTCCCCACTGCAGGAACAGGAAGCGGCGGAACCATCCCCAGACGTGGAACTGCTCCAAGCTTTAACCCATGAGGTGCGCACTCCCCTAACTAGTATTCGCACCCTGACCAAGTTGTTGTTGCGTCGTAAAGATCTTTCCCCAGAAGTGCTCAAACGGATTGAATCCATTGACCGGGAGTGTAGTGATCAAATCAGCCGCATGGATCTGATTTTCCGAGCCACGGAATTGGAGTCAACGCCCCTGCCAGAATTGGTGGTGCCCCTGACAGTCACGTCCCTAGAAGCAGTGTTTCAAGCCGGGATTCCCCGCTGGCAAAAACAGGCCCAACGCTACAACGTTAATTTACAAGCCCAAATTCCCCATTCCTTGCCCCAGGTGTGGAGTAACCCCAGTTTGTTGGACCAGGTGTTGGGGGGCATGATTGAAAAATTTGTGCGGAATTTCAACGGAGGCGGAGAAATTCATTTAAAAATCACCACCGCCGGGGACCAATTAAAGGTGCAGTTCCATACCCAGTCGGTGCACCAAGCCAATCCCGTCAAGGCCCTAGGGGAATTGCTCATGTTCCAGCCGGAAACAGGTTGCCTGAGTTTAAATTGGGACGTGACCAAAAACCTTTTTCAACTACTGGGGGGTAAGTTGATCGTGCGGCGGCGATCGCCATCGGAGGAGGTGCTGACCATTTACCTCAAATGTGAGCAGAGGACTGTGCCCATAGCCAACTATGGTAAGGCATTCACCGTAGTCTGAGTTCTAAACCCAGAGTTTTAATGACCTGAAAATCGTCGGCGTAACCCCGGGAGTATAAAAATCCAAAGGCTAATGGCGATCGCCCCAGCCCCGATGGCCACTAAACCGGGTATGAGCCGAGACTGCCAAAATCGTTGCCTGGCCGCCGTCGTTAACTTACCTGTTTCCCAATAAACCCAATCATCCCCCAGGTCACTAGCTAGGTTACGGTTCCCCGATAGCAGCAGCACAATGCCATTACCCGTTGCTGGATTAACCCGCAAAGTGTGGTTCAGGGCAGGTACATTCCCCCCGTCATGGCCCACAACATGGCCCCCATTGTCCGTGGTTTGGTATAGCATCATGCCCAAACCCCAAGTTCCCTTGGTGCCTGGCTGTGGTTCCGCCATGGCGTTGAGAGTCTCGGTGCTTAGGACAGGATTCCCTTGCAGATGGGCTTGGGCAAATTTAACCATGTCAGCCAAACTGGCATAAAGAGAAGCCGCCCCCGTAGCAGTGAAATGGCGGGGAGGACTGGGTTGTAAATCTTCAGTAAAACTAGTGGCTAAATCGTCCGCCTGGCCCTGGGTAACAATGGTTTGCCAATCAAAATTGGCCCCGGTCATACCCAACGGGTTAAGGACTTGTGTCTGCATAAATTCAGCAAAGGACTTTCCCGTTACCTCTTCCACCAATAATTGCAGAACGGTATAACCGCCACCGGAATAGCTAAACTCTTTTCCTGGTGGATAAACGGCTTCCACTCCCCTTGGTTCCCCAAAGGCCACATCGTTTGTTAGGGTCAAGGACTGTTCCAGGGTTTGCAATGGTTGCCCCGGCAAAAATCCCCCATAGCCAAAATGATCGTTCTGTCCACCGGTATGGCTCAACAGTTGGGCAATGGTTACCTCTGCTCGGTAAGGGCTATCAGCGGGAAACTGCCAACGCTGAAGGTAGGGCAACACTGGGTCGTCCAAATTAATCTGTCCTATTTCCACCAATTTCATTACCCCCCAGGCGGTGACCAGTTTACTTACGGAAGCCATTTGGTAGAGGGTATTTTCGGGTTTAATGGGGGAACGGGAATCAACATTCTCCACACCCACCGTATGTACGGTCTCTACTTTTCTATTCTGGATCAGGGCTAGGGCAGCACTGCCTAATTCCTTACCCTCCCCTTGGTTAAGGCGATCGGCCAAATATTGGTTAAGGGAAGCTCGATCGCCAGGAGTCAGGGGAGGATGGGAAAACCAAATACTTTCTCCCCATAACACTGTCCCCACTAATAAACTCCAGATTAGAAGGGAGGTAATGCCAACTACAACCTTTTTCAAGCTTTTGTTTTGCCCAAGTTAGCTTTGTGGTCAATTTGGAATTATAGCGAGAAATTCCTGGGGTTTTGCTAAGATCCAATCAGGTTTCCCTTTGCCTAGTCCCATACATCAGCCCAATCAACCATGACTACTCATTTCATCACTGCGGAAATTGACCTCCAGGAAAATCCCCTAGAACTGCAACGGGAAATTGAAGCGGAGTTGGCCAAACGGGGTGATCCCCTGCGGTGGGCGGTGACAGCGGTGGACAAAGAGCAACAAAAAGCCCAGGTGGAGGCGGTGGTCACAGTAACAGCGGTGCAGGAAGTCTAGAAGTTTAAATTTCACCAGTTCCAGTCTTTTACGGTTACTTTGAGTTATAACGTCACTTTAATCATTCCCACTGGGGTGGGGGCGGCCATTGGTGGTTACGCTGGGGATGCTTTGCCGATCGCCAGGGCCATGGCTCTAGTGTGTGATCGCCTAATTACCCATCCCAATGTATTGAACGGGGCTCAACTTTATTACCCCATACCTAATGCTCTTTATGTGGAAGGTTATGCCCTAGACCGCTTTGCCCAGGGGGATTGGGGTCTCGCACCAGGGCATCAAAATGCCATTGGGCTGATTTTGGACCAGGGCATTGAGGAAGATTTGCGCTGGCGACATTTGCAGGTGGCGGACGGAGCCAGGGCCACCCTCGGTTTAACTCTGACGGATTATGTTGTTACGGATGAACCCCTGGGGGTAGAGTTGCGACTATCGGCCTCGGGGACGAGTTGGGGGACCATTGCCAATCCAGAAAGCTTATTGCGGGCGGCGGATAAGTTATTGACCCAGACCAAGGCCCAGGCGATCGCCGTTATTGCTCGCTTTCCCGACGACGTGGGCAGTCAAGTGCTAGCTGATTATCGCCATGGCCGGGGAGTGGATCCCTTGGCGGGGGCCGAAGCAGTCATTTCCCATTTGGTGGTGCGGCAGTTTCAGGTGCCCTGTGCCCATGCTCCAGCGTTGAGTCCCCTACCCCTGGATCCAGAGATTTCTCCCCGGTCGGCGGCAGAGGAATTGGGCTACACCTTTTTACCCTGTGTGTTGATGGGGCTGAGTCGGGCTCCCCACTACCAGAGATTTCCCGGCACCGATGGCCAAACCCTCTGGAGTCGGGACGTGAATGCGGTGGTTGTGCCCGCCAGTGCCTGCGGTGGTTCGGCCCTGATGAGTTTTAGCCAAACTTCTACCCGCATCATTGCGGTGGAAAATAACTCCACCCAACTAGAAGTCTATGCCGAAGACCTAGGCATTTCTGTGGTTAGGGTAAACTCTTATTTAGAGGCGATCGGTGTGCTGTGTGCAGACCGTGCAGGCATTAACCTTGATTGTTTCCAACCGGATTTTCCCCTTCTTCACCGCCTACCCTGAGTATCTGTGTCTCCATCTAATAGTCCTTCCGAAATGGAACCCCTGAACCGTACCCAAATTTTGGGGGTGATGGGATTCACAGCGGTGTTACTGCTGATCATTGCTAAGCTTTGGCAATGGTGGGGGGATGTAACCCTGTTAAGGATAAGTTTAAATGCTCCGGATGCCTTAATAGGAGTAGGTTTAGCGGTGGCCATTATCCTGGCCAGTGGATTAATTTACCGACTTTGGCCTGCCTATCGAGCCAGTGCCGATGTCTATCTCGCCTTTGTCATTAAACCCTTGGTGTGGGCTGACCTACTCTGGTTGGGACTGTTGCCCGGCCTCAGTGAAGAATTACTATTTCGGGGAGTGATGTTATCGGCCCTGGGGGCTGGGGGGTTGGCCGTGGTGGTTTCCAGTTTAGTTTTTGGCGTACTGCACCTGAGCAGTGCTGAGCAGTGGCCCTATGTGGTTTGGGCGACAGTGGTGGGTTTGGTGCTGGGCTACGGGGCGATCGCCAGCGGTAATTTACTGGTGCCCATTGTGGCCCACATTCTCACCAACTGGGTTTCCAGTGCCCTCTGGAAATTCAACCATCGCCAAGGATAATCTGAATACGGCCCAGGTTGATTCCGCTTAGTGCCTTACCCAACGGGACTGCTAGCCCAATTAACGTCCCGGTTGGGAGTCTAGTCCCATTGCCCGATCGCCAAAGGATCGGGTTATAATGGCAGGGAAGTAACTACCGCGTTGGTGACTGCCAACAACGTTTTTTGATCTATGCTTGAAAAATAAGGGTGTCTCTGTGCATTCTGCGTGGCAGTAGACCGGGCTCGTACCCGGAAACGAAAACGGGAATTGATGACTCCCCCCTGGTTACACCAGGTCATAAACTGAGGTAAAACGGCGTGGTGGTGCTTCTTCTCAGCTTTTCAGGTTTTTGCTTGCTCTTACATCTGGTTTGAGCTAGATTGTCTTAATTTTTTTGTCATCCCACATACGTTCCCACCCTAAGCAAGGGATTCCGGCAGTATCTCCGGCGGATCCTGGGGCTCAGGTTCACTGAGATCAGTTTTTCCAGCCCGCACATCATCAACCACTTTCTTGATCACACTGGCGATCGGGACTGCCAGCAGTACCCCCAGCAAACCGGCTATTTCTGCCCCGACAAAGATTGAAATCAAGATCCAGACCGGATTTAAGCCAATTTTATCCCCCATTAATTTGGGTGCCACACCGTTGTCGGTGATTTGATCAATAACAATGGCACTGACGAAAAATTTCACTGCCACTACCCAACCATTTAAAACTAAAACCACAGTGCCAATAAAGGTTACCACCGCCCCAGCAAAGGGAATCAAACTGGCCAAACCCAAACTAAAGGCGAAAAGAATACTGTAGGGAATGCCTAAAGCGGCAAAAACCACCAAGCGAGCTAGGCTAGACCCCGACGCCAGAATTAAACGACTAATAAAATAATCCCGGAAAATTTCACTGGCATATTGGGGAATTTTTTTCTCCCAGGGAGAGGGTAACCAACTCAGAATTCCTTGCCAAAAACCATCCCCCCCCACTAATAAAAAAATAGTTAACACCAAGATCACTAGAGTATCCACCACGCCCCCAATGGTTTCGGTCAATACTTTCAGACTAATTTGCCCAATGCGGTCCAATTCTTTACTCAAGGCAATGTAGGTCTTTTGCAATAGGTCATCAATATTGATCCCCATGCCATCGAGGGTTAGGGCGAAAGTAGAGTTGCGCAAATTATCTAAATGGTCTTTACTGGCACTGAGCCAATGGGGAATATCCTGGGAAAGATTACTCAATTGACTGGCCATTAAAGGGATTATCGTAATTCCCCCCAGGGCGATCAGTGCAAAACTGATGGTAATGACCGCAAAAATTGCCAACCGTTTACCAATACCCTTGCTAACTAAAAAACCAATGGTTAACTTGAGCAAGAAAGTTACTAAGGTCGCAATAATGATGTAGTCAAAGAGGTCACGGAAACGATCAATGATCAGAGTTAACAAAACCCCATTCAAAAAGAGGATGGGGAAAACGAGCGTAATCTTGAGCCAACTTGGTAGAGATTTAATTAACTCTGTCATTATCAACAACCAACAAAGGGAAAGATTAAAATAACAATTACACAACGGCAATAGTCGGACAAAATTAATTAATCAAACTTAACTACCTGGTTAACAATGCTGTTCCGCCTAGGCTCTCTTTTGGCGCCATCCATCGGTCACCTGTTTACATTTCCATGGCTTGGTAGGTATAAAACTGTTTCATTACCCCAATGGTTTGAAACTCGTAGGTAGGGAAAGGATCCGGCAGAGCTAGGGTGGTTTCATAAATGCTAAACAACAAAAAGTTTTGCTGATTAGTGGTTTGGGCGATGACTTGCTTAATTTGCGGTTGCCCCGCATCCACCAAGGTTTTGCAATAACTCTGCACGAAGCCGCCGAAATCCGCCGGTGCTTTAGGACAAATCTCGGTTTTCAGATAGGTGCTGAGGGTCTCTACGGCATAGTCTTCATAGTCCGGCTTACCAGGATTGCCGATCGCCATCAGGGCTCCACCAGCTAATACCATCATCCCCCCGACTACCACAAAAACCGAAAACACTTTCATTAGGGATGCACGCTCCCATCCGGCATAATTGTTTTCGCTAAGTTTATACTGCTGATGTGACTATTTTGAAAACTGACATTACGCAAATCGGCCCCCTGCAAACAGGCATCGACTAGATTGGCTCCCCGCAGTATTGCCCCCGCTAATAGAGTCTTGCGCAGGGAAGCATAGTCAAAATTAGCATTTTGGAAATTAGTCCCCTGAAAAACAGCGCTCCGCAGAGCACACCCCGCAAAGTTAATCTGATTACCGGCCAGGTTAGCTTTGAGACTGATTTCCGATAGGTTAATCAAACTGAGGTTAACTTCCTTCATCAATGCCCTCGCCAAATTTGCTCCCTTCAAGTTAGCTTGACTAAGGTCGGCTCTCTGTAAAAAAGCTTCCTCCACTTTACCGTGACGCAATTGTGACTGACTTAGATCCGCCTTATAGAAGCTGGCGTGGTCGAAGTTGGCTTTGCGAAAGTCTCCTCCGTCTAGATCAGCCCGGCTAAAATTTGCCTGAGCTAAATCGATACGGCTAAGATCCGCCCCACTCAAATCCGCCCTGGCAAAGTTCACCCCCTCAAGGACCGCCCCCTGGAAATTAGTTTCCACTAGGTTAGCCCCCTCCAGATTAGTGCGAATCAGTTTAGCTTGTTTGAGTTTGGCATAGGCTAAATTGGCTCCCCTGAGGTTGCAGTCGGTGAAGTCCACCCAAGTTAGGTCTGAGTGGCTCAAATCTATGCCAGTTAAGTCTGCTCGACAGAACCTCACCCCCATCAGGCGGGCATGGCTGAGGTCAGTGCGGCGCAGTTGGGCTCGGGAAAAGTTACTGCCACTGAAATTGCCATACTCCAGCAGGGCCCGATTGAGGATGATATCGGGTAAATCGGACTGGATTAGGTCGGCGTGGTGTAGGGTAATGCAACTAAAGTCCCTGGTGCCTTGACCATATTGCCAAAGAAGTTGCTCGGTTTCCATTGTTTCCTGACGTGTGGTGGGAGTGGAAAGCAAAACTGCGGCTAGGCATAAACCAGCCCTATCGACATAGTGCCCAAAAAAGTTAACCTACTGATGCCCATAGCGGAAAAGTAATGGCTCCCGGAGGGGGAGGTGGCAACATTGTATTTTGCCCCCCAAGGGCGGTCAGCAAATTACCGATAGTCCTCCGGATTCTTTTACTTTTTTACCGGCCAATGGTTTGGCTAGGGGGAGTTTTTAACCCGTTCTAAGCGGCACCGGCGGTCCAGTGCAGATAGGGGAGTTTTTGGGCCGTGGCGACAATTTGATTGCGGTTTTGCACCAGTTGCCCACAGGTGTCCCATTGGCCATCCAGCAGCATTTGCTGGGCTCCGTCGGAAAGCACAATGGCAAAATTTTGCTTGCCGTAGGTCACGGAAGCGGTGGTTAAATCTAAACTCACTGGCAAATTAGGAGCCGCTGTGATGGCTTGCTGTAAATCAGTAACCTGTTGATGGGAGGCGGTGACACAGGGCACCCCATTGGCCAAACAATTTCCTAAAAAGATTTCGGCAAAACTTTCCCCGATGATGGCTTTGATGCCCCATTTGATAATGGCTTGGGGGGCGTGCTCCCGACTAGAGCCACAGCCGAAGTTACGGTTGACCACCAAAATAGTTGCCTGTTGGTATTGCGGTAGGTCAAAGGGATGATTTCCCCCCTGTTGTTGGCGATCGTCAGCAAAGACATGTTCCCCCAGTCCGTCAAAGGTGACGCACCGCAAAAAGCGGGCAGGAATGATGCGGTCGGTGTCGATGTCGTCCCCCACTAGGGGCAGGGCCTTACCCTGGATTTCTTTAACTTGGCTCATGGTCTTCGGTAACGGTGTGGCAGTTAATCGCTATCTTAGCAGGGGCATTGCGATGTTTTAAGATGGCGTTGATGAAGCCGCCAAAGAGGGGATGGGCTTGGTTGGGACGGGAATGAAATTCGGGATGAAATTGACAGGCAATGAAAAAGGGATGGTGGGGATATTCAATGATTTCCACTAGGCGGCCGTCGGGGGAGGTGCCACTGACGACAAAGCCAGTATCGGTGAATTGGTTGCGGTATGAGTTATTAAATTCATAACGGTGGCGGTGGCGTTCGTAGACTACTTCCTTCTGGTAGAGGGAAAAAGCGAGGGTGTCTGGGGCAATGCGACAGGGGTAGAGACCCAAACGCATGGTTCCCCCCAGGTCCACCACGTCCTGTTGTTCAGGCAAGAGGTTAATGACCGGATTGGGGGTTTCCGTTTCAAATTCGGCACTGTTGGCCTCCGGCAATTTGGCTACGTTCCTAGCCCATTCGATGACAGAGCACTGCATACCCAAACAAAGCCCCAAAAAGGGCAGTTGATTTTCCCGGGCATACTCGATCGCCTGAACTTTGCCGTCCACGCCCCGAATGCCAAAACCGCCGGGCACCAATACTCCGTCAACTTCTTTCAGGAAAGTGGCTGCTCCCTGGGCTTCAATTTCTTCCGCACTGACCCAACGCAGGTTAAGTTTGCTGTCACTGGCGATCGCCGCATGGCCCAGGGCTTCCACCACAGATAGATAGGCATCGCTGAGTTGAACATATTTACCCACCAACGCCACAGTAATTTCATGGTGGGGAGACTGCATTTTTTCCACCAGGGATTGCCATTGGGACAGATCGGGCGATCGATTTTCCATTCTGAGCAACTCTAGGGCCTGGTGGGCTAATCCTTCTTTTTCCAGGATTAACGGTACCTCATAGATACTGCTGGCATCCTGGCAAGTAATCACCGATTCCACCGGTACGTCACAGAATTCCGATAACTTTTCCTTCATGCCCGGATGTAAAGGGCGATCGCAACGACAAACCAAAACATCCGGCTGAATACCGATGGAACGCAACTCCTTAACCGAGTGTTGGGTGGGCTTGGTTTTCATTTCCTTGGCGGCGGGAATCCAGGGAATGAGCGTAACGTGCATGTAAATAACGTTATGACGACCCACCTCCTTGCGGAACTGACGGATCGCTTCCAAAAAGGGGAGGGATTCAATGTCCCCCACGGTGCCCCCAATTTCTGTGATCACCACATCGGGATTGGTATTTTGGGCTACCCGGAGAATTCTTTCTTTAATTTCGTTGGTGATGTGGGGAATAACCTGCACCGTGCCCCCCATGTAGGCTCCCCGTCGTTCCTTATTAATCACCGCCTGGTAAATGGAACCGGTGGTAACACTATTGAGGCGAGACATGGAAGTATCGGTAAAGCGCTCGTAATGTCCCAGGTCTAAATCCGTTTCTGCCCCATCTTCGGTGACAAAGACCTCCCCATGTTGAAAGGGACTCATGGTGCCGGGGTCCACGTTGATGTAGGGGTCGAGCTTGAGGATGGAAACGGAATAATGGCGGGATTTCAGTAACCGTCCTAGACTAGCGGCCACAATGCCTTTACCAATGCTGGATACCACCCCTCCAGTCACAAAAACAAACTTCGACATTGGCCAAACTTCCTCAAATTGCGCTTAAATCCCCGCCCATTCTACCGGAGATGTTAGCCTGGGGATCCAAGAAAGCGGTGGGGAATGCCCATGACTCCGATTACTGTTTGAGCGCCATTCACCAAATTTTTGCCATAGTTAACTCAAAGCCAACTAGTTCTGGCTCAGCACTTACAGTTAGTGGATTGTCTAAAATTTCCGGGTCTTGATGGGGACGATAAACATGGACTTGATGATTTTGACGATCAATTAACCAAGCTAATCTAGTTCCATTAGCAATATACTCATCCATTTTCTTCTGCAGGCTGGATAGGGTGTCACTTGATGAGCGTAACTCGACGACAAAATCTGGACAAATGGGAGCAAAAGAAGCCTTTTGTTTGTTGGTCAATTGATTCCATTTTGTCAGTTTAATCCAGGCCACATCAGGGGAACGGATCGCACCATTAGGCAAAGTAAAACCTGAACTAGAATCAAAACCAAGCCCTGTTCCATCTTGTTCGATCCATTTCCAGAGTTGGGCGGCAAGGTTAAAATTCCGATTGCCTGTATCCGAGAAGGCGGGGGGCATAATAATTACTTCTCCCTTGGCAGTACGTTCGATGCGCAGACCGCGGTTTGCTAAACAAAATTCATAAAATTGTTGCTCTGTCATCGATACGATTGATGGAAAATCAATTGTTAAGGGTTCAGAACTTATTTGCACAAGCAACCTTGTCATGGCTTACATCCGCCGGAAACACAATAAATCAAATGAAAAAATAATTAAATGTAATAAATTGAAACAAAGTTAGAGCTAATTGACTAAAATTTCAATCTTGCGCTAATCTAAGTTGACTATTGACTTAACTCAAGGGCAATATCATTATTTTTTGTCTTTGATAGTCAGATTTTCAAACATTAACATTTATCACTCAAGCAAGTCCAATTTTGTCAGAATGGCCTAGTTTTAGAGGTTTTGTCATGACCGATCGCCTTTCCCTTTTGCTTTCCTGGCTCCGACAGCGGACGGAATTAGGCCAGCTTGCCCCGGAGATTCTGGAGGCGATCGCCAGCCAATTAATTGAATTTTCCTTAGCTAAAGGGGAAAGTCTACCGAAGGATAGGGATAAGGGAACGGACTTGTACATTCTTGGCCAAGGACAGTTGGAGTCCAGTGCCAGAAAATTTTGTCTATTACCGGGGGCAATCATTAATCTAGAGGCATTCATGATTGATACTCCCCTAGAACAGGATTTAGTTGCCCTTACTGACTGTCAATTATGGTATTTACCGGGGCAAAAAATGCGGCAATTGCTCCAGGATTATCCCCAGATAACCCAGGCGTTTTCCCAGCAGTTAGTGCAAGAACTCAGGGAACTGAATGCCCAATTATTCTTTGAGCAGGAAAAACAGAAGATTTTGCGCCCCTACCTCGTCCCCGCCGCTAAGCGGGCCATTATGGGCAAAAGTCGCTACGCCCAAAAGCTCCGGGAGCAAATTAAAACGGTATCAACAGATCAAAAGCCAGTGTTGCTATTCGGGGAGCCGGGGCTGGAAAAGGATAACACCGCCGCCCTCATTCATTTTGGCTCAGCCCAAGCCCAAAGGTCAGCCATGGTGAAAGTCAACTGTGCTTTGCTATCCGCCAGTGGCCAAGAGCTTTTTGGCACTAATCAGGGTAAATCTGGAATTTTAGAAGCCTTGGGTCAGGGCACCTTGCTGTTGAACAATATCCAGGAATTGCACCCCCAACTTTTACCGGCGATCGCCAATTTAATTTGTGAAGGTATTTACCAACCTGTGGTCACCGTAGGGGAAGCAGAACCCACTTTTCGCCATAGTCAAGCCAAGGTAATAGCCATTGCTGAAAACATCATCCCTAAGCTTACGCCCCTCTTTGCCAACACCATTAAAATCCCCCCTTTACGGGTGAGAAAAGCAGATATTGAAGATTATGTTGACTATTATCTAAGTATAATTTGTCGCTCCAAAGGCATCGAAGTTCCCACCTTAGCACCGGAGGCCCTGCGCCGCTTGCAAGCCTACGATTTTCCTAATAATGTTCGGGAATTAAATAATCTGGTGGAGCGGGCGGTGACCCAGTTACAAGGGGAAAAAGTAATTACCGAGGAAATTATTTGGCCCTCCCAAAGTAAGAAACAATTATTTCGCCTTAATTTACTCAATCGTTACCCTAAGTTTAGACAATTTTTACGTAGTGCTTGGTGGCCCGATCGCCTTAATTATGGATTTACCGTCTTTGCTTTTCCCCTTATTGTTGCCATTTTATTTCTAGGGCCGCAAACGAGGGATCAAAATTTTGCTTTGAATTTATTTTGGGCTTGGTGGTGGCCTCTGGTGTTATTGGGATTTCTCTTTGTCGGTAGGCTTTGGTGTGCTGTTTGTCCCTTTATGATTTATGGAGAAATTACCCAAAAACTATCCCTGTGGCTCTGGCCTAGAAAACTAAAAAAATGGCCAAGACAGGCGGCGGAAAATTGGGGTGGTTGGTTTCTTTTTGCCCTTTTTGCCCTAATTTTACTCTGGGAAGAACTTTGGGATTTGGAAAATACTGCTTACCTTTCTGCTTGGTTATTGCTTTTAATTACGGGAGGGGCCATGGTTTGCTCCGTGATTTTTGAGCAAAGATTTTGGTGTCGTTACCTCTGTCCCATTGGCGGCATGAACGGCATGTTTGCCAAATTAGCTATTACGGAATTGCGGGCCCAACAGGGAACTTGTTCGGCGGAATGTACTACCTACCAATGCTACAAAGGAGGCCCTGCCAAAGGAGAAGGGCAAGCTACTGAAGGCTGTCCCTTGGGCACCCACCCGGCCCAACTAACGGATAATCGGGATTGTGTACTATGTATGACTTGCTTAAAAGCCTGTCCCCATCGTTCAGTGGAATTTAATTTACGTCCCCCGGCGATCGCCATTGTTACGACCCATACTGTGCGCTCCTACGAAGTTGCATTATTGTTATTACTTCTTAATAGCGTTTTACTGAGGAGATTACCGGAATTTATCGAAGTATGGCATTTGCCACCAGCGGGTACATTCATTAACCATGGTTTGCTCTCCCTCGGCTTGCTATTTTTACCAGCTTTACTGCCACTGATAGCTTACTTTTTGATTCCCACTCCTAAAGTTGGGCAAAAAATTCCTTTTATTAACTTGGCCTACGGTTTATTGCCCCTCACTTTAGCGGCCAACTTGGCCCATTATCTCAACCTGGGCTTGGGGGAAGCAGGGCAGGTGTTGACCCTAGTACCAAAAACGTTCCACTGGTCTTTGCCCTTTGATTTACCGATGTTAGTAGCGGATCCGGCGGCGATCGCCTTTTTGCAAGGTCTGCTTCTTTTAGCGGGGGTGCTTTGGTCAATTTTTCTCAGTCAACAATTGAGTAAACAATCCTTTTTTAACCTTCTCCCCCACCACGGCACCGTTGTCGGTTTAATGCTGATCTTTTGGACTGTTATTGTTTGAATAGTTTAAAAATTTTTGAACTTGATCCGCATCGTTAATGGGGCGATCGGGGGAAATAATACCATCTGATATTGCTTTCCCTGCCGATGTCAGTTTTATTCAATTAGGATTTTTTTTGATATCCTCCATTCGATGGCGATTGGTAATATACCCCTGAACCTTGGTCCGGTATAAAATGGCACGCCCAATAGGATTTAAAAAAAGCTTTCCAGATTGGCTCATTGGAATAGCGATAATACTCCCCTAAAATGGGCTTGATGGCTTCAGTCGCTCGACGTAGTTTGTAGTGGGGCATATTCAAGAAAATATGGTGGGCAACGTGGGTGCCGATGTCATGGTGAATGGCATTAATGAAACCGTAGTCCCGGTCAATGGTGGAGAGGGCACCTTTGAGAAAATACCAATCATCACCGCGATACCAGGGGATATCGTCTTCGGTGTGATGCAAAAATGTGACCAGATCCAGCCACACCACAAATACGATGTAGGGGGCAACATAAAATTTCAGCAAAAATAGCCAACCAAATTGGAAGCTTAAAAAGCCGAGGAAGCCGACAAAAGTTGCGAGCAAAAGACTACTGGTGAGAACAGCCCATTTTTCTCCGGGACGAAATAGGGGACTGTTGGGCATGAAATGGGAGCCTTCCCGATCTGGCGATCGCCGAAATAGATAGATGGGGTAGGCAATCAGGGGCAAATAAAAACGTAACAGCTTTTCATACCAGGCCATTTGGTTATATTTTTGCTCCGACACTGGATACCAACTTTCGTCGGTGTCGATATTGCCCGTGTTGGCATGGTGAGTGCGGTGACTAATGCGCCAGCCGTGGTAGGGAACCAAAATTGGCGTGTGGCTGAGGTGGCCAATCCAATTGTTCAGTGTTTTTGATTTAGAGAAGGAACCATGGCCACAATCATGACCCACCACAAACAGGGACCAGAAAAGGGTCCCCTGGATCAGCCAAAAAATGGGATAGAAGAACCAGGAATCAAGATAGGCCGCTAGGGCATAAAATCCGGCAATTAAACCAACATCCAAAAAAAAGTAGCCCAGGGAGCGGACCACCGATGGCTCGAAACAATCCGCTGGGATGGCGCTTCTGAGCTCTTGGAGGGTGAAGGGTAATTCTTCAGTTTTGAGGAAAGGAAGTTTTGTTTGAGGCGAGGTAATTTCTAGACGCACGTATTTATCTTAAGGGCCGTGATGGCAAAACAATCCTATGATTCTAGCCTAAATGTTAAAAAATGTTAAAAAATTGATCCCCACTAGAGACGCAGATTTAGGGGCGAGGTCAATCTTGACCACCACAGAAGGCAATGCAAGGAAAACATCCGATTCAAATTTGTGTAGGGATAAGGAGGTTAAAGCATCTAAATTTACACAAATACATGAGCTCGATAATTGTTATTAACCACAGTGTCGAAGTTTTAAGTCAGCAGTGGCATGGGAGCATGCCTAACTTCTACGGCGCTAATCTCTCTTTTTGCCATTGGCCATCAACTAAATTAAATTGCAAGCGGTCATGGAGACGACTAGGACGACCTTGCCAAAATTCGATGCGATGGGGAATGACTCGAAATCCTCCCCAATGCGGTGGTCGGGGGATAGATTGGCCAGCATAATGCTTTTCCCAACGGGCTAAATCGTCTTCCAAAACCTGGCGATCGCCGACAATTTGACTTTGAGGAGAAGCCCAGGCGCCCAATTGGGAAGCACGAGGTCGGGAATCAAAATAGGCATCGGATTCTGCTGGATCAATTTTTTCCACCCGGCCATCCACCCGCACCTGTCTCTCCAGGGCCGCCCACCAAAATACTAATCCGGCCCAGGGATGGGCTGTTAATTGTTGCCCCTTCGCACTCTGATAGTTAGTGTAAAAAACGAAGCCCCGCTCATCCAAGCCCTTGAGCAACACCATACGTCCTACCGGATGGCCTTCCGGGGAAAGGGTACTCAGGGTCATAGCATTGGGTTCTGGCAACTCAGCGGCGATCGCCTGTTGAAGCCAGGTATGGAATTGGGCAAAGGGATGGTCTGCCACCTCTGCCTCCGTTAAACCTCCCTGGGTATAGTTCAAGCGCAAATTCGCAAGGGAAACCCCATCCATAATGCCTGCGTCCTCCAACTGGTGATCCCCACAGCGGGCAGTTAACATAGGGAATTATGACACCATCTGCGGCTAGCCATGCCATTGATACCCTGATCGAAATGGCCCACCAAGGGGAAATTAACCCCTGGGACGTGTCGGTGATCGACGTGATTGATCGTTTTTTGCAGGATCTAGGCATTCTCAACAGCCTCGACCTAAGTTTTCAACAGCAAAATTTGCCCCGTTCTGGCCAAGCTTTTCTCTGGGCTTCCATGTTGGTGCGCTACAAGGCCGACAGCCTCCATAGTTTGGAGCAGGAACCGGAGGAAGTTATACCCGAAGCAGATCTAGAAGAATGGAGCGAGGAGCAAATAGCCCGCTTGCCAAGGGACATAGAAAATCGTTTGCGTCGGCGCACGGCTGTCCCCCCCCTGCAACGTCGTCGGGTTACTTTAGCGGAATTAATTGATCAAATTGAGGCGATCGCCGTCGAGATCGAAAAAAGTGAACAAAAACCAAAACGAGTCAAACGAGCCCGACCCCAATCCCGGCGGGAAGCTCTGCAAATCATTACCGAATTAGCCCACCAGGAAAATCTAACTGAATTGGCTAGTCAATTGGAACAGTTTTTGCAAACCCGTCTGCCGGAAATTTTGCCCGATTTACCCCATCGTTCCTGGGTAGATTTAGACACATTACTCCGTTGTTGGCATCATCATCTAGATCCAGATAAGTTGCCAGACAAAAAAGATAAAGTTGGCGTATTTTGGGCTTTATTACTACTAAGTTCTCAGTCGAAAGTATCTCTGGCTCAGGAAGAGTTTTACCAAGATTTACAAGTTCAAATCATTGATGATTCTGAATTGGAAAAAAGTAACGAACAACTTGAAATACTTTGATGAATATTAATCTATGATTATGCCAAAAAAAACCTGACAAGATCAAGCATTTTATTGATTTTAACCTAGACTGAATTCATGATCGATGACCCAAAAAAATCTGCTGAAATCAGGCTACATTGTTTAAATTTTCTGAATAACTATAAACCGGAATCTGAATAAAATGATCCGGTTCTTGATTGTGTAGAACAGTCTGTTGTAAACACTCTACTGTTGCTGGCGAAAAAAACTGCTCTCCAGTTTCTTCATTAACCCGTGCTGGGACGTTTTTAACAAGAATTAACTGATCATTTAAACTAAGGGTGTAAGTTACCCTTTTTTCAACCAGAGTTTCGTTCTCCATTATTGGTTTCTCTCCTTCGAGTGAATTGATGATTCCATCTTTGGAAATTGGGTTCGTAAACAGTAATAATTTTAACAAGAGGACGATTCGGATAACTGCACTGTACGTGGATTGGACGTTGCAATGCTGTAAAACCTAAAATCAAGCAACTAGGCCCATATTTATCATACGGATAATCCTCAATAATTTGACCATTGGCAATGGCCATACGAATTTCTTGAACTTGGATACGCCGTAGAATGGACTGATCGACGGCATGTTTAGAAAATTCAAATTCATCTTGAGCAAATTTTCGACGTATCTCTGTAATCAGCGCTGCCATTACTAAATCACTTAGGTGAGTATCTAAACAAAATTACACGGCGATCGCCTTTGGAGAGGGGATGCCGAAATCTGCTTATGGCTAGGGACAGGACCCATCAAATTTTCTTTCCAGGGCAACCCTTTGCTACAGTTGAATTGGTTGCAAATCGTAAAAGTTCCGTCCCGCTGTTAAAAGTCTATGTTTGATGCCTTAGCCGATCGCCTTGAAGATGCCTGGAAGAAACTCCGGGGCCAGGACAAAATTAGTGAGAGCAATATTAAAGAGGCGCTCCAGGAAGTCAGAAGGGCCCTATTGGCAGCGGACGTGAATCTCCAGGTGGTCAGGGGCTTCATCAAAGACGTGGAGCAGAAGGCCCTTGGGGCGGACGTAATCACCGGCGTTAACCCAGGGCAACAGTTTATCAAAATCGTTTACGACGAATTGGTAAATCTGATGGGGGAAAGCAACGTGCCCCTTGCCCAGGCCGATCAGGCTCCCACCGTTATCCTCATGGCTGGATTGCAGGGGACCGGGAAAACCACCGCCACAGCAAAATTAGCCCTCTATCTCCGCAAAGAAAACCGCAGTGCCCTAATGGTGGCTACAGACGTTTATCGCCCCGCTGCCATTGATCAACTCAAAACCCTGGGGCAACAAATTGACGTGCCCGTGTTCGACCTAGGTAGTGATGCCAACCCGGTGGAAATTGCCCGCCAAGGGGTGGAAAAAGCGAAGGAGTTGGGGGTAGATACGGTTCTGATCGATACCGCCGGTCGTCTGCAGATCGATCCTCAAATGATGGCGGAATTAGCCCAGATTAAACAGGTTGTGAACCCCGACGATACCCTGCTGGTGGTGGATGCCATGACGGGGCAGGAAGCGGCGAACCTAACCCACACTTTCCACGAACAAATTGGCATTACTGGAGCAATTCTCACCAAACTGGATGGGGATACCAGGGGCGGTGCGGCCCTATCGGTGCGGCAAATTTCTGGTCAGCCGATCAAGTTTGTTGGGGTGGGGGAAAAGGTGGAAGCTCTGCAACCCTTCTATCCCGATCGCCTAGCCAGCCGTATTTTAAATATGGGGGACGTGCTCACCCTGGTGGAAAAAGCCCAAGAGGCGATCGATGTGGGGGACGTGGAAAAGCTCCAGAACAAGATTCTGGAAGCCACCTTCGACTTTGACGACTTCATTAAGCAAATGCGCTTTATGAAGAATATGGGCTCCCTTGGGGGCCTGCTGAAAATGATTCCTGGCATGAACAAACTCAGCAGTGGCGACATTGAAAAAGGCGAAAAAGAACTCAAGCGCACCGAAGCCATGATTAGTTCCATGACCACGGAGGAAAGAAAAAATCCCGATCTACTAGCCAAATCCCCCGGTCGCCGTCGTCGCATTGCCCAAGGATCGGGCCATAGTGAAACTGATGTGTCTAAATTAATCACCAATTTCACCAAAATGCGGACCATGATGCAACAAATGGGCATGGGGGGAATGCCTGGAGGGATGCCGGGAATGGGAGCAATGCCAGGGATGGGCGGAGGTATGTTGGGCGGTCAGCCGGGCCCTGGTTTCCGGGGCTACAAGGGTAAAGGCGGCAAAGTTAAAAAGAAAAAGAAGAAAAAAGGTTTTGGTCAGCTTTAACGCTTCATCAGTCAATTAGTCAATTCCTCTGCTGTTCCTTAAATTAATCTTTGACTAGGTAATATGGGGCGGTTTTGGCTTGCCTTGGCCTCCAAATCAAGAGTGGTTTTAAATTTTATTTCTCCGAGTTTATCTGCAAATACTTTTTTGCAAGTGCTTTCTATTGTTTCAATCCCTTAGTCAAGACATTGATAAAAATCATTAATTGCAATCATTTTGAGCTCAATCTCATTTAGATTTGGATTACTTTACCCTATAAAAAAAGAAATTAAAGCCTCTTCAACGGCGGGCATTGTCTGGAAGTTTTCCCAAAACAAGTAAAATCATTTACACTGAAATTGTTTTATTTAATTTTTTAGGGATTATTCCTGGTGCTCACTGCTCAATCTGAATACGTTAAAAAACTCCGTCCTCTCTTGCCACCGGAAGCCTTCCAAGCCGATCCCCATAAATTAATTGTTTTAGGGTTAAATTTGGGTATTTATGTTGCTGGATTAACCATTGCTCGTAATCTCAATCATTGGCCTGTGCAATGGCTGTGGTTATTTTTGCCCATGGCGGTCTTGATGGGGAATAGCGTCACTGTGTTTTTATTTGGTAGTCACGATTTGATGCATGGCAGTGTGCTGAAAAAACGTTCCCAAATTTCCTACCTGACTAGTTTCCTTGGCCTTGCCCTTTGGTGGATGCCCCCTAGTCAATGGCGATCGCTCCATAACCAAGTCCACCATAACAATACGAATAGCGTGCGAGATCCGGATCGAAACTATTTACATGAACAGCCCAAAACCTGGGGGAAATGGATTCATCACCTATTTGCGCCTTCGGGAGAAGTTAATCTTCTGTGGCTAATTTTTGGCATGGGTACTGCCTGGGGAGTACATAATTTTCGTAATTTAATTTCCGTGCTTTTCTTCACTGGGGGAAGCGCTGATTTTGTCCCCGCCGCTTTTACTGTTAAACCACAGGATCGTCAAAAAATTTTGTTGGAATTGTTCGCTATCGTAGCAGTGCATTTGAGCATTTTGTTTTACTTACAATTTCAATTAATTCCGGTTATTTTAGGCTATTTTTTGCCAATTTTCCTCGGCCATGCCATGGGAATGTTTTATATTTACACTAACCATTTGGCCTGTCCAATGACAGAAGTTAATGATCCGTTGGTTAATAGTGTTTCTTTGCGGATGCCCAAGCTATTTGATTGCTTGCATTTTAATTTTTCTTACCATACAGAACACCATCTATTTCCCGATCTAAATTCGGATTATTATCCTTTGGTGCAGGATTTATTACAAGCCCACTACCCTGGCCAAATGAATTTATTAACGGCAAAGGAAGCCTGGCAAATGTTGCTGGAAACTCCCCGCCATTACCAAGGAGAAACAACCTTGGTGAGCTACGACGGCACTAGGGCGATCGCCTGTCCGTTGCCGAAAAATACCTCCGATTTAACGAAAGCAAAGGTAACCACATTAGTTTAAGTACATTAGTGGAATTTCCTGAACAGTAATTACCATGGACATCAACACCCTACTGGAACCCTATAAAACGGCCGGCGTTAATCTAGGGCTGGAGCGCATCCATGGCCTGCTGGCCAAGTTGGGCAATCCCCAAGCAAAAGTACCCTATATCCATGTGGGCGGGACCAATGGCAAGGGGTCGGTGTGTGCCTATCTGTCCAGCGTGTTGGCGGAGGCAGGCTACAAAGTAGGCCGCTACACTTCTCCCCATTTAATTGATTGGCAGGAAAGGGTTTGGCTTAATAACCATTTCATCGATAACCATGACTTGATGGCGGTGTTGCAACAGGTGACGGCGATCGCCAAAGCTGATAGTGCTGACCGCCCCACTTTGTTTGAGGTGTTTACAGCGGCAGTCTGGCTCTATTTTGCCCAGGCAGAGGTGGACATTGCGGTGATGGAAGTGGGTTTGGGGGGAAGATTGGATGCCACCAACGTCCCAGAACCTTGTTTGCTCAGCATTATCACTTCCCTCAGTCGAGAACATTGGCAGGTGTTGGGGCCCACCGTAGTACATATTGCACGGGAAAAAGTGGGCATTCTCAAAGCGGCAAGGCCGGTATTTTTGGGCCACATCCCCGCAGAGGCACAGCCAGTTTTTCGGGAACGCATTGCCGAATTACATTGCCCCGACTATTGGATTGACCCCGCCGTGGCCACGGAAAAAAATGGTCAACTCTGGGCTAATTGGCAAGGTTTTGAGTATCCCCTGGCCCTATTGGGGAATTTTCAACTTCAAAATTCGGCCCTGGCGATCGCCGCTTTACAGGAATTACAGCAACAGGGTTGGGACAAATTAACTCCGGAGATTATCCAACGGGGCATGGCCAAAGCAACTTGGCCTGGTCGATTGCAATGGGTGGACTACAACGGGCAAAAAATCCTTTTAGATGGAGCCCATAATCCAGCGGCGGCGAAGGCTCTGGCAAATTACACCCACCACTTAGTTGATCATTCAGACCACTATTTACCGACTATCACCTGGGTAATGGGCATGCTCAGCACCAAAGAACATGACCAAATTTTCCGCCATCTGCTCCGTCCCGGCGATCGCCTCTTGTTAGTGCCGGTGCCCGACCATGACAGTGGGGATTTGCCAGGGTTGGAGCGGTTAGCATGGCAGACCATGCCGGAATTAAGCAAGGTTAAAGTGTTTGATGATTGTTTTACAGCCCTGGAAAATCTAGAAAAAACGGAAGAACATTCTAAAAAATTGACTGTTCTCTGCGGCTCCCTTTATTTAGTAGGCTATTTCTTAAAAAAATTGCAATCTTCTCAGTAATTATCAAAAAAATGGGTTTAAAACCCCATCCTTTAGGACGGCTTTGTGTTAGGCTGTATGTGCCCATGCACCCGAGTGTGCCACGAGAGGCAAGGTTGGTGGTTCCCGCCATCTAGAATGCACGACCAAAAGGAAATACCTGGGCACAGGGGCGTCATAGTCTAGGAATGGGAAAACTACATTAAATATTTGTTCGGTCTGCGGTGGGGCACATCGTGGACGTTAAAACAGATGCCTGTGGAGGGGAATCTGGACGGGGCTTGTGAACAGAGACGTTTTCAAGCTAGACAAACCCGATGAAGCAGGAATCCTCTGACTAAAGTCAGGGGAGGATGTCAATTCTAGCAATTCTGTTTGGACTTAATTTTGATTGCTATGATTGCTATGATCGGATTCTTCCTCCTAGTTTACCTACCATAGCTATTCCACCAAACCATCTAGCTCGCTAGTGTCAGGGACAACACAGAAGAACTGATTTTACCCAAGCTTTCATTAATTTGTAGGATAAATAAATTGATTAAGCTACTTATTTATTTTGTTATTCTTCCCATCATTATTTTCCTCCTGGGCAATCAACCCACCATGGCAGCGTCAAATGCTAACCCCCAGGAGCAGAACCCTGCGATTTTAGTTTGTTTTTCGGGGGGGCAAGAGATTTTTCGTAAAAATGTGGTGGATGGCCCCTTTGCTGATGAGTATAAATTCGCCCATGAAATCAAAGTTGCCGACAGCGAAGGAGAACACTGGGTTAATTTTGGTGGAGGCATGTGTCTGATTGATCAAGGGGAATCTTTCAACAGAAGACAGCTAGAATTAACAGATAACTTAAGTTGTTATTCAGGGGCAAAAAAAGTAGTCACTTTTGATGTTTATGGAGAAGAAACAACCATTGATGAGTACGTTGAAGGCAGAACATTTTTGGCCAAAGCCAGTGGCAGTGGACTTGCTTCCGAATCAATTCATCGATATTTACTGTTTGGTAGTGGAACCTGCATTGGAGAAGAGGTAGGGGAAGATTGATAAAAGTTTTAATCAAATAAATTTCTCAAGCAAGATACAGAAACTGATTCAAGAGATGCGTCTAGTCCATTTTTTATGGCGCTGGTGTGAGCTTGACATTTATTTATTTTGAAAAAACGCTCTAGTTGCGGTGCTAGACAAGTAAAAAATCGTCAATTTTTTCTTTTGAGATTAGTTGAGAACCCTTGATTTTTGCAGAGGGATTGCATTGACAAATAACTATGGCGAACCTTAAATTTGTCGGCATTGATTTGGATGCGATCGCCTGCTGTTAGTGACGGTGCCCACACTATGACGGTGTTTTCAGGTCATCTCTACCTAGTGGGGGATTTTCCGTAGAGTAATTTTGGTTCTTTTCGGTCCAGTTGATACCATAGGGGCGTTTCACTCTACCGCCAATGAGTATGGATCTCCCCACTCTAAATTCTTACCTGCATCACCATCGACCAGAGGAAGATATTCTGGCAGAACTGCAGACAGATCAAGGTTTAGGACTAACAGCGGAGGCCGTGGCCCAGCGTTACGAACAATATGGCCGCAACGAACTGAAATTTAAACCGGGTAAACCGGCTTGGTTACGTTTTCTACTGCAATTTCACCAACCTCTGCTCTACATTCTGCTCATTGCCGGTACAGTTAAAGCTTTTCTCGGTTCCTGGACTAATGCTTGGGTTATCTGGGGGGTCACCTTAGTCAACGCCATTATTGGTTACATCCAAGAAGCTAAAGCAGAAGGAGCGATCGCCTCTTTGGCCAAGGCCGTGACCACGGAAGCCACCGTGTTGAGGGAAGGACAAACCCTCCGTATTCCCTCCCAGGAATTAGTCATTGGTGACATTGTTTCCCTGGCTTCAGGGGATAAGGTGCCAGCGGATCTGAGATTGTTAAAAGTGCGTAATCTTCAAGTGGATGAATCGGCTCTGACCGGGGAAGCGGTGCCCGTGGAAAAAGCTGTGCAAGTGTTACCGGAGGAAACGCCCCTCGCCGAAAGATTAAATATGGCCTATGCAGGCAGTTTCGTCACCTTTGGCCAAGGCACCGGGGTGGTGGTGGCCACAGCTAATGCCACGGAAATGGGACAAATTTCCCAGTCCATGGAAAAGCAGGTCAGCCTCATGACCCCTTTGACCCGTAAGTTTGCCAAATTTAGTCACACATTGCTCTATGTCATTGTCACTTTGGCGGCGTTTACCTTCGTGGTGGGTTGGGGGCGGGGAGGCACTCCCCTCGACATGTTTGAAGCTGCAGTGGCTTTGGCCGTCAGTGCCATTCCCGAAGGTCTGCCCGCTGTGGTTACCGTTACCCTGGCGATCGGGGTGAATCGCATGGCCAAGCGCAATGCCATTATCCGTAAACTTCCCGCTGTGGAGGCCCTGGGCAGTGCCACGGTGGTGTGTTCTGACAAAACCGGCACCCTGACGGAAAATCAAATGACTGTGCAGGCCGTGTATGCAGGGGGAAAACACTACGAAGTCAGCGGCGGTGGTTACAGTCCCAAGGGGGAATTTTGGCAGGTAATGGGAGGGGAAGTGGACAATGTTTTGTTGGATGGTTTACCCCCAGTGCTGGAAGAATGTTTGCTCAGCGGTATTCTTTGTAACGATTCCCAACTGGAACATCGAGGGGAAGATTGGGTGGTGGTGGGGGATCCCACGGAGGGAGCATTGTTAGCTTCGGCGGCCAAGGCTGGATTTAGTCAAGCTGGTTTAGCCAGTCAAAAACCTCGTTTAGATTCCATTCCCTTTGAATCGGATTATCAATATATGGCCACGCTCCATGATGGAGAAGGGCGGACAATTTACGTCAAGGGTTCGGTGGAATCCCTGCTACAAAGATGTAATTCCCTGCTGTTGGATGATGGGCAGACGGTGCCGGTTAATCTGTCGGAGGTGGAAAAGAATGTTGAAGATATGGCTAAACAAGGCCTGCGGGTGTTGGCCTTCGCTAAAAAAACGGTGGAGCCCCATCATCACGCCATTGACCACGGGGATATTGAAACAGGGCTAATCTTTTTAGGTTTACAGGGCATGATCGACCCGCCGCGACCGGAGGCCATTGCCGCAGTCCATGCCTGTCACAGTGCTGGCATCGAAGTGAAAATGATCACTGGTGATCATATTAGTACTGCCCAGGCGATCGCCAAACGGATGGGCATTGCCGCTGATGGGGATGGGCTTGCTTTTGAAGGACGACAGTTGACAACCATGGGTCCGGAGGAATTGGCCCAGGCGGCCACAGAAAGTTGTGTATTTGCTAGGGTAGCCCCGGCTCAGAAATTGCAACTGGTGGAAGCTTTACAGGAAAAAGGTCACATTGTCGCGATGACGGGGGATGGGGTGAACGATGCGCCGGCTTTAAAGCGGGCTGACATTGGCATTGCCATGGGTAAAGGGGGAACGGAAGTGGCTCGGGAGTCCTCCGATATGTTGCTCACTGACGACAATTTTGCCTCCATTGAAGCAGCGGTGGAAGAAGGACGCACTGTTTACCAAAATCTCCGCAAGGCGATCGCCTTTTTATTACCGGTCAACGGCGGGGAGTCCATGACCATTTTGATCAGCGTGTTGCTGGCTCGGGCGTTACCCATTCTTTCCCTACAGGTGCTGTGGTTAAACATGATCAACTCCATCACCATGACGGTGCCCCTAGCCTTTGAGGCCAAGTCACCGGGCATTATGCAAAAGCCCCCCCGCAACCCCAATGAACCCCTCATTACCAGGAAGTTACTGCACCGTATTTTATTGGTGTCCCTGTTTAACTGGATTCTGATTTTTGGCATGTTTGAATGGGTCAAGCGCACCACTGGCGACGTCGATTTGGCCAGAACCATGGCCATCCAAGCCCTTGTGTCCGCTAGGGTAATTTACCTGCTCAGCATTAGCCAATTAGGTCGTAGTTTTCTCGGCTATGTGATGGGTAAACGTCAAACCATTACCAAAGCCCCCATACTGTTAGTGGGCATTGCGGTGGCGATCGCCCTGCAAATTGGTTTCAGTCAACTGCCGTTTATGAATGTATTGTTCAAAACTGCTCCCATGGACTGGCAACAATGGGCAATCTGTTTACTGCCGATGATTCCCATGGTGCCCGTTGCGATCTTGGCCAATCGTCTTGATCCTTAATCGCTGGTTTAGCCTGCCCCAGGGGTGACAGAAACCTTAAAATTCACCTAAATAACTTCTCAAATCCCCTTTCATCCCACCCAATGCACCTAGAAGATACTATTGCGGCGATCGCCACCGCCATTGTGCCCCAACAGGGCAGTATCGGTGTGGTGCGACTGTCGGGACCACAATCCCTCACCATTGCCAAAACCCTTTTTGAAGCACCGGGGAGCCAAACCTGGGAAAGTCATCGTATTTTGTACGGCCATGTGCGTCATCCCGATACCCAAGTGGCGATCGATGAAGCATTGCTCTTATTGATGCTAGCGCCCCGTTCCTACACCAAAGAAGATGTGGTGGAATTCCAGTGCCACGGGGGAATCATGCCAGTGCAACAGGTTTTACAATTGTGTTTGCAACAGGGGGCCAGGCTGGCCCACCCGGGGGAATTTAGCCTGCGGGCCTTTCTCAATGGCCGGCTGGATTTAACCCAAGCAGAAAGTATCAGTGAACTGGTGGGAGCCCAATCTCCCCAGGCCGCGGCGATCGCCTTAGCGGGTTTACAGGGTAAGTTAGCCCAACCGATTCGGGATCTACGGAACACTTGCCTAGACATCTTGGCGGAAGTGGAAGCCCGCATTGATTTTGAAGACGACTTACCCCCACTGGATGAAAATTTAATTCGTCAACAACTACAGGATTTGTACCAACAATTAGAAGCAATTTTAGACACTGCCCAGCGAGGGGAACTGCTCCGCACCGGCTTAAAAGTGGCCATCGTGGGGCAACCCAATGTGGGGAAATCCAGCTTACTCAATGCTTGGAGCCGTACAGACCGGGCGATCGTCACTGATCTACCAGGCACCACCAGGGACGTGGTGGAATCCCACCTCGTAGTGGAAGGCATTCCCATCCAGGTGTTAGACACTGCAGGCATTCGGGAAACGGCGGACCAAGTGGAGCAGATGGGAGTAGAGCGCTCCCGCAAAGCTGCTCAACAGGCGGATTTAGTTTTATTGACGGTGGATGCCCACCAGGGTTGGACCGAGGCAGACCAGTTGATTTACGACCAAGTCAAAGACCGCCCTTTAATTTTAGTAATTAACAAAATTGATTTAGCCCGGGCCGATTTAGTCAACTATCCACCAGGAATTACTAACATAGTTTTAACCGCCGCCGCCGTTAATTTAGGTATCGACGCTCTAGAAACCGCCATTGTTGAGCAAGTTAATCAAAATAATTTATCACCCCAAAATTTGGATTTTGCCATCAACCAAAGACAAGCGGCTGTTTTAACGGAAGCTCAACTAGCTCTTAAGCAATTACGACAAACCCTAACGGAACAGTTACCCCTAGATTTTTGGACCATTGACCTGCGTTTGGCCATCAATGCCCTTGGAAGAGTGACAGGGGAAACGGTAACGGAGTCGGTGTTAGACCGTATTTTCAGCCGTTTTTGCATTGGCAAGTAATGGATATAGCAAGCTGTCTGCCAACGGATGGTTACTCAAATCCTTAATTGTTTTGATTGGCCACAAACTGATTAACCAATTCCACATCAACATCTAATTCTTTGAAATTTTTTGACAATTTCGGCGATCGCCAGACCTGATTTTTTTTGGTAGGGGTATAGTTTCCAGTTTTTCTTCAAAACGATCCTCTAGCTCGTCCTCCATTTTTTCCTTAGCTAAACC
This sequence comes from Synechocystis salina LEGE 00031, assembly GCF_015207985.1. Taxonomy (GTDB): domain Bacteria; phylum Cyanobacteriota; class Cyanobacteriia; order Cyanobacteriales; family Microcystaceae; genus Synechocystis; species Synechocystis salina. Next base: position 85,084 of record NZ_JADEVV010000003.1, on the reverse strand, counting down.
TATCTTTTCCCCCTCTTGTAAAATTTCTTGATAGGCAACAAATTCCTTCATAATTCCACTTCTTGAAATTGTCTTGATAAGCTCAGGGGAGATTGGCAAACATACTCAAATTTTACCGGCGATCGCCAGTTGGGCAAAAAACAAAATAATTAATGTGAGAATAACTGGCTTCATATTGTGGTCACTGAACAGGGGTAGGCTGCAAACCTTGAAATACCATCTACCATGGAGCACAAGCCAAAGGAGTTTGGGAAACGAGCCATGAAAATCGACATCATCATTGTCTACATTCAGCGATACCGCAAGGGACATGAGGTTCATTTTGTCCCACCGCTGACTGGTATTCATCTGGCTGCTCTGACCCCAGCAAAACATACTGTTCGAGTCATTCACCAGCAGGTTGAGACCGTAAACCTAGATAGCGAAGCGGACGTGATCGTTCTCTCCTTCTTCAGTGGCTTTGCACCGGAAGCATATCGTTTGGCAGGGGAGTATCGAAAACGGGGCAAGATAACAATCGCAGGCGGTCCTCATGTCACCTTCGCACCAGAGGAAGCTCTAGGATTTGTGGATAGTATTGTCATTGGTGAAGGAGAGTCCGTCTGGGAGCAGATTTTCCAAGATATCGAGCAAAATAGGCTTCAGCAAAGGTATGTTGGCGAAGCTATTCCTCTCACCAATGTCCCCACTCCTCGGTATGATCTCCTACCTCCGCAATACTTCATTCGACGGGTCGTCCAAGCCACTAGAGGGTGTCCATTTACCTGCTCATTCTGCACTGTACCCGTTCTCAATCCCGGTTTCCGTACTCGCCCTGTCGAGGCAGTGCTAAACGACGTCCGATACAACAAATTCAAATGGTGGTGGCAACGAAAGACCGTCTGGTTCTGGGATGATAATTTGACGGCAAATAGACCTTATATCAAGGAACTTCTGCGCCAGATGATCCCCCTGCGAAAGTGGTGGTTGACCCAAGCGAGTATGGACATCACTAAGGATGACGAGCTGTTAGATTTGATGCGCGACTCTGGTTGCATCGGAATTTTTTTCGGTATTGAATCATTTGGCCAGGAATCTTTGGAAGATGCAGGAAAACGCCAAAACAAAGTCGCAGAGTATCAAAGTAAAATCAAAAAACTGCACGACCGCGGAATTGGTGTAATGGCTGGTTTTATTTCCGGTTTGGATGGAGATACCCCAGAGAGCATCCGAGACATGGCCAACCAATTGGAGGAAATTGGTGTAGATGTGCCATTTTTGAGCATTCTTACCCCCTTCAAAGGCACACGTTCATATTCAAAGATGATGGATGCGGATCGGTTGCGTTCTGATTTAGGGTGGGAGTTTTACAATGGCTATAATGTGACATTCATGCCCAGTAAAATGACCCCTGCAGAGCTTTTAAAGGCGCACCGAGATTTGTGGAGATCGGCCTTCAGCTTGTCAGCAATTTTTCGTCGAATTAGTAAATCTTTATTTACTTTGCGCGGGGGGGCAATGATGATGTGTGGCATCATGAATTTGTTTTACGGACTGAAAGCTCTCACAAATAATGAACCGATTAGTTTTGAGGGAACGGATAAATATAAATCGATTCGCGAAACCACGGATTTGATTCCGCACAGTCCCCAAAAGGTTGAGTCAATGTAGTTGAAGAAGCTAAATAGCGGAAATTTGCCGATATATCCTCGTTTTGTTTGTCTGGATGTTTGTTGAAAAATAAGCGATGGATTTAACGGCGATCGCCAAAAGATGCATCAAGCTATATTCCTGTTTTGCTGATTGAGATAATTGCGATAAATTATCCATAGAAGATTTGGAGATCAATTGCTGTGAACTATGTACCTCACAAGACTAAAGGAAGTTGCCGTTGCGGCAAGATTCAATTTGAGGTGTCTTCAAAACCATTGATTACTATGGCTTGTCATTGTACAGGGTGTCAGAAAATGACATCAAGCGCATTTAGTCTGAGTTCACTGTTTCCCAGTTCTGCATTTTTTATCACATTAGGTTCACCTGTTATTGGTGGTTTACATGGGGGTACACGTCACTATTTCTGTGGCCATTGTATGAGCTGGCTATTTACACGCCCTGAAGGGATGGATGATTTTGTCAACGTACGCTCCACCATGTTAGAAGACACTCAAAACTATAGGCCATTCATTGAGTGCTACACAGATGAAAAGCTAGCCTGGGCTACCACTAGTGCAAAGTACAGTTTTAGCAAATTTCCTGCACAGGAGGATTATCGAGCGCTGATTCAAGCATTTGCGGATAATGAGGAATAAATACAGCATTTGATGGATTTAATTGTATTAGTTTGGAATTTTTTGACTGAAAATTCTGATTTGGTAATGATTGCTATTCTGCGTTAATCATTCCTCTAAACAGTTAACTGCTTTGAATTGGAGTGGTTCCGCAGGGCCAACCCAGCCGGGGGGGTTATTAGAAGGTTTTCTTTCAAACCTGATCTGGCAATCTTGACCATAGTTAATGGTCTGATTTGCTAAATCTATGGATTTCAACGTTGCCGCCACGTCAGGATTTTCTTTAACGTAATTGACCATTACCTCCAGATCCTTGATGTTTTGGTACTGGGGAGGCAAAGCGGCAATGCTAGGAGCGCGCTCGGCGATCGCCACTGAAAAAAAAGAAAAAGTGATCAGTGCGGGAATAATTTGCTTCATATTATGGCGGCTGATGGTTCCGCTTCACCTTACATCAAAACCTGTCAGCCTCAAAAATGATACAATTCTACGAAGGACGCAGTTTAATTGCTTGAATGATACTAATGGTTAGAATTAAAGATATAGATGCTGCCCTAAAATTTCCCCAATCATTCTAGTTGAATTAATAGATATTTCTCCCGATTTTATTATCTTATTTAACTACTATTAAACCGATAAAATTTTATGGTTACTCCCCTTTCCTGGCCGGCTCTAGCGGAATTATCTAACTACCAAGTGGATACAGTTAATGGTGCCACCACTGCCCAGGCAACCTTAAGATTGTTTGGACAACCGGAGGAGGCAGTGCGAGTCACCCTCTATCGGGATAATCATGCCTGGTGTCCCTATTGTCAAAAAGTTTGGTTATGGTTAGAAGAAAAGCAAATTCCCTACCAAATTAAAAAAGTGACCATGTTTTGCTACGGAGAAAAGGAAGCTTGGTATAAAAAATTGGTGCCATCGGGAATGTTACCGGCTTTGGAGTTAGATGGCAGATTCTACACCGAAAGCGACGATATTTTAATGGCTTTAGAAAATGCTTTTGGGCCATTGCTTTGGGGCATGGAAGATCCATTGGTTTTACCCCTGAGAAAACTGGAAAGACTATTGTTTCGAGCTTGGTGTAATTGGCTCTGTTACCCAGCCATGTTTCCCGGTGCCGATCAACGGAATCAACAACAGTTCCAACAGGTAGTTGATCAAGTGGAAAAAGCCTTAGAAAAATTGCCTGGTCCCTATTTTTTGCCGGAATTTAGCACTGCTGACATCGTTTTTATTCCCTATCTGGAGCGCATGAATGCCAGCCTGTTTTATTACAAAGGTTATTCTCTGCGGGAAAATAATCCCCGGCTCAACGACTGGTTTGGGGCATTGGAAACTAGGGATACCTACCGGGGTACCCAGAGTGATTTCCACACCCATGCCCACGATTTGCCTCCCCAAATGGGTGGTTGTTACTCCAACGGCAGCGCCCAGGCCCAGCAGAACCAAGCGCGGGTAGACCATGGCCCTTGGTTTGGTTTACCCGATGCCACCTACCCGGAACCGGAAAACGTTAAGCAAGAGGCGATCGCCAGGGTGGTGAAACATCACCGCAATATTATTGAGATCAACGGCCATGACCGGGGGGAGAGTTTTGAGCAAGCTCTACGCTGTGCGTTAACCCTACTGGCGACGGGGGAAGAATGTACACCACCCCAGGGTACAGACCAAGCTTTGCGTTATCTGCGGGATCGTATTAACGTGCCCCGGGATATGTCCATTTATGCGGCTAAACATCTCCGCCAAGCGTTGGAAACCACCGCCAGTTTAGTGGGAGATCAGGAGGGAGAACCAATTCCAGTGCGTCACCGCCGGGATCAGGACCCAGCCAATTTTCGCTGATCCGTTGTTGCCCTAGGGCTATGTTCCAATTGGGCGATCGCCCCTTGGCAATCTTCAAATAACTCCAGGGAAGCCTGTTGCTGGCCAAAACAGAGTTCCTGATGGATAGTGAAAAGGGTATTGTAGGCGCTGGCCTGGGGAAATTGCGCCGTTAGCCGTTGATATTCCCGGTCAGTTCTCCCTGGTGCTGGCTCTAAACCTCTTTTCTCCTGCAACATTTGCAACATGGCCAAATATAAATGACGGCAAGCTTGGTAATAATCTCCCTGGCGGGCCGCCTGGTGGGCCGTTCTCATCCAATAGCTAGCTCCGGGGGGAGGAGTTGCAAAATTAGGGCGCAAATCCACTGCGGTTAAATTATGCCAATACCTCTGCCAAGTGCGGCGGTTCAACCAAATGGCGGCGATCGCCACTGCAATAATTAACCAGAGTAAGCTGTGGAAAATTAATTCTTCCCACCGTTCCCAATGGGGAATATCTAACCCCGGTATGGGAGGCACCCCCTGCCAGAGGCGATCAGTCTGCCAGGCCACCCATTCCCGCCCATTCTGCGTTAACTGTTGCAATTCCCAGGCAAGGTTGCTTTTTTGATAGGTGGCCATGGTATTGGTGAGAAAAAAGAGACAAAGCCTTTAGCCGATGGGATTGCGGTCTTTGATCATGTCGATGGCCCTGGTGACACTTTCGGGGAACATCACCACCAAGCCATCGGTTTCAACGTTGTCTAGAGCCTGGTTGAGGGCGGTGGTTTCATCCAAAATTAACTCATAGTCGGCGCCAGGATTTTCTTGCAAAATGCCCTTAATGATTAAATCGGCCGCTTCTCCCTCTGACCTGCCCCGCTTATCGTCATCTTCTTTGACAATGATACGGTCAAATACCTGGGCGGCAATTTGTCCCAACTCAATCAAATCACTATCCCGGCGATCGCCAGGGCCCCCCACCACCCCAAAACGTTGACCCCGCCAGTTTTTGACAAAATCTCCTACGGCCCGATAGCCGGCCGGATTGTGGGCATAGTCCACCAACGCATGGTAACGACCCAGATTAAATAAATTCATCCTGCCGGGGGTCTGTTCCGCCGAGGTGGTGAAGGTGCGTACCCCCTGACGAATTATTTCCACATCTAAGCCATTAACAAAGGCGGCCAGACAGGCGGCCAGGGCATTGGCAATCATAAACGGTGCCATCCCCCCCATGGTCATGGGAATCAATGTGGCCTGCTCCACCCGCAGAGTCCAGGAACCTTCCAAAATGGACAAATAACCAGATTCATAGACTGCCGCAATGCCATTGCGCCGTATGTGGGTTTGGATAATGGGGTTATCGGGATTCATGGAGAAATAGGCCACCTTGGCTTTCACCTTATCCGCCATGGCCGCCACCAAAGGATCGTCGGCATTGAGCACCGCATAACCACTGGGATCCACCACTTCCGCAATGACAGACTTAACTTTGGCCATTTGTTCAATGGTGTCAATATCTCCCAAACCGAGGTGGTCCGCCGCCACGTTGAGCACTACCCCCACGTCACAGGTATCAAAGGCTAGTCCTGCCCGCAAAATTCCGCCCCGGGCCGTTTCCAACACCGCCACTTCCACCGTGGGATCCCGTAGAATTACTCCGGCACTCTGGGGTCCCGTATTGTCCCCTTTTTCCACACAGTATTCGTTGATATAGATGGCATCGGTGCTGGTGTAGCCCACCGTTTTGCCCGTCTGTCGATAAATATGGGCCAAAAGGCGGGTCGTGGTGGTTTTACCGTTGGTGCCCGTCACTGCCAAAATGGGAATGCGGCTAGGGGTACCGGGGGGAAAGAGCATATCCAATACCGGCGCCGCTACGTTACGGGGCAGGCCCTGGCTGGGGGCCACATGCATACGAAAACCCGGGGCTGCGTTCACTTCCACAATTACCCCGTTGGTTTCCCGCAGGGGCTTACTAATATCGGAGGTCACCACGTCGATGCCGGCAATGTCGAGGCCAATCACTTTGGCTACCCGTTCCATTAACCAGATATTTTCCAGGTGAATATCGTCGGTGCGGTCAATGGCAATGCCGCCAGTGCTGAGGTTGGCCGTGGCCCGCAGATAAACCACTTCATCCTTGGGTAAAATGCTGTCCAGGTTATGGCCCTGGCGTTCCATTACATCGATCGCCGTTTTATTAACAACAATTTTGGTGAGAATATTATCGTGCCCATCACCGCGATTGGGGTCTTGGTTGGTTTTATCAATTAACTCGCTAATGGTGGAGTTGCCGTCCCCGGTCACATGGGCCGGAATTCTCTCCGCCACCGCCACCAGTTTGCCATTTACCACCAGCACCCGATGGTCACTGCCTTCGTAATAGCGCTCCACAATAATGGAACGACTCTTCGATTCTTCCACTGCTAAATCATAGGCGGCGATCGCCTCCTGCCAATGGCGCACATTAATGGTGATGCCCCGACCATGGTTACCGTCTAGGGGTTTAATTACTATCGGATAGCCCCCCACATCGTTGATGGCTTCCTCCAAATCATCAAAATATTGGATGGTGGTGCCCCTGGGCACCGGAATGCCCGCATCTTGGAGAATGGTTTTGGTACCTTCCTTATCACAGGCCAGTTCCACCCCCAGAATGCCAGATTGGGAACTAAGGGTCGCCTGAATTCTCTGCTGATGTATGCCATACCCCAACTGCACCATGGCCCGGGCACTGAGGAGCATCCAGGGAATTTTACGGGCATCAGCTTCAGTAACGATGGTTTCGGTGCTGGGGCCCAGGGCAGAGTTAGCCCCCAAATCCCGTAAATCTTCTAAATCCTTCTCCAATTCTGCCTGGGGATAATCCCCCGTATCCACCAAGGCACGACATAAACGCACCGCCGCCCTGCCGGCGTAACGTCCCGCCTGTTCATCCACATATTCATAGACAACGTTATAAATGCCCGGGGTCGAAGTTTCCCTGGTGCGGCCAAATCCCGCTGTCATACCGACCAATTCCTGGAGTTCCAGGGCCACATGCTCAACGATATGACCCATATAGGTTCCTTCCTGCACCCTTTCCAAAAAGCCGCCCCGGTGGCCTGGGGAGCAAAAGTGTTCTATGAGGGAGGGCAACACCCTGATTAACCCTTCATAAAAACCGGGAATACTACTGGAGGGTCGCTCCGCCAAATCCTCCAAATCTAGGCGCATTACAATTAACTTCTTGCGTCGAATGCTCCAATAGTTAGGGCCGCGGAGAGTAAGGGTTTTAAGAATTTTCATGATCTGTGTCAGTCAAGAACCAATGCAAGAAGCACAACACGCCGACTATCATTCTCAAGCTAGGCCTCTGACTGAAACTGTTCGCTGTGAACAATTGATCCGAGTCAGTCCCTGGGGTCAGGGAACCTTACCTGCCTTGGGTCACCCCTAGATTACCCGAGGAAAAGCCCGCTGTTTTACTTGATGATAAACTTCCCCATGGACAAGGATGTTGAGGCGGAGATTATGGAGGCTCAACGGGGCATTGGCCACCACCATAGCGGCATTGGTGTAGCTCATGTCCCTAGCATCCACAAAGGACACCGTACCCTGGCCAATAACTTTAACGGAGCCGTCCCGCTCGAACATGGCGCAGGTATCTTCATCAATGCCTAAACCAAGCAACTCAGGATGGGTAGAAATGGCACTCAACAGCCGGGCCATGCGGTTACGATTGTGGAAATGCTGATCCACCACAATTTCCGGCACAATGCCCAGCCCCACTGCCATATCCACCAAAGCTCGATTGGGCCATTCGCCGCTACTGCCCCCGGCAATCATGTGATGCCCCATCACCGCTGCCCCCGCACTGGTGCCCGCTAAACTAATTTCCCCGTTATGCACCCGTTGACGAATGCGGTCCATCAAGGGGGTATCCGCCAACAGCCCACAAAGGCGCAGTTGATCTCCCCCGGTCATAAAAATGCCTGTACACTGTTCGACAAATTCCCGGTAACCACTGTCGTCCCCCTGGGAGCGGTCCCGGATATCCAATACCTTTAACTCTTTGACCCCCATGTCGCCAAAGATAGTTTGATATCTCTCCCCAATTAGTAAAGGCTCCCGAGATGCAGAGGGAATGATGCCAATAATGGCGTCGGTGCCACCGGAACGCGACCAAAATGTTTGTAAAATTTCACGGCCGTGAACTTTATCTTCTGCACCACCAATAATTAAGATGGCCGGTTGGGAGGATAGGGGCATTGTCAACTCTTAGGGGTTCAGTTCTCTGATTAGCAGACTAATATTATCTTGACCGGACGAAGAAAAAAAGTCCATGCCAAGAGTTTTTGCGGGCACCTTGACAACCATTGGGGCACCTTGATCAGCTTTAAATCCCTCGAGCAAATTATTATTACTACTCAGACAGGGCCAGCCTATGGTCAAAGCTAGTTAAATTCAGTCAAATTTAAGTTTAATTAGCCACTGTAAGCGATTTTAGTCATTAATTAATTGGGGGAATTCTCCGGAGTAACGGTGGGCTCAGGCTCAACTGCGGGGGATGGGGCTGCGGGAGCATTAATGACATCTTTGGCGCTTAGGCCATCGGCCTGGGCTCCTAAAAACCAGAGGGCAGAGGCTGCTTCTTCCCTGGTGACGGGGCGCTGGGGTTGAAAGATGGTGATGTAACCAAACATTCTTTTGAGGTTGGATTGATCGCCGTTTTGGAAGTCGGCGGCCAGGGCGGGCCAAATGTTGGGGCTAATTTTGGCGGCGTCCTGAAAACCCCAGGTTTCTTTGATATTTTCCAAGCTGGCATTGGGCAGGGCCCGGCGATAGTCTAGGGGCACTTTCCAACGGACTACATCTTCCCTAGTTAGGGGAGCACCGGGGCGAAACTGGGTGGCACTGGGGTCGTTGGTGAGGCTAGAGGGAATTAAACCGGCATCAGCTAAACCCTGAATTTGGGCAAAGTCGGGGTGGCTGGGGGGAACGTCGGTGAAAAGAGGGGTGGTGTTACTGGAAGCGGGTCTAATTTGTTTACTGGGTTGGTTGGCAAAAAAGACGTTATTGGCTTGAAATAACCAGCGGGCGAATTCTCCCCGACTGATGTTACTTTGGGGCGCAAATTCCTGCCCCGTTTTAGCTTGGACAATGCCTAGTTGACTCAGGTCTTCAATTTCTGCCCTTTGGCGATCGCCTACTTTTTCTAGATCGCTAAAAGTGCCCGTGGAAAAGGTGGCAGTGGGGGTTGGAGTGGGTGTGGTGGTGGAATCTGGCTCTGTGGGTTGGGGAGTTGGAGTAGGGGAAACCGGGGTAGTGGTATTGGGAGAACTGCCCAGGGAAGGATTGGCAGCAAAACGATCCTGTAACGCTTGGTTGCCACTGCAGGCCCCCAACAGGGCGCAAAGTCCAATAATTAAATGGGGAAAAAATGATGAAGATTTTTGAACCATCGGCGGCACTGCTGGCTGAATTGGGCAACTTTTTTGAGTAAAAGGGGAGTGATGCCCCCATAGATCCTATCAAATCGGTAATGGAAAAGAAGATCCAACACATCCTCATAGCGGAGATAGCTCAAGTACGTCACCCCCAAATCAATCTGGCGATCGCCAAACTCTAGGTAAACCCGTTGACTTAATTTTTCTGTCCGTTGCCAGGGTTCAGCAAAATGGGCTTTCATGGCCTGCTCATACTTTCCGAAAGCCTTTGGATCCCCCCGGAGATAATCCCGCACAAAGGGAACGGCAATATTAGCTCCCTGCATACCATGGCGGATGCCTTCTCCTCCCAAAAAATTTACCGTCGATACCGCATCCCCGATCGCCACCACGGGGCCTTGATGGTAGGTATCTCCCTGGTTAATGGCATAGTCCAACACGGAGCCGTGGATTTCCTCCAGATGGTATTGGGATTTTTCCAGTTTTAAATAGTCCCGGATAATGGCTTCAGTGTAGGCACGGATCGGCTTTAACTTACCTAAATAACGGTGTTGACCAGCAAAAATCGCTGTTCCCACTTTCAACTGGTGATTGTCCATGGGAAAAATCCAGGAATAACCCTGGGGACTCCAACGGTAACCAAGGAAGAAAACTAAGGTGTCGGCAAAACGTTCATGGGTAGCTTCATCCACTGTGATTAAATATTCTGTACCAATGCCTCGGTAATATTGGCCATTATCCGTGACTTTGGGTTGCCCATAATTAATCACCGCCCGCTTTGAGCCGGTGGCATCAATTAACACCTGGGTTTTGACAGTGACCTTTTCCAGGGATCCCGCATCTAGGGGAGCTCGGTAAGATAGGGTGACCTCTAACCCCGATGCCCCCGGTTGGTAACTCAAAAAACGGTGCCCCAACCACACCTGACCCCCCCCCTCCGTGACCGTATCCGCTAAAAATTGTCGCAATTTCGCAAAATCGAACACCACACCCTGGGGTTGATCGCTGTACCAGACTTGTTCTTTTTCGGTGGCGGCGATCGCCAAATTGTGCCAATAACGGGCCACTACCCCTGGAGGCAGATCGAACAATGCCATGGTTTCCAAAGGACTAGCGGCGCTAGAGTAATTATTTTGGCTAAAATTTGAATGTTGCTCCACTAACAGGACTCGGACACCTTGTCGGGCAAACTGTCGAGCACATTGCCCCCCGGCGGGCCCTGCCCCAATTATCACCACTGCAAACTCTTCCATCGGCCTGTGGGCTTATTGCCCTAGATAATCGAAACATCAACAATCAAAACATCAACGGGCAAATTTGTAATGTCCCCATCCCAGCCCCCTTCAGCCATTGCCACTTTTGAGCCAGAGAGTTTTCTCATTCTGGTGGTAGATGACGTGAAAGATAATATCTATGTCATTTCCGAGCTGTTGGAAGGGGAAGGTTACAGCACCACCTTTGTTACCTCCGGGCCAGAAGCTCTGCAACGGGTCACCCAGGCTCAACCGGACCTGATTCTGTTGGATTTGATGATGCCCGGCATGGATGGGCTGGAAGTTTGCGATCGCCTTAAACAGGATCCCCAGGCCAGAGATATTCCGGTAATTTTTCTTACCGCCAGCAACGAAAAACAACATCTGCTCCAAGCCTTTGCCAAGGGGGCAGTGGACTATGTCACCAAACCCTTTAGCCCGCCGGAACTGTTGGCCCGGGTGAAGACCCACCTGGAACTAAAACAAACCAGGGACAATCTGCGCCATACCCTACTAGAACGGGCCAAAACCGCTGAAGCCTTGGCTTGCACCTCCACCCGCCTCAGTACCCTGGTGCAAAATATGCAAGCGGGGGTGCTAATGACCGACGCCCTGGGCAATATTGTGGTGGTCAATCCCGAATTTGCTCGACTGTTTAACCTCGGTTTTCCCGCCGAACTCCTGCTGGGGAAAAATTTAACGGCGATCGCCCCCCGCATTAATGGCCTTGTTTCCCAGGGCCAGGGCATAACCGAAGACTTTTTGGCGATCGAGCACCCGGAACCATTACTGAAAGTGGAACTGTCCCTACAGGACGGACGTTTTTTTGAGCGAGATTATGTGCCCATCTTGTTGGGGGATAGCTCCCAGGGCCATTTTTGGCTTTACAGGGACATCAGCCAGCGTAAACAAGTGGAAGTGATTCAGGGGCAATCCCTGGAAATGGAACGGCGCATGCGGCAACAATTGGCCGAACAAAATCAAGAATTGGTGGTAGCCACCAGTGCGGCGGAGGCAGCTAACCGCTCCAAAAGTGAATTTTTGGCCACCATGAGCCACGAAATTCGCACCCCCATGAATGCCATCATCGGCATGACTGGATTATTGCTAGATACGGCATTAACCACCCAACAAAAATATTTCACCCAAACCATCCGCAATAGTGGGGAAACCCTGCTCACCCTAATTAACGATATTTTGGATTTTTCCAAGATTGAAGCCGGCAAATTGGACCTGGAAGTGTACCCATTTGATTTGGGGCAATGCCTGGAGGAAGCCTTGGATGTGGTGGTGCCCAGCGCCAGGGAAAAATCCCTCACCCTGATCCGACGTTTTCTCACCCCCATTCCCCCCAACCTCCAGGGGGACGTGACTCGCCTCAGGCAAATTTTGGTTAATCTCCTCAGCAATGCGGTCAAGTTCACCGAAGCAGGGCAGGTTAAAGTGACGGTGGAAGTGGTGGACCATGACGCGGCCAAGGGAGAATATCAACTCTGTTTTGCGGTGCAGGACACGGGCATTGGCATCGCCCCCAACCAACAGCAAGCTTTGTTTCAGGCCTTTAGCCAGGGCAATTCTTCCATTACCCGGCGCTTTGGGGGCACGGGGTTGGGCTTGGCCATTTGTGTCCGTTTAACTGCTTTGATGGGGGGCACCATCTGGGCAGAAAGTAATGGTTGTGTGGTGGGAGACCCCCCCGATCCTTGGCAGATCGGGCAACCGACAACCCTGGGTTCGACTTTTTATTTCACTGTCAATTTAACGGTGGTGCCCAGTTGTGCCTATTCTGCCCATAATTTGCGCCACTCCCTGTTCCTTGGGCGATCAGTGTTAGTGGCGGATTACGACGAAAGCCGGGCCACCAGAATGCAAAATCTTCTGGCCAGTTGGCGTCTCCAAGCGGAGCAAATTACTTTTTCTTCTCCCGCAAAACTGGGGGAGGAGCTAGGGGAAAAATTAGCGCAAAAAACCTATAGCGCCCTAATCATCCATTGCCCCCATCCAGACGGGAGGGGAGAGCATTTGGCCGATTTTGATTTGGCGGAAATTGCAACGTGGGCCCCCACGGACCAAGGCATTCCGGTGCTGGTGGCCACGGACATTTACCTATCCCCTGGGGAGCGCTACAGCGGGGATAAATCTCCGGTACAGACTTGGCTTAGGAGTCCAATCAATCCTGACGAGCTGGAAAATACCTTGGTGCAGGTGTTGGGACAAACGGAGCCTCCCACCCTAGTGTCTACGGGGGCAATCAGCGGGCCTTTGTTTCCCTATGCTCCTTCCAATTTAACCATTTTGCTGGCGGAAGATAACCTAATCAACCAACAGGTGGCCAAGCTCTTACTGAAAAAGTTGGGTTACCCAGTGGAGGTGGTCAACAACGGCCAAGAAGCCCTCACGGCTTTGGCTAAGGGGGATTACGATGTGGTGTTGATGGATGTGGAAATGCCGGAAATGGATGGCTTGACGGCGACGAAGCAGATCCGACAGTCCCGGGGCCGGAGTCAACGACCTTGGATCATTGCAGTGACAGCCTATTCCATGGAAGGCGATCGGGAACGGTGTTTGGCTAGCGGCATGAATGATTATGTCAGTAAACCCATCCGCCTAGAAGCTCTGCAACAGGCCTTACAGGTAGCTGCCACAGCGCTCCAGTCCACTAGCCAAAATACGGTTACCGTCGTTCCCAGCGCCAATGCTTTTGAGTCAAAATCATCCCCTTCTAGCCCCGATCCAGAGGACTTGGCCAGCATGGCCTTGCCCTCCATTGACCAAGACATTATCCATTCTCTGCGGGAATTGGATGAAGAAAATGGTGACTTAATTCTCAGGGAAATTAGCGATATCTATTGTCAAACGGTGCCGGAACTATTGCAAAGGATCAAACTGGCGATCGCCAATCAAGATTGGGTAGATTTGAGTTTAGCCGCCCATACGCTTGGTTCTAGCAGTGCTAACTTGGGGGCGGTGCTTTTGGCCCAACAGGCTAAAAGCTTAGAAAATCTTGCCCGCCAACGGGATTCCCTGGCCATGGACCCAGGCCATTTCCCCGCCCTAACGGCTAGCTATGCAAGGGTACAGGGGGAACTGCAAACCATGCTCGATCGCCTCTAGGAAAAGTTTTGCCGGGCCGTGGTTGGTTAGAATACGGAGTGTTTTCTCTGGCAATGTATTCATGACCGTTAGCGAATCGATGGCCGGGGCCCCGTTGCCAAAATTGCCCTTGGTGACCATGTTCCGCCTAGGCTTATTCCAGATGGGGCTGGGCATTATGTCCCTGTTAACCCTGGGGGTACTCAACCGCATTTTAATTGATGAGTTGGCAGTGTTACCCTGGGTGGCCGCCACGGCGATCGCCATGTATCAGTTTGTCAGCCCTTTTAAAGTGTGGTGTGGGCAACTATCCGACAGTCAGCGGCTGTGGGGCTACCATCGCACTGGTTATGTTTGGTTGGGAGCCCTGGGCTTTACGGTGTTGTCCTTTATCGCCCTCCAGGTGGTGTGGCAATTGGGCCTCAGTTTGCAAAATAACGGTTGGGGAGCCCTAACAATTTTTTGGAGCATAGCGCTGAGCACAGTTTTCGCTGCCTACGGAGTAACCCTGAGTTTAAGCTCCACTCCCTTTGCCGCCCTGTTGGTGGATGTGTCCGACGAAGACAATCGCTCCAAACTAGTGGGTATTGTCTGGTCCATGTTGATGGTGGGCATTGTACTGGGGGCCATTGTCAGCTCCCGCCTGCTAAATACCCCGGAAATTTGTGGCCGAGCCCTGTTGGATGCCGATGCTCTGCTGGTGAAAAAAACCGTTGACATTGCCCAACTACAACGGGGCATTAATCCCGTCTTTATCATCATGCCGGGGATCGTCGTTTTCCTGGCCTGGCTGGCCACGGTGGGGGTGGAAAAAAAATATTCTCGCTTTGGCGATCGTTCCGAAGGCCGGGAGGACGAAATCACCCTGGGGCAAGCGGTGAAGGTTCTGACCGCCAGCCGACAAACGGCCATCTTCTTCGGTTTTTTACTACTGCTGACCCTGAGCCTATTTATGCAGGATGCGGTGCTAGAACCCTACGGCGGGGAAGTCTTTAACCTTTGCATTTCTGAAACCACCCAGTTAAACGCCTTTTTTGGCATGGGTACCCTGTTGGGCATTGGTTCCACCGGCTTTTTTGTCGTACCCCGTTTGGGCAAGCAACGTACCACTTCCCTCGGCTGTGCCCTGGCCGCCCTTTGTTTTTCCTTGCTAATTCTGGCGGGATTTCAGCAAAATGTGACCCTGTTAAAATCCGGTCTACTTTTCTTTGGTTTAGCATCGGGCATGATCACCGCCGGAGCCACCAGTTTGATGTTGGACCTCACCGCAGTGGAAACCGCTGGCACTTTCATCGGGGCCTGGGGTTTAGCCCAATCCATTTCCAGGGGTTTAGCCACCGTGGCCGGGGGCACAATTTTGAACATCGGCAAGGCTTTGTTTGCGAATGCAGTGTTGGCCTACGGTTTGGTATTTGCTCTCCAAGCCCTGGGTTTAATTCTCTCCATTTTCCTGCTCAACAAGGTTAACGTGCGGGAATTTCAGGACAACGCCAAAACGGCGATCGCCACAGTGATGGCGGGGGATTTGGACAGCTAAAAAAAACTCCCCAGATATTTAGGGAGGAGAAAATTAGGATGTCTGCACAATACCGCAAAAATTAAGTGTGGTGGGCCCCATTCACCCGTAACACTTCGCCGGTGACATAGCTACTGGCCACGGGAGAGAGCAAAAAGGCCACCGCCCAGGCAATTTCCTCCGGTTTACCAAAACGGCGGAAGGGGATTTCCTTAGTAATTTTCTCCCGAATATCTTCTCGAATGGCTAAGGTCATTTCCGTGTCAATGAAACCAGGAGCTACTGCATTGGCCCGCACCCCGTAACGGGCTCCCTCCCGGGCTAGGGATTTCATCATGCCAATCACCCCGGCCTTAGTGGCGGAATAGTTAGTTTGGCCAACGTTGCCCCGCTCCCCGGAGATGGAACTAATGGCGACAATGGAACCGGCTTTGCGTTCGTACATACCTTCAATGAACGGTTTGATGCTGTAGGCCACCCCCTTGAGGTTGACATTGAGCACCGCATCCCAATCGGCGGGGGTTAATTTGGGAAAAAAGTTGTCTTTGGTAATGCCAGCATTGGCCACTATGCCGTAAACGGGCCCCAGCTTATCGGTGATTTCCGCCGCCGCCGCCGTCATGGATTCTAAATCGGTGACGTTGGCCACCACCCCCAGGGCCTCAGCATTACCGCCATCCGTAGCTAAATCAGTGAAAGCCACCTTAGCCCCCATTTCCTGGAGCAATTTGACGATCGCCGCGCCGATGCCCCGATTGCCGCCGGTGACCACAATTACCTTATCTTCCAAACCCAGACTTAACATGGTGACTCCTTAAAAGTTAATAGAAACAAATTCAACTTGATCAGCCAAAGCCTCCACATTCGACTCGATCAGCCACTAATCCTTAAACCCTTTCAATGGCTACGGCCGTACCGCCGCCGGTACCATGGCAAAGGGCCGCCAGACCCATGGCTTTATCCCGTTGTTGCAGAGCGTAGAGCAGAGTAACCATAATCCGGGCCCCCGATGCCCCAATGGGATGTCCCAAGGCGATCGCCCCACCGTTAACATTCAACTTGTCCCGGTCCACTCCCAATTGCTGCTCAAATAAAAGATTGCTGACGGAGAAGGCCTCATTATTTTCAAACAAGTCAAAATCAGCAAGGGTTTTATCTAGCTTGGCCAACAGTTTTTGGCTAGCGGTGATGGGCAACTCGGGAAAACGGCTAGGGGTGCCGGCGGCCCAACTTCCCCCAAGAATTTTGGCCAGGGGTTTGAGTTGATATTTTTCCACCGCTTCCGCACTGGCTAGGAGTAAAGCTGCCGCCCCATCGGTAATCTGGCTACAGTTGCCCGCCGTTAATACACCGTCTTTGGCAAAGGCTGACCGCAATTTGCCTAGACTTTCCACGGTGGTGTCAGCGCGAATACCTTCATCACTCTTCAGCACCTGGGTCCCTTTGCGACTGGTGATTTCAATGGGGGCAATTTCTGCATCAAAATAACCAGATTCCGTGGCCTGGGCCGCCCTTTGTTGCGACAAACAGGCCACTTCGTCCAATGCGGCCCGGCTGAAACCATGCTCTGCGGCCAATTTTTCCGTCTGGTCCCCCATGCCCTCGCCATTGGTGCTGTCCGTCAAACCATCATGGAGAAGAAGATCAGTTAAATTTTCCGGTGCTCCCATGAGAAACTTATAGCCCCAGCGGGCCCGGTGGGAGAGGTAAAAACCGGTTTGGGACATGGATTCCGTCCCGCCAGCCAAAATTAGATCCCCTTCACCGGCCCGGATGGTCAAAGCGGCATTAATCACACTCATCATGGCGGAAGAGCAGACCATATCCACCGCATAGCCGTCCACCGTATCGGGGATCTCCGCCTTCAAGGCCGCTTGACGGGGAATTAGTTGCCCATGGCCAGCCCTCAACACGTTGCCCATAATGTATAGGTCTAGGTGCTTTCCCTCCACGCCGGCCTGGGCTAGGACGCTTTTCATCACATGGGCCCCCAAGTCCACCGCCGAAAAATTGGTCAGGGATCCACCAAAACGCCCCAGGGGAGTTCGTTTAGCAGCAACAATAAAAACATCACGCATAATTGCTTTCCAATGCCATGGGTTGGGATGGGCGGGCATTAACTCCGCCTCCAGCTCAATTATGGAGGTGAATTCCGAAAGCAGTGCACCCCAAATTTCAAGCTATGACAACAAATACCCCGTGCAGAAGCACAGGGTAAAAATTACAACAAGCTCAATGGCAGACAGTGTTGGCGCTCAAAAACTTAGCCCAAAGCATTTTCAATGGCAGCTTTTAAAGAAGAGTCATCGGGTTTAGTTTGGGGGTCAAAGCGGGCCACCACCTGCCCATCCCGACCAATTAAAAACTTGCCAAAATTCCAGCCAATGTCTTCGCCATCGCCGACGAGGAATTGGTAGAGGGGGCTGCGGTTGGGACCATTGACGTCTTGCTTTTCTAGCAAGGTAAAGTCCACGTCGTACTTGGTTTTGGTGAATTCTTTAATCTCCTCTGGGGAGCCTGGTTCCTGGGCACCGAACTGATTGCAGGGCACACCGATAATTACCAAACCTTGGTCGCCATAGGCCTGATCCAAGGCCACTAGGCCGCTGTACTGGGGAGTTAAGCCACACTTACTGGCAACATTGACAAAGAGGACAACTTTATTATCAATTACCTCCGGAGCCAGGGGCGTGCCATCTAGGGTGGTCAAGGAATTGGGTAAAGACATAGGTGTTAAGAAATATTACGACGGTTTCCATTATGGACGATTAAGGTACTTCCGGTACCGGAGGGGGACTATCCTCCAGGGTGGTGTTATCCAATAGCAATCCCAGGGTGGCAAAGGGCAGGCCGTAAATGGCGATCGGATTGGTGTAACCCTTCAACTCAATGGTGTCTTGCTGAATAGTTGCGGCCCATTGGGGTAATTCCTGTAGATAGCTAAAGGTTTTTTCGCTCATGGCCAAGTCGAAATGGGCCTGCTTGGTGGCAGATTCTAACCGAAAAGCAGCGTTGACCGTATCACCGATCGCCGTGTAGTCGGGATGGTCCCCACTACCGGTGTTACCCACCATGGCGTAGCCAGTGTTTATTCCTGTGCCAATGCGGAGGGGGAAAGGCAGATCGTATTTTTGATTTAACCGAGCCGTCATGGCCTGGAGGCGGTTGACAGCATGGAGAATTTGGAGAATTTCCGCCGGGGTAGCTTCGTTGTAGCCGTGGAACCAGATCGCCATCACCGCATCGCCGATGTACTTATCCACCCAGCTACCGGCTTCCCGCAAAATATGTCCGGCCTGGCGGAACCAATTGCCAATTAGTAGGGATAGCAATTCCTCCTGCACCTGCTGGGCCATGCCAGTGAAGTTGCGCATATCCGCCACCAACACCGTAATTAGTCGCCGCTCATGGAGCACATTGGTCTGGGTATCCCATTCCGCCGGATTCCGCAACAGCCCCGACGGCGTACCGTTTTGGTCAGAGTAAAATTTTGCTTCCGTTTTACCAAAGGTAATTTTGTCCTTGTCCTGAATGGCGATCGGTATACTCACCCGCCGACCATTGACAAAGGTGCCATTGCGGCTACCTAGGTCAATTAACAAAAAAGTATCTTCCTCCGTCGCCTGCAAAATCGCATGGTTGCGGGAAATGCAACTGTCCCGGATGACCAAATCATTCTCCTGGCTCCGGCCCACAGTCCAATAGTTCCGCCCCTGGAGAGGAAAAGTCACATCCCCATGGGAGAAATGTACTATTAGGTGAACGGATGGAGCAGGCTTATCCACGGGGTAATGGCAAAAGTTGACTTAGGCCATCATAGCCCCAAGCCAGAAAAGGGCATCTACAACAATAGTACTCAACACGGCTCCCGCAAAGGCCTGCCAGCCGGGGGACCGCCGTTGCAACGCCCAACCACCCAGCCCCAGCAATAGGGCCAACAATAGCCAAGCCCAGGCCGCCCCCCAGGGGGTATGAATTTTAGCCAGGGCCGCCTGGAAAACAAACCGGGCGAATTCCGGGTCCACCACCATCACCTGACGCCAATGATCCATCAAGCCGGTGAGATAAAAGTAAATATCGGTGACGGCCGTTCCCGTCAGGGAGCCTAGGTAGAATAAATGGCCGATTACGCCCCAGCCCCGTTTCAGTCCCCAGAGGGCAAAGGGTAAACCGATCGCCTCGATGGGTAAATGCCAGAGGGGTTCCCAACGAAACCAACCCCAATAAATGGCCCCCGCCAACCAACTCCAGCTAAAGCCCAGCAGTAAATCCCCCCACAGGGCCTGATCAGGTTGTTTCATTAACCAAACGGCGATCGCCACCCAGGGCAAAGTCAACGCCAGGGAAAGCCAGGGAAATTGCCGCACCAGGGGCGCTTGGATAAACACCGGCACAGAAACCAGAAAGCCCGCCATCAGTTGCATGCCGGTGGTGGTGGCATCAATGGCAAGGCTGGAGCGCCAACGGTGGAAGCGGCGCAGAAAATTAAGCCCTGGCTGGGCTAAGGCGGTGGTTAAAAGGGGAATCACTATAGGGGTTGAATAAAGTTGGCTAAAAGGGGTTTTAAAAAAGCTTCCCTCTGGGGGAACAGAGGCAGGGGTAATTTTAAGTTTTGTTACTTTAAATTAATCTTGCTTATTATATCCAAAAACTTCTAGGCTTTCTAGGGAATACTGCCTGTGGTTTGGCCACCTCAGCCCCGGGGAATCAGAAATATTGCTAACGGTTATCCCCCAAGCCGCTAGAATGGGCTACGGAGATCGGCCCAGGATACCAACTGCATCTAGTGAATCTAGCCTGGCTCCAGGGATTTTTTCTACCCCTTCCGTCCCCGCCGGCCCCAGCGCTATTAATTTTTCGATCATTCACCATGGCTAAAGTTTTAGTTTCTGACTCCATTGACCAAGTCGGCATTGATATTCTCAAACAAGTTGCCCAAGTTGACGTAAAGACTGGGCTATCGGAAGCAGAAATTATAGACATCATCCCCGAGTACGATGCCATCATGTTGCGCTCTGCCACTAAGGTGACGGAGAAAATTATCCAAGCGGGTAGCCAGTTAAAAATCATTGGCCGGGCTGGGGTTGGTGTGGATAATATCGATGTGCCTGCGGCCACTCGCCAGGGCATTGTGGTGGTTAACTCCCCCGAAGGTAATACCATTGCGGCGGCGGAACACGCTTTGGCCATGATGATGGCCCTGGCCCGCCATATCCCCGATGCCAACAAATCCGTCAAGGAAAATAAGTGGGAACGGAAACAATTCATCGGCACCGAAGTTTACAAAAAAACCCTAGGGGTAGTGGGTCTAGGAAAAATTGGTTCCCACGTGGCCGGGGTGGCCAAGGCCATGGGCATGAAATTGCTGGCCTACGACCCGTTTATTTCCCAGGAACGGGCCGACCAAATTGGTTGTACGTTGGTGGACCTGGATCTGCTATTCAGCGAAGCGGATTTCATTACCCTACACATTCCCAAAACGCCGGAAACCGCCAACCTGATCAATGCTGAAACACTGGCTAAAATGAAGCCCAGTGCCCGCATTATCAACTGTTCCCGGGGGGGCATCATTGACGAAGAGGCTTTGGTCACTGCCATTGAAACGGCCGAGATTGGTGGGGCCGCCCTGGACGTGTTTGCCCAGGAACCCCTAGGGGAATCCCGCCTACGGGAATTTAGCAACGTAATTCTGACCCCCCATTTGGGGGCCTCCACCGAAGAAGCCCAGGTGAACGTGGCGGTGGATGTGGCCGAACAAATTCGGGATGTGTTATTGGGCTTACCGGCCCGCTCAGCGGTGAATATCCCTGGCTTAACCCCCGATGTGATGGAAAAGTTACGTCCTTACCTCAAGCTAGCGGAAACCCTTGGCACCCTAGTGGGCCAGTTGGCCGGTGGCCGGATCGATCGCCTGACGGTGTGCTTGCAAGGAGATTTGGCGGAATATACCAATAGTCAACCCCTGGTGGTGGCGGCTATTAAAGGTCTGCTCTCCCAAGCTCTCCGGGAACGGGTCAACTATGTCAATGCGGCGATCGAGGCTAAGGAACGGGGCATCCGGGTAATTGAAACCAAAGATGCTTCAGTGCGGGACTATTCCGGCTCCTTGCACCTCAAAGCCACTGGCACCATGGGGGAACACTCCGCCACGGGGGCCCTGTTGAGCAACGGCGAAATCCGCATCACCGACGTGGACGAATTCCCCATCAACGTTCCCCCCAACAACTATATGTTGTTCACCCTGCACCGGGATATGCCGGGCATCATTGGTAAAATTGGTTCCCTGCTGGGTAGCTTTAACGTCAACATTGCCAGCATGCAAGTGGGACGTAAAATTGTCCGGGGGGATGCGGTCATGGCCCTGAGTTTGGACGATCCCCTCCCCGATGGTTTGCTATCAGAAATTACCAAAGTGGCTGGTATTCGAGATGCCTACACCGTTAAGCTCTAATCAGCTTGCCAAAGGTTGAAGTCAATTTCGGGAGGTTTAAATCCCTCCCCTGCCGTTGGCCCATATCAGGGAGGAATGAATGGCTGTGGCTAATAGTTGGTGGGAAATTAGAATACTTTGCCATCCTTCCCTGGAAGAAACTGCTTTTTGGCGGCTGGAAAAGTTTGGCTGTGTGGGCACTTCCACTGAAAAAAAGGCCCATTCCCTGCTCATCCGTGGTTATTTACCCCAGGAAAAGGCAGAAATTCTTGACCTCGCCGCCCTCGCCCTCTGGTGTGAGCAGGACGCCCTATTACTCCAGGTGCCCAAGCCCCGTTTCCATTGGCAATTGATTGACGAAGAAGATTGGTCCATTAGTTGGAAGGAGCATTGGCAACCCACCCCTGTTGGCGATCGGTTTATTATCTACCCAGCCTGGATTGATCCCCTAGACCCTGGCGATCGCCTGATTCTGCGCCTCGACCCCGGGGTGGCCTTTGGCACCGGCACCCATGCCACCACCCAGCTTTGTTTGGAGTCCTTGGAAATGCGAGTGGATCCAGACAAAAATCAAGTGTTGGCGGATCTTGGTTGTGGTTCCGGTATTTTGGGCATTGGAGCAATTTTATTAGGGGCGGCCAAAGTGTACGGGGTGGACAATGACCCCCTAACGGTGGATTCGGCCCGCCATAATCGCCATCTGAATCAAATTCACCCCGATAATTTGGTCATTAATGAGGGCAGTGTGCCGGAGTTGGAGCAGTTAATTGCGGAGCCGGTGGATGGCATTATTTGCAATATTTTGGCGGATGTCATTGTCGATTTACTGCCCCAATTCACCCCCCTGGTCAAACCCCAAGGTTGGGCCATTCTCAGTGGCATTATGGTAGAACAAAGTCAGGCGATCGCCGATGCGCTGGAGCAAAACGGTTGGACGGTGGTCGCCATTTGGAAGCGCCAGGAATGGTGTTGCTTTCAAGCTAGAAGAGAAGAGAGTGATTGATAATAGTAGTGGGGAGAATTGAGATTATATGGGGAGGAAACATAAACTTTTAAAACAAATTTTGTCTTGCTCAAAGAATATACCTTTTAACGATTTTGTAAGCCTGATAGAGTCATTTGGTTTTCATCTTTCCAGAATTAGTGGGAGTCACCATATTTTTATCCACTCCGACGTCACAGAATTGGTTAACGTTCAAAATGTTAAAGGACAGGCCAAACCTTACCAAATCAAACAGTTTTTAACTTTAGTTGAAAAATATAATCTCAGATTGGAGGATTAATTATGAAGGACTATCACATCAATATCTTTTACAGTGAAGAAGATGAAGGTTATATTGCCGATATTCCCGATCTTAATTGTTGTTCCGCCTTTGGTGAATCACCATTTGAAGCTCTCCGGGAGTTGGAAATTGCCAAAAAATTGTGGTTAGAAAGTGCCAAAGCGGAGGGAAAATCCATTCCTCTGCCAACCTATCGACCCGCCATTTATCAGGCTTCCTGAACAACCTAAGGGCAGAAGATGCAAAAAATCACAAAAAAGAGGCCATTGCTGACCTCAAAGAAATTGATTCATAAAATTGCCATTCAACATTGCTAAATTAGCAACAACTAGTCTCGAGCCTAGGCCAGACCCGCATTGGTGCCGGGACGGCCAGTGGCTAATTCGACTTTCACAATTTTGCCGCCCATTTTCATGATGCGCTGTTGCTCACGAAACCAATTGTCGTAGGGCACCAACTTCGTAAAATAAGTATTTTGTAATTCCCGTTGTGTCCGAATCCGGGTTTGGCTAGGAACACAAGCCGTAATTCTAAACATCCGCATGGGGTGTGGCTCTCCTAAAACGTTTTCTCTTAAAAAGTTGGCATATGCGACAGAACGGGAGTCAGAAGTCAATACCGGTCAGCTAAAACCCCGGCTATCCCGGTGGTGGCTTTAACGGCCCCAGCACTCACTTTAGACTTCCCGTTCCAACAGAGGGGCTACTGGCTAAGTTGTAAATCAACCAAGGCAGAATCACCCACGGGAATCCAGGACTAGCTCAAGCCAGAGCAGATGTAGTCGAGGTAAACGCCCATTTCTTTGCCAGCATCAGCACCAACCAAGCTAGCGGTAACTTCTTTGATGGCTTGGATAGCTTGCACGGTGGAAGAGATGGGTACACCCAAGGAGTTGTAGGTTTCTTTCAAACCGTTGAGTACACGCTCATCGAGAATGGAAGCGTCACCGGCCAACATGGCATAGGTGGCATAGCGGAGGTAGTAGTCCAAGTCACGGATACAAGCCGCATAGCGACGGGTGGTGTACATGTTGCCACCGGGACGGGTGACATCGGAGTACAACAGGGATTTGGCCACAGCTTCTTTAACGATGGTGGCGGCGTTGGCGCTGATTACACTGGCAGCCCGCACCCGCAGTTCACCGCTGGCGAAGTAGCTTTTCAGTTTGTCCATGGCAGCACCGTCGAGGTACTTACCTTGAACGTCAGCAGAGTTGATTACAGCCGTAATTGCGTCTTGCATAGTTTTGGTTTCCTTAAATCTTACTCAATGGGAAAAATTGCTAAAAGGGTTGAATAATTAGGGCTCAACACTTCAATAAGCTCAGGTTTAACAACCTAGCTCATGGCACCGATAACGAAATCAAAGTAGGCAGAGGCTTCGGCGGCATCATCGGAGGACATCAAACCAGAAGCAACTTCTTTCATTTCCCGGACACTTTGAGCAACGGCTTCAATGGGGGTGCCGAGGGAACGATACATTTCCCTTACGCCCACTAAACCGATTTCTTCGATGGGGGTAACGTCACCGGAAACCACACCGTAGGTGACGAGGCGGAGGTAGTAGTCCATGTCGCGCAAGCAGGTGGCGGTCATTTCTTCACCGTAGGCATTGCCACCGGGGGAAACGATGTCAGGACGTTTTTGGAAAAGGCGATCGCCAGCTTGTTTAACGATGGTTTCGCGGGAACCGGTCAAGGTTTCAGCAATGCGAAGACGGGCGGCACCGCCGGTAACGAAAGATTTAATACGATCCAGTTCACCCGGGCTTAGGTAGCGGGCTTCTGCATCAGCATTCACGATTGATTTCGTGACGATACTCATGGATGGATTCCTCCGTAAAGATTTAAAACGTTAAAAAAAGGCTTTAAGCTGATTTTATCAACCGAGACATAGTCACGAACTGGACAAAGCCGTTAACCAGCGGACTCCAGCGAGCAACCTGCCCAAACTATTCTCAGGCATTGCGTTCCTGATTACACTGTCCCCGTAACAGTTTGTAATATTTCTTGACGATCGCCCCCTGAATTTGCCCTAATCCCTTGGCATTTTAGGGGGAGGCTGTAAGATTAGAGGGGAAAGTAATGGTTAAATCCAAATTTTCCCGAATTTTGACTTCCACTCCTCCGCCTCCCTTCGTATTTTCGGCTGTGTTGCAGCGATTCCAATAATGAAGAAGCGACCCCTATTCTCCCTTTTAACTGGCTCTCTGCTGATTTTCAGCGGCGGATGTGGATTTCTCCCCGGCGGTGGTGATGGTGAAACTGATGTTTCCTCAGATACCCAAGAAATGCCTCCCCCGCGGGTGCCTCTGGCCGCAGTCCGGCCTCTGCCTCCGGTAGATATGGCAGCCCTGGGGTTAATTCCCCCCGTCTTACCGGATCAACGGCTGAGGGAGATCCGCGCCGGCCGGGCAAATCCGTTCGAGCTAATTCCTGTGGAAGCGAAGATTCGGGAATCGGTCTGTCAACTTGATCCGCCCAAGCCAGGGGAGGCCAATGGGGCAAAGCAGGCTAAAACTAACGGCGGCTCTGTCACCACAACTACAACCACCGCTACTTCTGCCACTCCCAGCACTCCGGGCACTGTTAATCTATCCCCCTCACCAACCGCTCCTCCGCCCCTGTTCCCCAACGATGCCAGGGCAGTGGTGGTTTCCGGCGTTATTGAGATCGGTAGTCGTCCCTATGCCATTGTCCAAGCCCCTGGGGAGCCCGTCGCGCGTAATGTGACCGTCGGCGATCGCCTTTCCGGTGGCCGGGTTAGGGTCAAAGCCATCAATCCCTTTGGAGCCCCGCCCAATGTGGTGCTAGAACAGTACGGAGATTCTGTCACGAGGGATGTGGGTTCCCCCGCTTTACCGCCCCTCACTCCCCCCACTTCTCCCACTGCGGCAGGATCTTCATTGGATGCGGAAGCCGCCATGGAGGCTTTCGGCCAAGGATTCGTCCAAATTTTAGGGGCAATGGCCCAGGAAATGGGCGGCACTGTTACCACCACCACCACCCGGAACACCAACACCACCCGCACTGTCCCCCTCAGGGGCCCTGAAGAAGATGGCATTGGCTACGGTGAAATCCGTAACCTAGCGGTGCTCAAGTTGGCAGTTAATGAAAGGGGCGGTGATTTGATCAATTCCGTTGGTGTGCTCTGTAATGCTGGCCAAGAAACCCTTGAGGTGCGCCGTTTGACCTTCCAAGTGGAGGACGCCACCGACAATACTATTTTAGATAGTATCCAGATTGGTTTAGCTCGTCCTTATCTCCTGCAAAAGGGGCAAAAACTCGAATTTGATGGCAATGCTCCCCGCTTCCGGGGCCGTTCCCCCCAGGACGTCATTGTCAAGCTGGTGGATTGGGGTTCCCAACAAACCCAAACCGCTAGTAATTGATCTCTGGGTACTCTGGGTAGCCCCGGATTTAGCCTGACCTTATAGCTTTATAGCGTTTGGGATTATCCATAGTCGACAGATAGGGCCGATTTCCCTGGGGCCCTGGGCCAGCTTGCTCCCTTGGCCTACAGTTAGGTAATGTCTTCCCCCAGCCTTTCTCCCCAATACCAAACAATGCTCGATGATCTGGATGGGCAGGTGCTCCAGCTAGACCGTCAAGTATTCCGCCGCCTGGCCAACTTGGGCTACCATCCCCAGGTGATTTTCGATGTGGGCGCTTCCAATAGTGGCTGGTCCTACTATATGAAACAGGTGGCAACGGAGGCTGACTTCTATTTATTCGAGCCCTTGGTGGACCATGTGCCGGATTATCAAGGTCTGATGGCGGAAACATTGCGGGTTTATCCTTCTTTCCATCTATATAAATATGCCCTCGGCGATCGGGACGGGACCATAACAGTTAATGTCTTCAATGACCCCGCCAGTAGCACCACCCTGGCCATGCCGCAGGGCAGTCCCCCCACCAAGGCCGTCCAAGTTCCCCTGCTCACTTTGGATTCGGCCCTGGCCAAGCTTCATTTGCCCCAACCCCAGGTGATTAAAATCGACACCCAGGGCAACGAGTTGGCCATTCTCCGGGGAGCGCCCCAAACATTAACTAAAGTTGACGTTTTATTTCTGGAGTGCTGGCTCTACCGGGGTTATGGCCCTGGAACTCCCCTCCTAACGGAAATCGCCAATTGGTTACTGCCACTCAATTTTCGCCTCTGGGATGTTTCCGAGCCCTACCGTGGCCCCCAGGGAGAGTTGACTACCTTGGATTGTATTTTCATCAACACAGCAGCCGGCCTAACCCCAGATTGGTACTATTAGCTTTCTTTCCTTTTGCCCCTAAAAGGGGAGGACAGGGAGGGTTAATTACGCACCAAGGGAACTGTAATGAAAAATTTTCTGTCCAATTCATACATCTTCTCCCTTTTTTACCATAGCTTTTAGTGAGTAGGGGCAAAGGGGATTAATCACGATTAACAGCAGTGAATTCGTTGCCCGCCTATCTAGCCATTCTGGATTTTCAGGCGCTGGCCAGCAAAATATCTCTGCATTTCCTTGTTCGTAGGCTATAATTTGCCTGGAGTAGCAATTCTAGCCAATTCTTATGGAGGTCCCCATGGGTCCGCCGTCCCGGGTTGACTAGAAAAAGTTCTACTATTCGCCGAGTAGACAATGTTGAAAAAGCGCGAATAATCATCTGTTGGTGGCACCATGCTTCTGGTCTTGACAGCAAGGCGATTCTTGCTATGATTACCCTAAGCAACTCCTAGACACACATAGATGAACCCTGTTTTGTATATTTTTTACCGTAAAAACTGAGGAGTTTTAAGAAGTCCTATGGCACTAAGTCCTAACATAATTGCGGCTCTGCAGATCATGTACACCGGCAAGGGTGTATCTACCAGCGATCTGAACTGGTGGGCTACAGATGGGGCAAATATCACCTATGACGAAGCAGTTGCCCTGTTTGCCAACAGCGCTGATGCAAAGGTGAAGTATCCCTTCTTCCAAGCGCCCCAAACTGCGAATAAGCGTCAATACATTGCTCAAGTTTTTGCCAATCTCTACAACATTGACATTAACGACACTTCCCTGGTCCCCACAGAGGAACTTGACTATTGGATTAACTGGTTGTCATTGTCCCCCGATAACTATTTAGTTTTCCCCAGCGCGCTCAATCATGCTTCTGCTGATGCGGGTCTGACCGACCGGTTGGATGCTTTGATCAACAAAACTGATACGTCTCTCCTCTTTGCTGAAACGTTTTCTAGTGTTGGTGTCAATACTTTCACCCCCGAACAGTCTGCCGATGCGAGTGCAATTATTGCTGGAGTTGATGAAACTCCTGGGAGTGTGTTGGCTGCAGAAGCTCAGATTATTGAACTGGCTGCGGGCGTAAACGTCTTTACCATTGCTCAAGCTCAGGCGACGCCTAATCTGCCCCCTCTCTACACCATTAGCGACAGTGCCGATAACTTAATTGCTGGTACCGCTGACTCTGTTGTGGTTGATGCCACCACTGTCATTGCCAACCAATCCCCCGCGGCTCCTTTGACTGTGGACAATGCGGAAATTCTGCTCGCCACCGCCGATTCTTTGGCTCCCGGTGTTACCTGGGACATTCTTGATTCCGCCACCGACGTCCTTGGTGGTGGTGTTGCCGTATCCGGTGCCGCCAGTGTTGGTATCACAGATTCCTTTGTCGATGTTGCCACCGCTGGTGATCTAACTGCTTTAGCTAATTTTGACGGTATCTACGCCGTTGAAGATACTTCCGCTGCTATCCTCGCTAACACGGCAGTTGCGGCCGGTGCCACCAGTGTATCTCTCACTGACCCCGGTGTACCTGTAACCGTTGCCGGTGCTCAAACCCTCCAAGGTTTGGGTAACTTCTCTGGTCCCTACAACATCGAAGATACTTCCGCCGCTATTTTGGGTGCAGCTGGTTCCCCTGCGGTGCTTGGCGCTGACAGCGTAACCCTGTCCGACCCCGGTGTGGGTATAACCGTTGCCGGTGCTGAAACCCTCCAAGGTTTAGGTAACTTCGTTGGTCCCTACAACATCCTCGATACCTCTGCCAATGTTTTGGCGTCGGAGAGCTCCCCTGCGGTGCTTGCTGCCGACAGCGTTGCTCTTTCTAATCCTTCAACTCCCGTAACCGTTGCCGGTGCTGAAACCCTCCAAGGTTTGGGTAACTTTGCAGGGCCCTATAACATCCAAGACACGTCCCCCAACATTATTGCGGCGGCTACCTCTGCCGCAGTTCTTGGAGCTGAAACCGTCAGCCTAGATGATTCCTTTGCCTTTGTAACCGTTGCCGGTTCCGATACCCTCCTAGGTTTGGGCAACTTCGTTGGGCCCTACAGCATTCTTGATACCTCTGCCAACATTTTGGCGGCGGCTACCTCTCCCGCAGTTCTTGGTGCCGACAGCGTTGTCCTCTCTAACCCTGGTGTTGGTATAACCGTTGCCGATGCTGAAACTCTCCAAGGTTTAGGTAACTTTGTAGGTGCCTACAACATCCTCGATACCTCCGCCAACATTTTGGCCGCGGCTACCTCTCCTGCCGTTCTCGGTGCCGACAGCGTTGTTCTTTCCAACTCCTCAGCCCCCGTAAGCGTTGCTGACGCCGAAGTTCTCCAAGGTTTGGGTAACTTTGAGGGCCCCTATGCCATCGAAGACACCTCTGCCAACATTTTGGCAAGTGCTACTTCCCCTGCGGTTCTTGATGCCACCAGTGTGACCCTGTCTGACCCCGGTGTGGCCATAACCGTTGCCGATGCCAAAACCCTCCAAGATCTGGGTAACTTTGGTGGTCTTTACAACATTGAAGACACCTCTGCCGCCATCTTGGGTAATGCAACTTCTGCTGCGGTTCTCAATGCCGAGAGCGTTATCCTTTCCAATCCTGGTGTACCCGTCAGCGTTGCTGGTGCCCAAACTCTCCAGGGCTTGGGTAACTTTGAGGGTCCTTACCACATCGAAGATACTTCCGCCAACATTCTTGCGGCGGCTACTACCCCTGCGGTTCTGGATGCCACCAGTGTTGAACTTTCCGACCCCGGTGTACCCGTAACCGTTGCTGAGGCTGAAACTCTCCAAGGCTTACCCACCTTCGCTGGTCCCTACAACATTGAAGATACCTCTGCCGCCATCTTGGCCGCCGCTACCACTGGTGCGGTGCTCGATGCCGACAGTGTTACTCTGTCTGACCCTGGTGTACCTGTAACCGTTGACGGTGCCGAAACTCTCCAAGGTTTGGGTAACTTTGTTGGTCCTTACAACATCGAAGATACTTCCGCCGCCATCTTGGCCGCTGCTACCACCGGTGCAGTACTTGATGCTGACAGTGTTACTCTGTCTGACCCTGGTGTGCCCGTAACCGTTGATGGAGCTGAGACCCTGCAAGGTTTGGGTAACTTTGTTGGTCCTTACAACATCGAAGATACTTCCGCCGCTATTTTGGCTGCTGCCACCACCGGTGCGGTACTTGATGCCGATAGCGTCACCTTGTCCGACCCTGGTGTTGGTATTACAGTTGCCGATGCTGAAGTTCTGCAAGGTTTAGGCAATTTTGTTGGTCCCTACCACATTCTCGATACATCTGCGAATATCCTCGCTGCCGCTAGTTCCCCCGCGGTGATCGATGCAACTAGTGTTAGCTTGTCCAATCCCGGTGTCGGTGTTACCGTTGCTGATGCAGAAACTCTCGCCGATATTCCTGGTTTCGGCGGCCCCTACAGCATCGCTGATAGCCTGGAAGCCTTGACGGCTGCCATTGGCAATCCCGTAGTTGATGGTGCTACGGATTACAGTTTGACCAATGCAGCTGGTTCCCTCGGTATTATTTCCGATGCCCAGTTGTTATTGGTTCAAGGTGCTCTCAACAGTTCTGACTACACCTTCACCACCGTTGACATCACTGCTTCCCGTCCCCAGGTACACGAAGGTTCTGTAACTGAAATTCTTCTCACCTTGAGTGAAGCCCAAGCAACGGACACCATAGTGACCTTCTTCCTCACCCCTGGTGATCCTACTGCCCCTGACACTGGTACCGATGAGTCCAACACTAATGACTTTATTGGCGGTCAGTTCAATCCCATTACGGTTCTTATCCCTGCTGGTGATCTTTCGGTCTCCGTTGATTACTCTCCCTTCCTAGATGGCATTGCCGAGTTCACTGAAGGATTCAGCGTTGTTGTTACTCTTTCTGGCTCCGCCGCTGGCGCCGTGTTTGATCTGGGCGGTCTTGGCATCCTCGATGGCCCCGGTGATGGCAGTACTGTCAACCTTACCGTTGGCAATGACATCGTTTCCGCCACCACTTTCATCGCTGCTCCCGAGTTGTCGATCGGTGGTCTCACTGCAAATACCCTGAACACCGGCGACAGGCTGACCGGTATTGGAGATGACAAAACCAGCCTTACTGTTACTTGGGTGGCAAGCACCTTTGGCAGCAACCTGGTTCAACTGCAGATGAAAGGGGTGGACGACCTCAACGTCACCTTGCTCCAAGATGATCTGAACATCTTCGCCAACAATCCTGGTGGTGTTACTGTTACGGATCTGAAGAATCTGAAAGCCAGCGGTAGTGTTAATGGCGACTTCTCTCTAATTGATCTCCAGAGCAAACTGGAAACCATCACCGTCCAGAACTACTTCTTTGGTGATGATGTCAACGTTACCATCGGCGATCCTTTCCTAGCCGGGGGTGACGATGTCCTTGAACTTCTCCTTGACCAGGTTACAGCTAGCAAAGCTGGCAACACCCGCGTTAATGTCAGTGACTTCTCTGGTACCGGTGGCTATGAAAACCTAGGTATCACGTCCGGTGTTACTACTACCTCGAAAGGTATTACCAATACGGTAGAAATTGACGGCATTTTAGCGGTTGAAGACATTGGCATCACTGGCAATGAAAACCTAACGCTGGCGACTTCCCTAATCAGCTCTGTTGTTAATGTTGATGCCACTGGTTCTGCTCTGATTCCTGAGTTTCAGGGTAACCCCGTGTTCACTGGTGACCTCAAAGCTTTTGTTGATACTCCCGGTGGTGACCTAATTTTCTTGAGCGGTTCCGGCGACGATGAAATTTCCATCTCTCGGACTGCTTTTGAAGGTGGTCACATCCTCGAGGGCGGTGCTGGCAACGATGAGCTAACCGTTACTGGTGACGCTTTTGGTGATCCGGCTGGTCATCTTGTTGGTGGCGGTGAAGGTAATGACTCAATCTTGGTAACTGGCGATGCCGGCGATGGTTTCGGCGATTTCGCTGGTCACCTTGTTTTTGGTGATGGAGGAGATGACTTCATCGAGGTCACTGGCGATGCTCTCGCTAGCACTGCTGGTCACTCCGTCTTTGGTGGTAGCGGCAACGATGTCCTCCTAGTCAGTGGTGCTGCTATTGCTGTGGACTCCGAAGCTGGTCATGTTATTGATGGCAATGACGGCGATGACTTCATCGATGTCAGTGGTGATGCTACTGCCACAACAACCCTGGTAAATGATGATGCTCTTGCTGGTCACACTGTTGGTGGTGGTACTGGCAATGACCTGATCGTTATTGAAGGTGACGCCTTTGCTGATTCCCTTGATGGTGATGCCAGTGCTGGTCACAGTGTTAATGGCGGCAATGGCGACGACATCATTACCATCGGCGATGGTGTTGATGATGGTGTTGACGATGGTGATGCCACTGCTTTTGCTTCGCCAATTGATGGTATTGCCAATGCTGGTCACACCGTTAATGGTGGTGACGGCAACGACACCATTACTATCAACGGGGATACTCTTGCTGTTGGTTTTATCGCCTTTAACGGTCACATTGTTAATGGTGGCGCTGGTAATGACGACATCTTCCTCAATGGCGACGGCAACCACCTAGCATTTGGTGGCACTGGCGACGACCTAATTGTCATGACCGGAGTTGGTAACGTTACTTTCTTCGGTGAAGATGGCGAAGACACCCTCGTTGGTAATGCCGGTAATGACTTCCTCTCTGGTGGTGCCAATGATGACTTCCTAATTGGTGGCGACGGCAACGACACCCTGACCGGTGGCGAAGATGACGACACCATGTTCGGTGACGAAGGCGACGATCTCTTTATCATCGATGCTGGCATTGACTTCGTTGGTGATTTGGGCAACAGCACAAGTCCTGATGGTGATCAGTTCCAAGTGTCTAAGAATGCGATCGGTAATATTGCCGTAGTCGGCGACTGGATCGCGATCCCAGATGGGCCTCCAGGAAAAGAAGGTACATGGAACCAAGGCGAAGCGAATCTCGAAATTGCTAGCCCCCTAGGTCTGTTGGTTGATTTGTCCAACGCAAATACTGGCCCCGGTGCCCCCTCCCCCACCAATGGCTTCACTGTTGTGGGCAACGTGGGCAAGGACACCATCATTGGTAGTGGCGACAACGACACCCTCCACGGCGGCATCGGTAATGACACTATCTCCGGTGATGAATGGTTTGTTGGTACTCCTTCTTTTGACTTTACTGTTACATTTGGGGGTGGTAACGACACTCTCTCTGGTGATACTGGCAACGACCTAATCGTTGGTGATCTTTTGATTGATAACGCTGTCGATGTCAGCATCGACACTGACTCTTTCATTGTGGGCGGTGACGACTCGATTGACGGCGGTACTGGTAACGACCAAATCGCTGGTGATCTATTGATTAGTGCTGATGAAGACGTCACAATCACTGATAGTCTTTTCTTCGGTGGTGACGACTCCATTGACGGTGGTACCGGTAACGACGAAATCGTCGGTGATCTATGGATTAGTGCTGGTGGAGACGTCACAATCACTGATAGTCTTTTCTTGGGTGGTGATGACACCATTGACGGTGGTACCGGTAACGACGAAATCGTTGGTGACTTTGCCATCCTGGTTGATGATGGTAGCGTCTTAATCGACCCCACTGTCATTGATGGAGGTGACGACATCATCACTGGTGGTGACGGTAACGACGCTCTCGTCGGTGACCTGAGTATTGTTGCCAGCAGTGTCACAATTGAAGGCGATATAGTTGAAGACACCTTCATTATTGGCGGCGACGACTTCGTTGAAGGTGGCGAAGGCAATGACGCCATAGTTGGTGACGCGTTTATCGATGGCGATCTCGTCGAAATTACCAAAACCACTGTGCTCGGCGGTAACGACGAACTATTCGGTGAAGAAATTTCGGTCGCAGGCGACGGCAGCGAATTCATCGTTGGTGATGTCTTCATTGATGCTGTTAACCTCACCTTGGATAAATTTACCTTTGGTTCGTTTAACCCAAGTACCGGCCTAGTTGAAGTTGGCAACGACTTCATCGTGGGTGGTAACGGTGTTGACGGCAACGGCCTAGTCGGTGATTTGCTCTTCCAAGTTGACAATGCTCCCACTCTCACTGACTTAACCTTAATTGGTGGTAACGACACCATCTTTGGTGGCGACGCAGAGGACCTTCTGGTTGGTGACTTTGCTATCCAACAAGGTGGTGGTGACTTTGGTGTTGCTAACCTCGTAAGTCTTTCTGATGCCACTGAATTTGCTTTAGCTGGCGGTAAAGACTTCCTGCAAGGTGGCAAAGGTGACGACACCTACTACGGTGGTGGCGGCATCGATACCATTGTCCTTGGTAACAACATCACCAATCCCTTTGGCGCAGGTCTCAACGGCGACAACGAGATTTGGTACATGAACGGTGCTTCTGAGAACGGAGCCCGCAACGGTGCCAACGTTGACGTTATCACTGGTTTCAACACCATCAATGATAAGTTCGTGTTTGCTGCCGGTCCGGGCAACTTCTTGGCTAACCTCAACCTCCAGGCAGGGGTTCCTACCTTGGCGTTTGGTGGCAGCTTACTTCCTCCGATCCCACCGGCCGTCTACCCTGTTAATGGTACTGGCTTCAACCTAGCTCCCACGGTGACCGATGCCCACGCTGATAACTTGAACAATGTGTTTGAGTCTGTAACAAATCCGTTGGCATCCTTCTCTGGTGGGATACCTTTATTCGACCCGGCCTTCGTTGGAACCTTGGCGTCACTCCTTCAGATGCAACAAATCAACGTTACTTCTGGGGCTTTTGCCGGTCGTCAATTCCTGTTCATCAACGACGGTGTTGCGGAAGTTAATACCCAGGATGACTTCCTAGTGGAAATCACCGGTATTACCGGTACCTTCGGTGGTGCTATTCCTCTCACCGAAAACTTCGAAGTTCGTCAATTCAACGTCTAATAACTTGAAGCTTAGCTGGGTCTAGTTTACCCAGCTTAAGTAAACGGACTTAATTACAGCCGTCCCTCTGGGGGCGGTTTTTTCTGCTTTTCATTCCCCCCTTACAAAGGGGGGCTAGGGGGGATAAATTACTATTTCCATAAAGGAAGGAAATCCCCCTAAATCCCCCTTAGTAAAGGGGGACTTAAATTTTGAAGGGGTCCTAGGGGGGGATTCAACTCAACTTTACAAACAGGAACTAGAGAGGATAAATAGATTACGATCAAATCCGTAAATTTCCTCAGTAAAGTTCCGGCTGCATAAAAGAAACTTTGAGTTATCTTGGGGGGCTAACCAGTGAATCAACTAAAAAACAGTGATTTCTTCCTACCCTATAATCCCGACTTGATCGAGCGGGCCAGGAAAATGCGTAAAAATTCCACCCCAGCAGAACGAAAACTCTGGAACCTATTAAAAGGTACTAAGCCCTTTGGTCGTGGTGGCATTCGGGTTTGGCGACAACGTCCTATTGATCATTTCATTGTCGATTTTTATATTCCCCAATTAAAGTTAGTAATTGAAGTAGATGGCGATTCCCATTTTTCACCCGATAACCTGGCCTATGATCAACAACGTTCTCGTATTCTTGAAAGCTATGGACTGTCTGTAATTCGTTTTACTAACCGGGAAGTTCTTGATAATTTGGATGGAGTTTGGGAGCGTATTTGTGAGTTTTTGCCTTTTTAATCCCCCCTAACCCCCCATTTCAAGGGGGGAGAACTGTTTCCCTGCTAGTCTTTTTGACTGGAGTAGCATTAAAGTATGACACCATCTACTTCCGAAACTACACCCTCCCCATCCCCCAATGGGCCGGCCTCAACTTCGCCGGGCTTACTTTCTCGTTTGTGGTCTTGGATCAACTCCTACGGGGGTTTGTCCGACTTGAAGAAATACAACGAAGAAGCGAGGATCTTGCACGAGCAGAGAATGAAAGAGCTGAGGCAAGAGAACGAGAGGCTCGCCGAACTCGAATCGAAAATCAATACCGTCTTGCACTCATCCGCTACCAACTCGAGCCCAACCCCACCCATCGACAACAATTAGAGGATATCCTCGCCCTACTGGATGAGTATGGAGATATGCTTTGAGAATGGTGATCAATCCCCTCTAACCCCCCTTTAAAAAAGGGAGGGGAAGGCGTTGGTAGCCAGGAAATTCAAAATAAATTTTCCCAAATACAGTTAGTCAGATTACGGTAACCCAAATCGTTAAAATGGGCGTCGTGTTTATGGTACATGTCTCGGTTCCAAGGGCAGATTTCTAGTAAGGGAACATATTCCAATCCCATTTGCTTGATGTCATCACGGATTTCCAAAGAGTATTTATTGTTAAAAGTTTCTCCTTTTTCCGGGATATGGACAACACGAATAACTGCATCAGGAAAACTATCTTTAATTTCCTGTAAAGTAGTTAAGGAATCTTTGTATAGTTCATTTTTGTCATACTCGTTGGCCTGGGCAAACCTAAGATGGGGACAAAGGTTTAATGAGGATGGCTTATTATTGCCCAAACTATACAGATCACATATTAAGTTGTATAGTCTGAACTGCTGCAGAAAATTGGGCTTGCTCTGCTCTGGGAGGTTCTTCGTTTCATATAATTGTTTTGCCCGATTAATCAATTCAGTTTGGCTCTCATTCTTGTCTGCAGTATAGATAACGGGGGGATATTTTTCTACACAGTCCTGGGCGTTTTCTTGGGAACAAAACCAGAGGGCTTGCCCTTGCACCACGGGATACCATAAAGGACGAAAAAAATCATTGCCAATGACCATGATATTAATTTCGTTAAAACGGACGGTGTCTTTAACACTTGCGAGTAACTGCTGAAAATGTTTAATGCCAGTGCCGGTTACGCCAAAGTTGTAGAGATTAATATCTGGGCGGTCCAAAAGTTGCCGCAGTTGGCTAACCCAGGTATAATTGCTCCCATCTCCCGCGGTGAAAGAATCACCAATAAAGACAATTTTCTTGGTTGATGCTAAATTAAAATCATAATCTACATTATCGACAAAACCGAGATTGTTAGTGCCATAGGTAATATCATAATCAACCTGGTCTCCGTAGATAGCAACGCTTCTAATGTCAGTTTTTGGTTCATATTTAACTGTTTTATCCTTTCCTTGCACCAGGGAAGGTGCGGTGAAAAACAAGGTTCGATCGTAGAGACTATATTTGCCTAAATTTGTTAGTCTGAGGACAATTTCAGCTAGAACCAAGCTAAAGGCGATGGAAGCGAAAATCAAGACAATATTTTGAGATATTTTTGTAATTTTTTTTGAAGGCATTGTTTTATTGGAGCAATGGGACCGGTGCGACCTTCACAAAATAGTTTGTCAATTATTCTTTAATCATCAGCATGACCAAGCTGAAATGATGGCTTTAGCTGGCAAGACCCCATTTTACTTGGTGTGGGAATGATTCAATCAAGCTAGGACTGGCAGTCTGACTATCTAACCATTCAATTGGGTGGGCGATCGCCACTGATCAGGGCGAGGGGACCTTCCCACCGACGCGGTTGACATATCAAGTTTGTTTGATGTATTGTTCTCTCATCAAGTTTTTTTGATGGGTTGCCATGGTCAGTCGCATTAACCCCAAAGCTATTAAGGCTGGGGGAACACTCAATTTATTTGAAAAATACCTTACTCTCTGGGTTGCTCTCTGCATTGTCCTTGGCATTGCCCTGGGTAAACTGTTACCCACCGTGGCCCAAACCTTGGATTCCTGGAGTGTTTATAACGTTTCCATTCCGATCGCCATCTGTTTGTTTTTCATGATGTATCCCATCATGGTGAAAATTGACTTTTCCCAGGCACGGCAGGCGTTCAAGGCACCCAAGCCGGTGATGTTAACCCTAGTGGTGAATTGGCTCATTAAACCCTTTACCATGGTGGTTTTTGCCCAATTTTTCCTGGGTTATCTGTTTGCGCCGCTGTTAACTGCCACGGAGATCATTCGGGGTCAGGAGGTGACATTGGCCAATTCCTACATCGCTGGTTGTATTTTGCTGGGCATTGCCCCCTGTACGGCCATGGTCTTGATGTGGGGTTACCTTTCCTATAGCAATCAGGGCCTAACTTTGGTGATGGTGGCGGTCAACTCCCTGGCCATGCTGTTTCTCTATGCCCCTTTGGGCAAATGGCTATTGTCGGCCAGTAACTTGACAGTACCCTGGCAGACCATTGTGCTGTCGGTGTTGATTTACGTAGGCTTGCCCCTGGCCGCCGGTATTTACAGTCGTTACTGGATTTTGAAATATAAGGGAAAGCAATGGTTTGAAACCCAGTTTTTGCAATACCTGAGCCCGATCGCCATTGTGGCTTTGTTATTGACGTTAATTTTGCTCTTTGCTTTTAAGGGGGAATTAATTGTTAATAATCCTCTGCATATTTTGTTAATTGCAGTGCCCTTATTTATCCAGACCAATTTTATTTTTCTCATTACCTATGCACTGGGCCTAAAGCTCAAACTCAGCTACGAAGATGCCGCCCCCGCCGCTCTGATCGGTGCCAGTAACCATTTTGAAGTGGCGATCGCCACCGCTGTAATGTTATTTGGTCTTAATTCTGGGGCCGCCTTGGCCACCGTGGTGGGAGTGTTAATCGAAGTACCAGTGATGTTGATGCTGGTGGAAATTTGCAAAAAAACCGCCTTTTGGTTCCCCAGGGATCCGGAAAAAGCCACCTTGCTAGATCCCCGTTGTGCTAATTCTCAATTAGGTTGCAACTAGTTGTTAAGACAATCGCCCCAATGACAAATTTTGACCATCCTCCCCGGATTTTATTTCTCTATGGTTCCCTGCGGGAGCGTTCCTATAGCCGTTTACTCGCCGAAGAAGCCGCCCGCATTATTACCGCCATGGGGGCAGAAACCAAATTTTTTGACCCAAGGGAATTGCCTCTGCGGGGCCAAGTTACGGACAGCCATGCCAAAGTGCAAGAACTCCTAGAACTAAGTCAATGGTCAGAGGGCCAAGTCTGGTCTTCCCCGGAAATGCACGGCAACATTACGGGCATTCTCAAAAATCAACTTGATTGGATTCCCCTAGAAGTGGGCTCCATCCGACCCACCCAAGGGCGCACCCTGGCCGTCATGCAGGTCAGTGGTGGCTCCCAATCGTTCAACGCCGTCAACACCATGCGGATTCTCGGTCGTTGGATGCGTATGTTTACCATTCCCAACCAATCCTCTGTGGCTAAGGCCTACCAGGAATTCCACGAAGACGGCACCATGAAGGATTCTTCCTATCGGGATCGGGTGGTGGATGTGATGGAAGAACTGTACAAATTCACCCTTCTACTGCGGGATAAGGTGGATTATCTGACCGATCGCCATAGCGAAAGAAAAGCTAGAACCCCCGATTCCCAATGATTTTGGAGTCGGTTTGGCCCGAAACACAAAAAATTACCGACTGATAATTTCACCAATATCCAAGCTAAAACCATGAAAAAAGTCATGTTCGTTTGCAAGCGTAATTCCTGCCGCTCCCAGATGGCAGAAGGCTTTGCCAAAACCCTAGGGGCGGGCAAAATAGCCGTTACCAGTTGCGGTCTAGAATCCTCCCGGGTCCATCCCACTGCCATTGAAATGATGACAGAGGTGGGCATAGATATCAGTGACCAAACTTCTGATCCCATCGAAAACTTTAACGCCGACGATTACGATGCAGTTATTTCCCTCTGTGGCTGTGGGGTAAATCTACCGCCGGAGTGGGTTACTCAGGAAATTTTTGAGGATTGGCAACTGGAAGACCCGGATGGTCAGTCCCTAGAGGTTTTCCGCACAGTGCGGGGACAAATTAAGGAACGGGTAGAGAACTTGATTACCAAAATTGCCTGATCGACCCCATTCCCACTGATACGGACGATACTAAACCCTCAATTTGGCTATATGCTTAGGGAAATGGCTTTGTGCCACGAAACTTCACTAATCGTTATACAAGTTAACCAAAGGAGGGTTGTGGATCTTGGAAACCAATAAAGAAAGAATATTGGTGGTCGACGACGAGGCCAGCATCCGACGCATACTGGAAACCCGTTTATCCATGATTGGCTATGAAGTGGTGACGGCGGCCGACGGCGAAGAGGCGATCGCCACTTTCCATGAGAGCAACCCCGATTTGGTGGTGTTGGATGTGATGATGCCCAAGCTGGACGGCTACGGCGTTTGCCAAGAACTACGTAAAGAATCGGACATTCCCATTATCATGCTTACCGCCCTGGGGGATGTGGCCGATCGCATTACCGGTTTGGAACTGGGGGCCGATGATTATGTGGTGAAGCCCTTTTCCCCCAAGGAATTGGAAGCTAGAATCAGGTCCGTGCTAAGGCGGGTGGACAAAAACGGTATGCCGGGCATTCCCAGTTCGGGCGTGTTGCAAATTGCCACCATTCGCATTGATACCAACAAGCGGCAAGTGTATAAAGGGGATGAGCGCATCCGCCTAACAGGGATGGAATTTAGCCTCTTGGAACTGTTGGTGAGTCGCTCCGGGGAGCCCTTTTCCCGTTCCGAAATTCTCCAGGAAGTGTGGGGCTACACCCCCGAACGCCATGTGGATACCAGGGTGGTGGACGTGCATATTTCCCGCCTTCGGGCCAAACTAGAGGAAGACCCCAGCAACCCAGAGTTGATTCTCACTGCCCGGGGCACCGGTTACCTCTTCCAGCGCATTTTGGAACCAGGGGAAGAGCCATAAACCTGCCCACTCCCCCAGCGGATTTCGACTCCACCTCCAGTTAATTGTCACCATGAGTGCAGATCCCAATCGTATTGTTCGTTTGCTACCCCTGGGGGCAGGCATTGTTGGGGGCTTATTGCTGCTGATTAACCGCCTTTCCACACCGATGTTGACCCCATCCCAAGCCCGTTCCGATGTGGTGGGGGTGATCTTGGCGGGCATGCTGGTGTGTGTGTGGCTAATTTGGCAACGGATTCAGCCCAAGTCACCGGAAGCGGTGGTGCTCGAAGGCAAAGAGGGTTTTGATTTACTGGACAGTCTGCCCCAGGACTTGAAAACAGAATTAGCCTGGGCCTCCCATTTATTGCTGACCAATACGGTGACCCAAACCATGGTGGTCTATTACAATCGCCAGGTGTTGTTGCGCCGGGGCATTTTGAGTGGGCAACCAGAAGTGAAACTAGGGCCCATTGTGGAAAGGGTAATGAAAACCCAAAAGCCAGTTTATCTAGTTAACTTACCCCTCTACCCCGGTCGGGTGGAATTTGATTATTTACCAGCCAATACCCAAGGTTTGATCTGTCAGCCCCTCGGCGATCGGGGCGTGATGATTTTAGGAGCCAATATCCCCCGCAGTTACACCAAACAGGATGAAAATTGGGTTACAGGCATTGCCGATAAAATTGCCCATAGTTTAACCACGGTGAGGGTTTTATGAGATATTTTATTCGCTGAAAGTGACTTTTGTGGATATATTTACTAATTCCCTCATTTTAGCGCCGCAAGTGGCGAGGAATTCGACCCAGAGAAGAGAGATTAAAAAACCTCTCCTGTAAATTGGGAG
Source organism: Synechocystis salina LEGE 00031 (assembly GCF_015207985.1). Classification (GTDB taxonomy): domain Bacteria; phylum Cyanobacteriota; class Cyanobacteriia; order Cyanobacteriales; family Microcystaceae; genus Synechocystis; species Synechocystis salina. Next base: position 43,260 of record NZ_JADEVV010000003.1, on the reverse strand, counting down.
AGGTTTTTGATAGTTATGGACGATCAGGATAGTTAATTTAATTACACGGTTCTAGCGAATTTGTTAAAGGCCCGGCGATTAGCCTTTAAGGTTTTTGGAATAGAATGGGCTTCTGCCATGATGCTCCACTCCTTATTTACCGGCCAGAAATAATCAATACTCGAAAAGAAACGCCGCAAGTCATTCAATAGCCGAGTGACATACTGCAAGGACACATGAAACCCTTGGTGTTCCGTACAAGAGCATTTTTCGATCCAAACTAAAGCCTCTGCGGCGGACATGCCAAACACCGAAGATCGAAGGACACTATACAGAACAGGCATAAATAACTCATCCTTGAGCGGGGCCCCGGGTGCCAAACCTGATAAGCTACCAGCTCCATGTTTTTGATAGTTATAGATGACCGTATTCATCAAAAACTTTTCGTAGGCAGATGGCTTCGCAAACTCTTTATAAAGTTCCTTGCCAAGCAGCTGGGAAATAGTAGTATGAAATGATTCATCCAAAAGATGATAGCGGGAAATAGCCGTCGGCGATGGTACGTGGGCGCCAGAGTTTTCCAGCTTGCGACAGTGCAACGAGTAAACTTGCTCTTTGTTTTTGAGGGAAATATTGGCAATGTATCGAGCACAGTAATACTGAGAAGCCAGAAATGGAGTGCTTCCCCAATTGAAGCTGAGAAATTTCAGCGTTAAATCCGATCCCATGTATCGAGCAACTCCATCCCGCAGAACATCTAGAGTTTGTTTGCGGTACTGATCCCCGTTAACATCCGCATCCCCAAAAATACCTTCTTGGACAACGCGATCAATATTTTGGAAAGCATGAATATGATACCGTTCCTGATTAGTTTCTAGATCAAGCTCGTGGCATAGGGAGTCAAATCCTCCCAGGGAGAAGAAAACATTTGCGGTAACCTGATTAAACAAAATCGTGCTTGTTTCACTGGCCGCAACGAGATTGTACTGTCCAATCCAGTAAAGGTGATTCAGAACCTTTTTCTGGGACTCTGAAGCCTTTTCATAGAGGGGGGTTCCATACAAAAATGACAATTCTGGAGAGCCCCAATAATAGTCTTTTTCAACCGAGTAGTTGAAAGCTTTTTCCAACTGTTCAATTTTTTCGGTGTAGTCAGATTCCGTGTTGTTATGATAGGTTTTTTCGATGATCTGAGTGATCTTGCGCTCTTTACCCCGCAGATGGCTAAAATCCAAACTTTCGACAGAAGATGGCGTTACAGAAACCATGGCTTTCAGTGTAAATAGAAAATATACGGCATGGACCTTTTTTTGCGGCAAGTCCTATGTTCCTCTCACTATAACACTGCTCTAAGTTTCGTACAGACGGCCATCTTCCATGCTAAGGATGCGGTGGGCAATGTCAAAAATACGGTTGTCGTGGGTGACTAGGAGAACCGCACTTCCTTGTTCATGGGCCAGTAGCTGGATGAGATTAATAATTTCCCGACCGGTTTTGCTATCCAAGGATGCAGTGGGCTCATCCGCCAAAATTAGCTTCGGACTATTCACCAAGGCACGGGCAATGGCCACCCGTTGTTTTTGCCCCCCCGATAGTTCGTGGGGATAATAGTCTTTTCGTGATTTTAAACCGACAGCATCCAGGATGCGATGGGCCCGCTCTATTGCTGGGCCAAGGTGAGGTTCTTCCAATAGCTCCGCCGACATTCTGACGTTTTGCAGAGCCGTCATAAATTGGAGAAGATTATGGGACTGGAAAATATAACCAACTCTCCGGCGAACATCCACCAATCGGGCCTCATTGGCCCGATATAATTGACGGTTGAGCACCAGGACATTTCCCTCAGTAATGCTCCGCAGTGCGCCGATCAACGAGAGTAGGGTCGTTTTACCCGAACCTGATTCCCCCGTTAGTAGAACAATTTCCCCTTCATGAATAACCAGATTAATATCAAATAGAACCTGCTGACGGAGTTGTCTATGGCCGTAATAGTGATTGAGATTACTAACAAAAACAGCGTCATTCATGCAAAGGTAAGTGAAATTGATCCTAGAGTTAAAGATATATTAACTGCTTCAATTCTAATAAAACACATCCGCCGGATCAGCATCCTGAAGTTTACGAACGGCAATTCCACCCGATACAAAACACATAAGGCATGATAGTAACAATACAATTATTGCTTTGTTTACATCGATATAGACAGGAAGATTGGTGGCATCCCTGGCCAATTTGGTGGCAAAACTCGTAAAGATAATACCTGGAACGTAGGCAAACAGGGCTAAAAAAACAGCCTCTTGAAAAACAACTCCGAGTAGATAGCGCTGTCGATAACCAACGGCCCGGAGTGTCGCATATTCCGACAGATGCTGGGAGATGCTGCTGTAGAGCACTTGATAGGTAATCACCACGCCGACAGACAGCCCGATTCCAACTCCTAACGCAAACACAAAACCGATGGGACTGCCCGTGGCCCAGTAGTTTTTTTCAAAGGCAAAAATCTCTGCTTTGGAAAAAACTTTTACATCATTCGGCAAATAATCCCTAAGTGCTTCCAGAGTGATATCCAGTTTACTTTCGTCTTGAAGTTTAATGCCCCCCAAATTAATAAATCCTTTTTTACGTCCTGGCAATATCCGCTGGAAGTTTAGATCACTAGTAAGAATAGTGCCATCGGCACCAAAGGATATGCCTAAAGGAAACAAACCTACAACAGTCACTTCACGATTACTAGAACCCCGATCGCCAATTTCAGTCTTTAATTCTCCCCTTTGTCGAAAAAGCTCTGGGATGGGCCCATACTCGGCCCGCGAATGCTCATTGAAAAGAACCGTATCTGGTAGTTGCAGTCTAAAGCGGTTTTCTTCAACTGATTTCAAATTAAATACAGACTGGCTGGGATCGATGCCAATAATATAAATGCTTCGCCAGTAGTTTTTTCGCACCGGATTGCGCCACTGGGCAAAGCCTAAATAGAGGGGGATTACTTCCGCAACATTTTCCACGGCCAGGGACTGACTCAGCCTTCGTTCCGGAAAGTTTTCCATGGCAATTAAAGCTGAAGAACGACTACTCAGAATAAAAATATCCGCATCCAGAGGCTCGTATAAAGATACGGCACTATCGAAAAGAGCATCCTGAAAGCTCAATTGCATAAAAATCAAAAATATTGAAAAACAGACCCCCGCCACCGCCACGACGAGGCGTAGTGGATAAAATTTGAGTTGAAGCCAAGCAGTAGGTATCTTCACAGAAAAAAACTAACAATTTTTTTTAGTGCCAAATGTTTATTTCCAACCTAGGCAGTCACCAGTTTAATCTAAAAAAACACGGTGTTAACCGCTCCAATCCAATCAACGACATAGCTACTCGAAGGACGTCTTTCCGGACCAGCTACTTTTTCTGCTTAGCCTTGTAGCTTTGAAGAATTAGTTTGAATAATCACCTGAGTCTTAAGATTGGTTAGCCGTGAAAGATCAATTTTATTTTGACTCTCCTCCGACAGGCGGATACCCACTTCGACTACCCTGGCATCTATATCCGCAACGGGATCATTATCAAGAACTGTGCGACGACCGATTTGATGGCCAACGGATTCAACCACCCCTTCCAGTGGCTCAGGAAAAGCCGGATTAGAAATGTAGGCCTTCTGACCCCTTCTGACATTGATAATATCAGTTTCATAGACTTCCGTCCTCACGTACATTGTTTGAGTTTGTCCAATCTCAACAATGCCTTTGTCACTAATCCTCTCGCCTGGATAGGTATAAATCTTGAGGATTTGTCCATCAGTGGGGGAAACAATTTTAGTTAAATTAAATTCGGCCTGAGCTTGCTTGAGTTGCGCCATTGCTTCCTGCACCTGGGCTTCTGCGACGGCCAGATCAACTCCCCTAACTTCAGAAATTTCATCTAGAGTCCCTAGGGCCTGATTTTGTTGATCGTTAAGAGTTTGCATCGTCCGACTGAGATTTGCTCTGGCCTCCGCAAGTTCTTCTTGGCGACTGCTAATAATTCTTTGCAGATTAGCTTGGGCCTCTGCTAGTTCTCGATCTAGTTGTTTCGGCACCAAACAGAACCGATCATATTCGGAAGCAGAAGTACCTCCCTGTTCAAAAAGGGATTGATAACGTTGGCATTCCGAACTAGCATTGTTGTACTCAATTTTCAATTTTTCTATGGATTTTTCTTGGGCAATTTTCTCGCCTGCTAACTCTGCAGCAATCCGCTGAATGGTTGCATTTTGGATGCTAATTTGCCCCTCTAGCTCGGACACAACACCAGATAATCGAGCTTTTTGTGCCGAAATCTGCCCCTGCTTGGCTCCCGCTTGTACTTGCATTAACTTGGCCTGGGCTGTTTGCAGTTGCGACTGAGCAATCCGTACCCTTGATTCCATTGTGGCGTAGTTATCCAGAAGGGCCACCACCTGTCCAGAGCTAATAAACTCTCCTTCTTTGACCAAAAGTCGCTCAACTCGACTGCCCTTACCATCGGGACTAAGGGGACCAGAAAGTCTCCGAACCTCACCCTTAGGTTCGAGGTAACCAATGGCTGCCACTCGGGATAATACATTGGCTTGCTGACCATTGAGATCCTCTGCTGTCGGGCTTTGACTCTGTTTATTTTCACCAGACTGGGACTGAGAATCAGATACTCTGCCGGGGGGAAAGCTAAACCACCCCAAAATCCCGACCCCTGCGAATACAACACCAACAACGAGGAATACAATGAGCCTGCTGCTTGAGGAATTATTCGGGAAAACTGACTTCATTGCGATAAATCCTCTGCAATGCTACGGCGATCGCCCTTTTGTAAAAGTGGCTAGTCTATGGTAACACAATCATCCCGGTGTGTATAGTACAAGGGGTGATTTTAAGTTGCCTGATTTCGTTTTTTTGTTCCGAACTATCTTCATAATTTTTGGAGTTTGCCAGGGAAGATAATTTAGACACAACTCTCAATAACTTCCACTGCTTTCTGTAAGCCGCCCGCTTGCTCAATGTCAGTCTGGATACGTTGAGCGTTTTGGCGATAAATTGGATTATCCAAAATCTTCTCAATAACGGCCCTTAGATTCTGAGAAGAACGGCGGGCGATCGGCAGAACTTCACCGGATTTTGTCCAGGCAATGCGAGCCGCTACACTCGGTTGATCTCCTGCCACCGGCAGGGCAACTAAAGGAACACCGTTTTTCAAGGACTCCAAAGTCGTATTAATACCAGCATGGGTGATGGTCAGTGAAGCTTTTTGGAGTAGCTCCAATTGAGGCGCATAATCTACCACAATGACATTATCGGGCATATTATCTAGTTCTTCAGACTTTAACCCCCCACCGAGGCTAATCACTGTCTGTACATTGAGGTCTCTGACTGCCGTTGCAATTCGTTGAAAGAGGGTTTGATCGAGATTAAACGTGGTGCCCAGGGAGGCGTAAATAAGCGGACGGCCATCTAGCTTTTCAAAGGGAAAAGGAATATGGGGACGGCTTGATTCATCTAAAAAAGGCCCTGTAAAAATAAATTGTGGAGGTAATTGATGGCGGGGAAACTCAAATGACTGGGGAACTTGGCAAATTTGAGCAATGGAAGAAAAAGCCTCATCAGGATGATTTAAGACTGGTAAGTCCCAGTCCTGCCGATATTTATCTATAAGTTGGTGAATTGGACGACGGGCCTGATAATACGCAAAATATCCCATACGATTACGCGCTAATGCCCAACCTTCTTTCTGAAAAGGCCAATCTGTGAAGCAAGGAGGGACTTGTAACTCATAGTTAAGTGGAGAAATAGCGCAGGTAGTAATAAAGGGAATTTGTAGATATTCCGCAATACTTCCAGCCTCCGGGCAAAGTTGCTCCACTAGCAATGCTTCGATACCATGGGACTTGATAAAAGGGGGAACTTCCCTCAAAACGACCTGGGCAAAGGCCAGCAAGCCATCTCGCGTGTACATACCCGCCTGAATGCCCTCGAGTTGAGCTAATTTTTCCAAATAGGCAGGTAATGTACCTTTAGGAAATTCTTCTTTTCCGATCACTTGCACCTGAATGGCTGAACGGGGAAATTTCTCTTTAAAGTCGTCAACACAAAAAAGAGTTACCTGATGTCCTTTTTTGGACAAGGCCTTGCCCAGTGCAACCATCGGATTAAGGTGGCCTGTCGATTGAGGACAAATCAGTCCGAAATGAGTCATGGAGTTCTCTCAAAGTAACCGTAAATAATTCAGTTTTGATGACTATGAATATAGTATTTATCTAGTGATCAGACCCCCTGGCTCTGCTCAATTACCTAAACGACAGTAAAGTGCATATAAGCATAGGAAAAGCGGGCACTTTCTGGAATAATGCAGAGAATTTTTTGGCCTTTCTCCAGACGTCCAGAATTAAACAATTCCTCTAACATAATCCAAATCGAAGCGGCTCCGGTATTGCCTTTATATTCCAGATTGGTAAACCAACGCTCTTGCGGTATAAACATGCCAATTTCTTCCATTTGTAAACCTAAATCTTTTTTGAAATAACCAGAGGACATGTGAGGAAGAAACCAATCAACTTTGTCGGGGTCTAAGTTATACTTTTTCTTGACATCTTCTAGACCACGCTGGCCCATACGAACAATATTTTCTGCAAGCAGTTTAACATCTTGGTTCAGATCAAAATAGCCTTCATCAAAGGCCTCTCCAAGGTTATCAAGGTTTTTCCAGCCTTGAATATCACCATTTTCGAGCTTGATACAACCTCCATACATACAGGTTTCTAGTTCATTAGCAAAAGAAATATAATCAACCCAATCAACCCGTAGAGAAATACTGCTTTCATTTGGTTTATTTTCAATAAGAGCAGCCCCTGCCGCGTCAGAAAGCATCCAGCGCAAAAAATCCCTTTCAAATCCTACTATGGGCTTATCATCTAACTGTGCTAACTTGGCATCTATTTCTGGTTGAAAATGTTGGGCACGGAGGATGCTAGATACTTGCTCTGAACCGCACACCACGGCATTACGAGCTAAACCCATGGCAACATTCATGTAGGCATATTTGAAGGCCGCTACCCCTGAGCAACAAACGCCACTTGTGGCAATGACTTCGCAGGGCGGGTTTCCTAAGGAACCATGAACCATCAGGGAATGGTTCGGAATCATCTGGTCTGGGCCAGAGGTTCCACAAGCTAAGCAATCGAGCTGATTGAGATCAAAACCTGAATTTTTGACAAGGGCTTTAATCGCTTCAACCGTGAGTTCTACATTGGTGTGAGTAATACTTCTATCTTCGGGGTTAATGGCGTAGTGGCGGGTTTTAATCCCATTGTTTCTTAAGACTAATTTCTTTGCTTTAGATGGTTTGTCATTAATTAGCCCTAAGACATTTTCGATTTGAGTGTTATCGACCGGTTCGTTGGGAAGAAAAGCTCCCATTCCATTAACATACACATTAGTACTCATTAGGCATCACTCCTCTGAAATGGTTTATTAATTTATGTCCCAGAGCATGATACGGCTCTGAATTTTAGCCGCGTATCTACCTACCCAGCCTACAAAATTAATCAAAGGACTGTTTTTGTAGCTTTAGGGCATAGCTTTCTAGAAGCGGGTTCAAAATAGGATGAAATAATATCCTGATGATTGTACATAGCAACAATACTATCGGCAAGGCAATAACGAGTTGTAATGCAAATAACCAAACCAATAAAGCTCTTACGGGAGATCCAGACGGGCCACCTAGGCGGATCAGTCTGGCCCAAGGCCGGTAGAGAGTAATGCCAACCCATTCAGGCAAAATATAGCGTTTATTGACTTCGACGGGGTGCAGACCTGTAAAGAGCGGTGGCCGTTGCGGCAGAGACAGCTGGGGCAAATAATCCACTAATTGCTGACCAAACTGTGACACGGATTCAATATCTTCCTCCGCAAATCCTCCAGGGGGAAGCATACCCAAAGCCTTGTCTTTTTTACCCGTGAGCACTAAGCGAGGAGTAGTTATAAAGGTAGCCAAGGGAGAGCCCTGATGGGTGACTACTATTTTTCCAATTAAATGGCTGCCGAGGTCAATCAGCTTTTGCTGCAGTTGTTCTGAGGCAGAATGCCACATATTGCGGCAAGCAATGAGAGTGATAACGGGGGTATCCCGCAAAACTTGCGCATAGGAGGACTTCATGAAAGCTTGAATAGGCAAGGACGGGGCCAAGAACCAGACCTGATAGGCCAAAATAATTAAGTCAAAATGCTGATCTGGTTTAAATGATGGCGGCAGAATCTCCGGCGTGTCCCCGTTAATGCAATCGGGAAAAACATCAAAGAAGCGAGAGAGATTCCAGGGATAAGGATAAGGCTGAGCGGGTTGGATATTGGCCCAGGTTACGTTGGCTCCCGCTGATGCTACCGGCTTTACAAAATTTTGGACTAATCGCTCAGTATCCCCAGACTGGGAATAATAAAGCACAAGAATACTGGTTGTGGCTGGGTCAGTCATTACCAAAACAAATTTAGCTTCATGGATAAATATTAGGAACCAAAACTAAAGGAGGGATGAAATTACTATCCCTCCAGATTATTTAGTCCATTACGATCATGGGCAGTTCCTAGTAACCGTACCCAGAATAACCTCCGGAGCCGCCAAAGTAAGCATTTTGGTACATGCTACTGAGGTCATAGGTAGCCTGAGTAGGCTGAGTGCCGAAGGGATTGGTGCCATAGCTGTCCCCAAGGGCAGGATAGGTAGGCTGAGGGGTACTACCTAATGACTGCAAGCTGCTGAGGTCAGGAGCAATAGGGGCTGGGGGCGCCAGAGGAACTGGAGAAGCAAAAGGAGCTGGAGGAGCAATGGGGGCAGAAACATTAAAAGCTTCTAACTCGCCAGCTTGATTTAACTTAGCAACCCAGGCATCAGAAGCGCCACCGTTCAAGCCGCCCAAGGAGCCTTCCGTAAAGCCCGTTACGAAAATGTCATCGCCATTAACGGAAATACCAGTGGCGTAGTCTAGCTTGGTGCTACCAATCTGCTGGATCCACTCAGTCTGACCAGTTAATTTATCAAACTTACCGATCCAGGCATCGTAGTCGCCAGCGTTACTGCCCCCTAGGGTGCCGATAAAGCCGTTCGTATAACCTGTGGCATAGACGAAGTCACCATCAGCGACAATTTTGCCAAAGAAGGTACCGTCATCACCGGCTCCGCCAACATGCCAAGTCCAGAGTTCATTGCCAGCCCCATCATAGGCGGCAACAAAGGCATCGAAGGTACCACCTTGATAAGCATTGTCAGCGACGAGGGGGGCAGTGGTGCCATCTGTCTGATCGCGGAAGGTATTTAGGGTGCCCTGGGTCCAGCCAAGGATATAGGCATTGGTGCCGTCACTAGCGACATCCCAGGCGTAACTCTGGGTGGAATTGGAATTAGTTCCAAAGCTCCTAGTCCAGAGCACAGCGCCATCCGTATCGGATTTAACCAGATAGACGTCGTAGGCGTTTTCTCCGGCCCAACCGGTGGAGAAGACATTACCAGCGGCATCAACATCTATGCCAAAACCTTCATCAAAACGTCCCCGCGAATTAGAGGTTTGGGCTACTTCAAAGACGTTGCGATACTCTTCTGCCCCAGTGGTGGCATCAAAACCAGCAATCCAGGTGACGACATTACCATTGGGGACGATGTCGGTAGCACCACTATCATCAACCAAGCCATCCGTGTTGGAATGTCCCGTCAGGTGGATTCTCCCATTGGTTTCATCGAGGGCAATACCCATGGAACGGTCGAGGTAGCCATCAATGGTAAATTGCTCTACCCAGAGTTGGATACCGTTGGCATCAAATTTGGCTACCCAATTGTCTTGAACACCTGGGGCCAGGCCGAGACCCGTTTCCACATTGCCCCGAGTCCAACCTGTGGCATAAACATTACCGGCGCTGTCGCTGACAATGTCGGTGATGATGTCAAACTCAGTGCTACCAAATTGGACAATCCACTCCAAGCTACCATCGTCGTTGTAGCGGGCAATGAAGTTGTCTGAACCTCCACGGGGAAAAGGTCCCAAAAGACTGCTGGTGGAGCCGGCAACATAGATATCCCCATCCGGGGCGAGGGCCGTTGCCGTGCCCATGTCGATGCCTTCGTAGCCTAATTGCAGGAGGGGAGAGCTCAGGAACAATGCAGCAGTCTCTTGGTAGGAGGCTGATGCTAGGGGATTAAGGTCGGCTAGCTCTGGGGGAGTATAACCCTCAAAATCAATCCAGGCGGAAATAAGGTTGGGGTCGCTGAGATCCTGGAAAGGTACCACTGCAATCAAATCGGCAAAAACCTGGCCGGTTTTGTAGTAAATCTCAGTACCGGGGACAATAATAGGGTCTAGCCCCGGAGCTATACTACTTAAATCAATTACAACGTCCGTGGCAACAAAATAATAATCATTCAGACTGCCATGGAGCTGGAGACGATTATTCTGTGGCGAAAAGTCAACTGGGTTGAAGGAGACGATCGAAACATACATGAAATCGGTCAACCCCTCACTGTAGATATTGTTGTCCACGTAGTAGGGCTTTCGCCAATCTCCCAAGACGTAACGTGCTGGCTCATTTATGGAAGCAAAGGGATTAGTTAGCGGGGGGCCGGCAAAGGTAAAGTCAATTTGTACCGGAGTGAGCGCACTATTGAGTCCGGGGTCGTAACCAATGATGGTGTCAAAGCCCTCGCGACCCGAGATGAATTCAATGGAGTCCTGGCCAAAGGCGTAGTCGGACCCCGGTGTCCAGAAGGAAAAGAATTTGGTTATAAGAGCTTCGTTGTTGATTTCGATTCCCAGCTGAGCAGATAGCTCGGCAGCCAGCACACCCGACAGAATTCCACCTCCTAGGAGAAAAGCAATTTCACTAATTTGGGGTCCATATGTACCTGCTGCTGTGGGGAGCACGGCCGGCTCAATGACGAAGTTGCTAAGATTGTTAAGATTAGTTAAAGAAATGTCGTAGGGATTAAGAGAGTTGTACGTCTGAAGAACGGGAACATCAGGGATACCGCTGTAAAGACTGTTAAGATTAGTTAAAGCGACGTCGAAGGGATTGGCCATAAACTCCTCACCAGGATTAGATTGGATAGCGATTAACGATTACGGAGAAGAAACTTAAAGAATCAGAGAAAATTTTACTAAAAAATTCGCATTTACGGAGTGTGACTATGTGATTATAGTCAATTCAGCGGGAGTTGCAACTCATAGTGCCATAAATTGTCATTAATCTTATTTATCTTTCGCGTTGACGGCAATGATTAGCATCAGCTCATCTCAGTATTTTTAGTCTAGTCTTGTTTCGTGACTCTCGGAAGCTGGACTCGCTATTGGTACTTTAAAAGCCTTGTTGTGAAAGCACTTCAGGCTTTTCATGACTCAAGAAATATGAGATTGACTTCTTATCTAGGTACACTTCCTAAAACCTTTGTCTTTAGAAGCTAGAAGCTTTCCGTAGTTGTTCTCTAATCGACCTACACGGTCTGATAAAAGATGGTTAATTAGTCCTTAATTTAAGATTGATTTTATCCATTACAGCGGTTGGTGTATCCGAGTGGCACAGTAAAATCCTGACAGAACAAGCTTTACGACTGCCTTGTATATATCAAGCTGATTCGTAATTTGCTTTAAGGAGACATAACAACGGAAATGATACTGATTATGGAAGAACTAGGTAGTAATTTTTATCGTATGGGGTATGGGTCTTGACGACAAATGTCGGAAAAATCTGGAACTGCCATAATTGTTGCGAGACTAAGGCTAAAGCATCTACAAAAGTGAGTTGAATCTTAAAGTAAAAAGCAGTTTTATGACATACCAGAAGAAACTCCGACTGTGACTGATGAGCGAAGGCCGTCACGATGGAAAAGAGGGCAAGCAATGCTGGGGTATTGGGAAGAATGGCACTCTCGGACCACTGCCTCTGGGTTTCAATGCCAAGATAGATGTCCGCGGGCATGCTCAAAAGTGACTTTCACTTGCCAGCGTTGGCGGAACGCTTGGAGAATGTCCAAGGAAGTCGCATCTTGGTCAGTGCAGAGTAGAGCCTGTGGATCATGCTTTTTTTGGGAGTCACGGAGCAATCCCCAACGGATAGAAACAGGAGGCATACCCGTTTTGTACCAGATAGGGGGCAAAATCCCCCATAGCTTGACTAGTATGCTGGTTAATAACAACTCCAATTAATCATCTCGATCTCCTTTGCCAATGAAAGAATTACCCATTAGCTCTAGCTAGATGCCATTGGGGGTTAAATCGAAAAACGATTGGGAACAACTCAGACTAAGATGGTTGCAAATTGAGTTTTTAGATTGATGCCAACAAGCAATATTCCCCTGTCTCCGGCTATCTTCTATGAATCAGAGGGTTATCGTACTAGCGGTTCCAGGCTTATGGGACGGCACTCCGCAGGTGAAGCGTTTTTGCGGGCCGTAATCCGGGGAACTCCCCCGAGCAATCCTATATTTGGCTATTGTCGAGATGCAGGAAGTTTTGGCGCGTTTAAGGCTGATGTTTTAAGACATGATCCGACCAAGGGCGATCGCCTTGTGCAGTGGCTACCTCGTCATCAGCCGGAAAAGTTGGAGCATGCATCAATACTTTACTTGCCGGGGCCAGGTCTGCTCAATGAAGCCCAGCGACGTTTGGGTAGTGGCCAAGAGCAATCCTATAGTTTGTGTGGCATCACCCATACAATTTCATCTGCTGGGGCAATGCAGTCAATCCGCGATTTGTTAATTGCTCCGGTTCATGGCTGGGATGCGATTATTTGTACGTCTAAAGCTGTAAAGACTAGTTTAGAAACCATCATCGCAGAACAAGCTGAGTATCTACGATTTCGTTTGGGGGCACGTTTTTGTGAAATGCCTCAATTTCCAGTCATTCCCCTGGGGGTGCATTGTCAAGATTTTCAGTTTACAACGGCGGAAAAACAGGCTGCCCGTAACCGTCTGGGAATTGCGCCAGAGGATGTGGTGGTATTATTTGTGGGTCGATTAGTCTTCCATGCCAAAGCCCATCCCTTGCCTTTGTATCTGGCCTTAGAACGGGCGGCAGCAAAAAAATCCGTTACCTTGATCGAATGTGGTTGGTTCCCCAATGAGCCGGTGGCTCGTAGTTATGATCAAGCCCGTCAGTTGGCTGCGCCTAATATAGGCTCAGTTGTGCTGGATGGTCGCCAACCGTCACAGCGTCGAGATGCCTGGGCGGCGGCAGATATTTTTACATCGCTATCGGACAATATTCAAGAAAGCTTCGGTTTAACGCCCATTGAGGCGATGGCCGCAGGTCTGCCCTCTGTAGTTAGTGACTGGGATGGTTACAAAGATACGGTGCGGGATGGGATCGATGGCTTTAGAATTCCCACAACCATGCCCTCTGATGGGGGTGATGATTTTGCACTACGTCATTTGTTAGATATTGATTCCTACGATTTTTACATTGGTCATGTCAGTCAGACTGTTGCGGTCGATATTGAGGCGGCGACTCTAGCTTTCCATCAGCTTTTACATCAACCGGAACTACGGCAACGCATGGGGGCAGCAGCGAAGGAACAAGCCCAGACGGTTTTTGATTGGTCTCGTATTTATGGTCGTTACCAGGAATTGTGGCACCATCTGACCGAAAAGCGTCGGCAGGTCAGCGGCGATCGCCAGTTACCCCGAGGGGGAGCAATGATCGACCCTTATAAGTTATTCGCCAACTACCCAACCAATGCGATGGGTAATCTACAGTTTGCCCTCAGGGAAAATGTCACGTTGGCAGAAATAGAAACAATTAGCCAATTAGAAAGTGTTAAATTCGCTAGCTATATGTTGCCACCTATGGCATTGGTTGACCAAATTGTGCAAAATCTCAATAAATCCCAGCCTTTGTCTCTGGAAGAATTACAGTCATTTGTGTCTGTGCCAATGGCTACCCTAGAAAAAGCCATCAGTTGGCTACTGAAGTATGGCTTGATTAAATCTGAATTAATACTAAAGAATTAAGTAAAATAGCCAGTTAAATTCTCTCCGCTAAACTTAACCAGCGCTCCGTTTTTTGATCAATACTTTCACTTAGATCAGCTAAGCGTTCCGTCAAGTTTTGTAACTCACTAAAGTCACCATTGGGACTCTGGTAAAGTTGGGCTTCTAGTTGGGTCTTTTCCGCCTCTAACTGGGGAATTTGTTGTTCTAGTTGTTCGTATTCCCGTTTTTCTTTATAGGAAAGCTTTTTCGAGCCATTATCTTGCTTAACAGTGGTGGAACTAGAGGCAGCGGATTGCACTTTTTTAGACTCAGTTTCTTCTTGGTTGGCCCTCACCTGTTCTGCTTTTTTATATTCTAAATACAAACTATAATTGCCGGGATATTGCCGTAGTTGTCCCTCCTCTTCAAAGGCAAAAATTGTTTCCACTGTGCGGTCGAGGAAATAGCGGTCGTGGGAAACCACAATGACGCAACCGTTAAAGTCCTCTAAATAATCTTCCAGCACTGCCAGGGTTTGCACATCCAGGTCATTGGTGGGTTCGTCCAAAATTAAAACATTGGGGGCCCGCATCAACACCCGGAGCAAAAATAAACGGCGCTTTTCTCCCCCGGATAGCTTGGCAATGGGCGCAAATTGCTGGTTGGGGGGAAACAGAAACCGTTCTAACATTTGACCAGCGGTAATTACTTCGCCGTCGGTGGTTTTGACCAATTCCGCCACACTTTTGAGGTAATCAATCACCCGTTGATTAGGATTCAAACTCAAATCATCGGAATGTTGATCAAAATAACCAAAATGGATGGTACTGCCAATGTCCACTGTGCCCTGATCTGGTTCTAATCGGCCGGTGATCATGTTCATCAAGGTGGATTTACCCACGCCATTTTTGCCCACAATGCCCACCCGATCAACCGGGGTAAAGATATAGGAAAAATCCTTAATTAATTGGCGATCGCCAAAGCCTTTGCTGATATTTTCCAGTTCCACCACTTTTTTGCCAATGCGACGCCCTGCCGTACTAATATCTACCTTGCCCGTGCCGGTTTTAAAGCTGGTTTCCTGCATACTATGGATGCGGTCAATGCGGGCTTTTTGCTTGGTGCTCCGGGCTTTGGGCCCCCGCTTTAACCATTCCAATTCCCGTCGTAACACTCCCCGGTGTTTCCTTTGACTACTTTGTTCCGATTCTTCTGCTTCTGCCTTTTTGGTCAGATAATAACCATAGTTACCGTTGTAGCTATACAGTTCCCCCTGGTCAATTTCTAAAATACGGTTAGTTACCCGATCCAAGAAATAGCGGTCGTGGGTGATAAGTAACAGGGCACCCCGAAAACGTTGTAAATAACTTTGCAGCCATTCCACCGAAAAAGCATCTAAATGGTTGGTGGGTTCGTCCATCAGCAACACATCGGGTTGGGACAGTAACGCTGCGGCGATCGCCACCCGTTTGCGGTAACCGCCGGAAAGATCGGCAATTTTGGCATCGAGGTGGTCTACCCCCAATTGGGTCAGAACAATTTTTGCTTGGGTTTCCAACTCCCAGGCCCCAGAGGTTTCCATTTGAGCTGATAGGGCTGACAGTTGATTGAGCAATTGCTCGTCACTGCCCTGGTGGGCCAACTTATCCGAAAGTAGTTCATATTGCTTAACTAATTGCCACTGTTCCCCACTGTCCACAAATACCTGTTCCAGTACGGTGCGATCGCCGTCCATTTCCGGTTGTTGGGGCAAATAAACCACTTTGGCACTGCTGTTGCACCAATATTCCCCGCCATCAAAGGGTTCCAACCCCGCAATCATTTTTAGCAGAGTGGATTTACCAGAGCCGTTGACCCCAATTAACCCCACCCGATCGCCTGGTTCGATGTTGAAAGTAGCATCCCGCAGAATTTCCTTAATGCCGAAATCTTTACGGAGGGATTGGACAGTGATGAGAGCCATACGGGGAAATTTACCAGAATGAGCGGTGGGAGAATGTCAGAAACCTTTGTCTGGCCATCATTTTATCGAAAAACTGGGTTTACCCCCCGATTGTCCACCATGGTTTGCCCTGGCTAGAATCAAAAACGGCGATCGCCATTGGGACTATCCCATGGGTCATGGTTTTATCGCCCGAAAAGGGTCGTATCGGGATCACAAAAATGGGCAAAAATCTCCTAAAGTAGGTTAGCTTACGGCGACATCGCCCTTGGTCTCACGTTAGGAAGGCATGGATCTATCACAGTTAATTTTTAATGGTATTGCGGTGGGAAGCATCATTGCCCTGGGGGCAGTGGGTTTGACCCTCACCTATGGCATTTTGCGTCTGTCTAACTTTGCCCATGGCGATTTTATGACTTTGGCGGCCTATTTAACTTGGTGGGCCAACACCAGCGGCATTAATTTGTGGCTATCCATGGCCCTGGGTTGCGTCGGTACCATCATGGCCATGTTCATCGGTGAATGGTTACTCTGGAAGCCCATGCGGGCTCGGCGGGCCACGGCAACGACCTTGATCATTATCTCCATTGGTCTAGCCCTATTTCTGCGCAATGGCATCCTCTTAATCTGGGGCGGCAATAATCAAAATTACCGAGTGCCCATTGTCCCCGCCCAGGATTTTATGGGCATTAAATTTGAGTATTACCGTTTGCTGGTCATTGGTCTGGCGATCGCCGCTATGGTGGTGTTGCATCTGATTTTGCAAAAGACCAAAGTGGGTAAGGCCATGCGGGCCGTGGCGGACAATGTGGACCTGGCCAAGGTATCCGGCATCAATGTGGAATGGGTCGTGATGTGGACCTGGGTCATGACCGCAGTGTTAACCGCCCTGGGGGGCTCCATGTATGGCCTAATGACCACCCTGAAACCAAATATGGGGTGGTTTTTAATTTTGCCCATGTTTGCCTCGGTGATTCTAGGGGGCATTGGTAATCCCTACGGGGCGATCGCCGGGGGACTAATCATTGGGGTGGCCCAGGAAGTGAGCGTGCCTTGGTTTGGCACCAGTTACAAAATGGGCGTAGCGCTGCTGTTGATGATCATCATTTTATTCATCCGGCCCCAGGGACTATTCAAAGGCACTCAATGATGGCCAAAGCAGATAAACAACGACTGGATGCCCTGTTGGTGGCCAAAGGTCTATGTGAATCCAGGGCCCTGGCCCAGCGGTTAATCCGGGCGGGGGAAGTGAAAGTTAATCAACAGTTGGTGGATAAACCAGGTACCCCTGTAACCATGGATGCAGTGGTGGAGTTGGCCCAAAGGCCTCCCTATGTTTCTCGGGGGGGAGAAAAGTTAGCTAAGGCCCTAACGGAATTTGCCATTGATGTGGACGGTCGCATTTGTCTCGATGGGGGTATTTCCACCGGTGGCTTTACGGACTGCCTATTACAAAATGGGGCAACCAAAGTTTACGGCGTGGACGTTGGTTATGGTCAAGTCGCTTGGAAATTGCGGCAGGATGAACGGGTGATTTTGCGGGAGCGGGCCAATTTTCGTTACCTCACGCCCCAGGATCTTTATGGGAATAAACCCTGGCCTAACTTGGGGGTGATGGATTTATCTTTTATTTCCCTCACTAAAGTGATGGCTCCCCTCTGGTCCCTCCTTGCTCCCCCCAGGGAAGTGGTGTTATTGGTCAAACCCCAATTTGAGGTGGGTAGGGAAAAAATTGGCAAAAAGGGGGTGGTGCGGGATGCCCAAGCCCAGGCAGAGGCCATTGATCAGGTTTGGCGATCGGGCCAGAGCCTCGGTTGGCAGTTTAATGGTTTAACCTTTTCCCCCATTACTGGCCCCGCAGGCAATGTGGAATATTTACTCTGGCTTAGTCAAACCGCTGTTAACACTTCTGCTCCAACATTGGCCCAGTTGGGGGAAATGACCCAGAAAACATTAGACTCGTTTAAAACTTGAAAATGGGTTTGAATTGTCCCCAGTCTCAAACATGGTAAGGTTTGAGGCCGAGAATTTCAGCAGAATTAACAGTTGGGTAGATGCATTTATTGATTCCAGCGGCGGGTTCCGGCAAGCGCATGGGGAGCAGTCAAAATAAGTTGCTTTTAAACGTTCTGGGGCAACCCCTACTAAGTTGGACGGTGAAAGCGGCGTTGGCATCCCAGTCCATTGAATGGATTGGCATCCTTGGGCAGCCCTACGATTTTCCGGCTTTTGAAGCTTTGTTGGCTCCCCTCCATAGCCCTAAACCAGTGCAGTTAATCACGGGGGGAGAAACCCGACAGCAATCGGTGTTTAACGGTATGCAGGCTCTACCCCAACAGGCAAAATTCGTCCTCATCCACGACGGAGCCCGTTGTTTAGCGACGCCGGATTTATTTGACCGTTGTACCGAAGCGCTCCAGCATTGCCAAGGATTGATTGCCGCCATGCCAGTGAAGGACACCATCAAAATAGTTAACGCAGATGGTTGGATCACTGACACCCCCGATCGCCAAAATTTGTGGGGAGCCCAAACGCCCCAGGGATTTGACGTGGCCCTGCTCAAAGCCTGCCATGAAAAAGGGAAACAGGAAGGTTGGGAAGTAACGGACGATGCGGCCCTGCTAGAAAAATGTGGCCAGTCAGTGAAAATAGTGCCGGGGGAAGATACCAACTTGAAAATTACCACCCCCGTAGACCTGGCGATCGCCGAATTTATTTTGGGGCAGAGGTTGGCAAAATCTGCCTAGAAATAGCGAAATTTCGGGGTTCGGAAAGATCAAGTTAGGATGGGAAGGACTTTGAGCCTAGCAATCCAAGGAGACTTTCATCCATGACTGTGAGCGAGATTAATATTCCTGACTCTTTACTGGACCGGGATTGCACCACCCTTTCACGCCACGTACTCCAACAACTGAATAGCTTTGGCGCCGATGCCCAGGATTTGAGCGCCATCATGAACCGCATTGCCCTAGCGGGAAAATTAATTGCCCGTCGTCTCAGCCGGGCCGGTTTAATGGCCGATGTATTGGGCTTCACCGGGGAAACCAACGTCCAGGGGGAATCGGTGAAAAAAATGGACGTCTTTGCCAATGATGTTTTCATTTCCGTCTTTAAGCAAAGCGGTTTGGTCTGCCGTTTAGCTTCAGAGGAGATGGAAAATCCCTACTATATCCCCGAAAATTGCCCCATCGGCCGCTATACCCTGCTCTACGACCCCATTGACGGCTCCTCCAACGTGGACATTAACCTCAACGTCGGATCTATTTTTGCCATCCGCCAGCAGCAAGGGGAAGACCTAGACGGCAGTGCGTCAGATTTGTTAACCAACGGTGACCAACAGATTGCTGCCGGTTATATCCTCTACGGCCCCTCTACCATCTTGGTTTATTCCCTCGGCTCCGGGGTGCATAGCTTCATTTTGGACCCCAGTTTGGGGGAATTTATTCTGGCCCAGGAAAATATTCGCATTCCCGACCACGGCCCTATCTACAGCACCAATGAAGGTAATTTTTGGCAATGGGATGAACCCCTAAGGGATTACACCCGTTACGTCCATCGTCACGAAGGTTACACCGCCCGCTACAGTGGCGCTTTGGTGGGGGACATTCACCGCATTCTGATGCAGGGGGGAGTGTTCCTTTATCCCGGTACGGAAAAAAATCCCGATGGTAAATTGCGTTTGCTCTACGAAACGGCGCCGTTGGGCTTTTTGGTGGAACAGGCTGGGGGGAGGGCCAGCGATGGGCAGAAGCGTTTACTAGATTTAATTCCCGCCAAATTACACCAGCGTACCCCCGCCATCATTGGCAGCGTAGAAGATGTGAAGTTAGTGGAATCCTTTATCAGTGACCACAAACAACGGCAAAGTAGTTAATTTTTCCCTTTTTGAATGTTTTGAAAGACCCCCCTGTTCCCCCAAGTTTGGCAGAAAACTAGAGAAGAGTCCTCCGGCATTGCGGTGGGTTGAGGGGGCGAACCTGAACTTGGCCAACAGGTTCTTAAACGACTCACACATCAACATTGGGGACTCGTTGTTGAACTGAATAATGTCATTGTCCTATGCGAAAATTACTGTTAATTTCTGACCTGGATAACACCTGGGTGGGAGACCAAGAAGCCCTAGAAGAATTGCAACAATACCTAGGCGATCGCCGGGGGGATTTTTATTTGGCCTATGCCACGGGCCGTTCCTATAATTCGGCTCGACAGTTACAAAAACAGGTAGGGCTGATGGAACCGGACTATTGGCTTACGGCGGTGGGGAGTGAAATTTACCACCCCCAGGGACTGGATCAAAGCTGGGCTGATTATCTCTCTGAACATTGGCAGCGGGATACCCTCCAGGCGATCGCCGATGGTTTTGAAGCTTTAAAACCCCAATCTCCCCTGGAACAAAATCCCTGGAAAATTAGTTATCACCTCGCTCCCCAGGCTTCTCCCACAGTTATTGACCAACTAACCGAAATCTTGGAGGAGACTGGCATTCCAGTGCAGGTAATTTTTAGCAGTGGCAAAGACGTCGATCTGTTACCCCAACGCAGTAACAAAGGCAATGCCACCCAGTATTTGCAAAAACATTTGGCCATGGAGTCAGACCAAACCCTGGTCTGTGGGGACTCCGGCAATGATATTGGTTTATTTGAAACTTCCGCTCGGGGTGTCATTGTCCGCAATGCCCAACCGGAATTACTGCACTGGTATGACCAATGGGGAAATTCTCGCCATTATTGGGCCCAATTGAGCCATGCTGGCGCTATTCTAGAGGCGATCGCCCATTTTGATTTTTTTGGCTAATATTTTAGTTAACATCGCCGAATGGGCAAGCAAAGTAAGCTACAATTTGACATTGTTCAATTTTGAGTACAGGGTGCAAAACCGAGGAGGGCGTTATTGCTGAGCCACTAAACCTAACAGTCAGTTTACGCGGAACATTGGAAGTCAAGGAAAAACTGCAAATATTCCGTTTGACGGGTCTGTTGGACGCATTTTCCGAGCCTACCTTCCGTAAGGTAGTCAGTGATCACATCGAAGCGGGGCCCGCCCATGTGGTGCTGGACTTGTCCACCATTGATTTTATTGACAGCTCTGGTCTAGGAGCATTGGTGCAGGTAACCAAACTTTCCCAAAACAAAGAAGGAAGTGTGCAGATTGTCACCAACCCTAGGGTTACCCAAACGGTAAAACTGGTGCGTTTGGAAAAATTCCTCCATCTTCATAATTCCCTGGCCGAGGCGATCGCCGCTACCACTGAGGGGTAATGATGGCTGGTTGTTCGCGGGTAGCCCAACCATGGTGGTGCTGTCCGGTCTTGACTGCAATGGGGACGTGCCATGACCCAGTTTAGTGACCATCCCCTTTGGCAATCCCCCCTGTGCCCCGCCGATGCCCCTCCGGTACAGTCCCTATCCCCCGTGGCCTTGGCCTACCTGGGAGACGCTGTTTTTGAACTTTATGTCCGTTGCTCTTATCTATTTCCCCCCCGTCGTATAGGGGATTTTCACCGTCGGGTGGTGGCCCAGGTGCGGGCTGAACAACAGGCCCAGATATTAGCCACCCTTTTACCCCAATTAACCGACCCGGAAAAGGAATGGGTGCGTCGGGGTCGTAATGCCGCCACATCCACTTCCCGGCGGGCCAACCCCGAACTGTACCAGGCCGCCAGCGGTTTAGAAACTCTTTTAGGTTATTTATACCTCAGGGATGCCCGTCGATTAGATGAACTATTAGCCTTAATTGAACTGCCCGACGCTGCCCCCCGTTAGCCCCCGAAAGTCATGACTGAAATGCCCAAGAAGAAATTTTCTCCCCGTTCTGCCCGTGGAGATAAACCCCGCTATGGAGAGCAGAAACCCAAACCGAAGCGCAGTGGAGATAAACCCCGCTTTAACGATGACCAGCCCCAAGGTTTTAAAGAAAAGTCTGATCGCTTCCAGGATAAGCCCCGCCCCCGTTCCAATGAGGATAAACCCCGACGTTCTGGGGATAAACCCTCCAGTTTTAAGAGCCGATTTAAAGATAAGGACAGGGATAAGCCCCGCTACGGTGACGAAAGGCCCCGGCGATCGGGCCAGAAGCCCCAGTTTGCTAAAGCTGCCCCTTCTGCTCCCCCCATGGCGGACTCCGATCAGGCCCAGGAAGCCCTGGATTTGCTCTATGGTCACCATGCTGTCCTAGCCGCCCTAGACGGCGATCGCCAGTTGAATCGCATTTGGATTACTTCCCATCTCCGCCACGACATTCGCTATCGCACTAAAATTCAAACCGCCAAGACCAACGGCACAGTGGTGGATGAAGTGGATAATTTTCGCCTCAACCAGATCACCCACAACGCCAATCACCAAGGGATTGCGGCCCAGGTGGCCCCCTACCACTACTGGGAACTGGGGGATTTGATTGATCAAGCCAAACGCCAAAGCACTGCCCCGGTTTTAGTAATTATCGACAGCATTACCGATCCCCATAACCTGGGGGCCATCATCCGCACCGCCGAAGCGTTTGGAGCCCAGGGCATGGTCTTACCTCAACGGCGGGTGGCTGGGATCACTTCCACGGTAATGAAAGTGGCCGCTGGCGCCTTGGAACATTTCCCCGTGGCCCGGGTAGTAAATCTGAGTCGGGCCTTGGAAACTTTGAAGGAGTCGGGCTTTTGGATCTACGGCACCGTGGCGGGTAAGCAACCCCCTCTACACCAATCGGATTTACGAGAACCCATGGGCCTAGTGATTGGCTCGGAAGGGGAAGGGCTGAGTTTGTTGACCCAAAAACACTGTGATCATCTCATTACCATTCCCTTGGCCGGTAAAACCCCCAGTCTCAATGCTTCCGTGGCGGCGGCCATCAGCCTTTATGAAATTTTTCGCCAACGGGGTTTTGATCGGCCTACCCTATCTCCCCCTTCCCCCGACTTCCCAGAAGTTTCAGAGGATTAGCAAGAAAAAGTGGCAGAGTCGCAGATTTAATTGCCATTCTGCCGGCAATGTAACAAAATATTGCGGGCTTGAAAGCTAGAATGACAGCAAGCAACACCCATTACCTTGTCTCTATCCTTACCCGAAGTCCTATGAAAGAACTGTGGATCCGAATTTTATCCCTGTTGGGCATGGCCCACTGGGTTGAAATTAGTACCGGCGCTCCTCGCTGTACCTATTATTTTGGCCCCTTTGCCCGCCGTAGCAGTGCGGAAAAGGCCCAGGTAGGCTACCTGGAGGATTTGCGAGGGGAGGGAGCCCAAGACATCCAAGTAAACATCAAGCAATGCAAGCCCGCCCGCTTGACCATTTTTGATGAAGGGGAAGAATTAATGCCCATCCTTTCCCCCTAGTACCGAGGGCGTTACCTTTCACCACGGCCCAGTTTTCCCAGCCTGGCCCAATTCTTGGCGATCGCCGTTGGGCCTCGATACGGCTTTGATAGAGAATAATGGGAAGACTGTATATTGATTTTTGCCTTCCCTGCCCATGACCCTGCGCCTGTACGATTCCCTCACCCGAGCCAAACAAGCCCTGCAACCGCTCCACCCTGGCCTGGTGACTATGTACTGTTGCGGCATCACTGTTTATGATTACTGCCACCTCGGCCATGCCCGCACCTGTATCACCTGGGATTTAGTGCGTCGTTATCTGCAATGGTCTGGTTATGAAGTGCGCTATGTGCAAAATTTCACCGACATTGATGACAAAATCCTCAAACGGGCAGTGGACGAAGGCTCCACCATGGAGGCGGTGTCAGAAAAATTTATCGCCGCCTATTTTGAAGATATGGAAGCGTTGGGGGTGCAACCAGCGGACCTCTACCCCAGGGCTACCCACACCTTAGATGGCATTAAAAGATTAATTGCCGAGTTGGAAGCTAAGGGCTACGCCTATCCCAGTGGCGGCGATGTCTATTACTCGGTGCGTAATTTTGAGGGCTACGGCAAGCTCTCTGGCCGTAAGCTGGAAGATTTACAGGCAGGGGCCAGCGGTCGGGTGACCGTGGCCGATCCAGATGGGGCGCAAAAACAGGACCCGTTTGATTTTGCTTTATGGAAAAGTGCTAAACCGGGGGAACCAGCTTGGGAATCTCCTTGGGGTAAGGGGCGGCCCGGCTGGCACATTGAATGTTCCGCCATGGTGCGGGAATTTTTAGGGGAAACCATTGATCTGCATGTGGGGGGCAATGATTTAATTTTTCCCCATCATGAAAACGAAATTGCCCAATCCGAGGCGGTGACAGGGCAACCCCTAGCCCAGTATTGGCTCCATAACGGCATGGTGAAAGTGGACGGGGAAAAGATGTCCAAGTCCCTGGGGAATTTCACCACCATTCGGGCTTTGCTAGAAACCGTTGACCCCATGGCAATTAGACTTTTAGTGCTTCAGGGCCATTACCGTAAGCCTTTGGATTTTACTGACACGGCGATCGCCGCCGCCACCAATGGCTGGCATACGTTAACGGAGGGTCTGCAATTTGGTTACGACTATGGTCAAGACTTTGGTTGGGCACTAGAATTTTCTCCCCTGCCTCCGGATGCGAATCAATGGACAGGGGCATTTCAAGCAGCGGTGGACGATGACTTTAATTTTGCCGGCGGTTTGGCCGTACTGTTTGAATTGGCCAAACATCTACGATCCGAAGGGAACAAATTAAAATTCGAGGGCTCAACCCCAGCCGACCCGGATTTGTTGCAAACCCAGTGGATTACTTTAGTCAGTTTGGCGGAAATTTTGGGTTTAGGCATTAATCCAGAGTCCCAAT
Organism: Synechocystis salina LEGE 00031; assembly: GCF_015207985.1. Taxonomy (GTDB): domain Bacteria; phylum Cyanobacteriota; class Cyanobacteriia; order Cyanobacteriales; family Microcystaceae; genus Synechocystis; species Synechocystis salina. The sequence continues at coordinate 18,659 of NZ_JADEVV010000003.1, read as the reverse complement.
CCACTGACGATAATGGTCTAACCGATGCGGCCATTGAACAATTGGTGGCCCAACGCACCCAGGCTAGGAAAGATAAAAATTGGGCCGAGGGCGATCGCCTCAGGGATCTATTGCAGGAGGCGGGGATCACATTGGTGGATAAACCCGGTGGGGTAACGGAATGGTTCCGCTAGTTCACTTGCTTTAGTTTAACTTTGCCAAAAGTCGGCCAAAGAGTAGCCCAACCGTTGCAACAATGACCGCAAAATAGGCAAACTTAGGCCAATCACGTTGCTGGAGCAACCATCCAGTTTATTAATCAACATTCCCCCTTTGCCTTCCAGGGCAAACGCCCCGGCGCATTGGAGGGGCTCCCCACTGTCCACGTAGGCTTGGATGGTGTCGTCGTCCACATCTGCAAAATGAACTTTGGTTAACCCAGTTTGGCAGAGGCAACGGTTTTGGGTGCGGTCAATCAGAGCATGGCCCGTATACAATTCCCCCACCTGGCCCCGCATGGTTTGCCAACGGGCGATCGCCACGGCCGGGGACTCCGGTTTGCCGTAGGTTTGACCATTAACCAATAGGAGAGAATCACAGCCGAGGATGAGGGCATCGGCAAATTTGCTGGCCACTGTCTCCGCCTTAGCTTTGGCCAGAGCTTCCACCAAGGCCACTGTGTTGTCAGCGGTTAAGGAAGATTCATCGAAATGACTCACGGCCACCAGAGGGGCAATGCCGGCCATTTCTAGTAAACGCTTGCGGGCGGGGGAGGCAGAAGCAAGGACAAAAGTTGGGCGCATAATTGTTGAATTTTTAAAGCTTTTTTCAAGACTATGGTGGTTGGCCGTGGGGTAGATCCGCCCTAGACCAGGCAATTTTAGGGGCAAGTAATGACTAGGAGATGGCAAAGAACTGGTGCCAAATTTTAATTTCCCCCCAAAATTTCTCCATACTGGGAGTCTTTGAGTTAGTTTTCCACCAAAGTAGGCGATCGCCAGGGGGAGTCAAACCCACTGCCAATATTTCAGCGGCATTATCAACCATTACTGTACTACAAAAATTATTCCCTCTGAGCGGGATCACCGCCCTGGCCCAAAGATGACGATGGGTTATGCTACTTTGATTAACACAGCCGTCCCGAAGCCAAGGACGGGGTTTTAGACCCAGTTTTTTTGATGAAGCGAATTATCCTCGCCCTGTTGACGGTTATTTCCCTCGTGCCCTTTTTGCTTTCCCTAGTGGGAAGTTTAGAGGAGCCCCAAGTACAGTCCCAACTACAGCTTTCCCAAACCAATCTGTTATTGCAAGCTTCAGCTTGGCAGGGGAAGGATGAATCGGGCACATGGGGGGAAACCCTGCAAAAAGCCCTCTTGGAAAGCCAGCCCCAACAGGGGGGGTTAAAACAGTACGAAATAGCAGTCCAGGAATTGATTGACCATCTGGACCGTCTCAAAGCGCAAAAAACAGTCTTGGAAGCCAGTTCCAATAGCGATCCAGCGCCGATCCAAGCGGTCATTGCCAAAAATAAAAAGACCCTCAACCAACTCCAAATTAATTTGGGGCTGTTGCAATACGCCGAAAATCAGCCGGAACAAGCCCTGGGCACCTGGGAATCCGTGGTGAGCAACGGTGAGCAAAATCAGCAAAAAATCGCCACAGTGTTAATTGCTTTGGCACAATCCCAGCCCATTCCCCCCCATGCGGAAGCGCTGATTAATGATCAATTAAAGGGATGGTTTCGTTGGCAAGGGTTGACCCAGCTTTATCGTCGCCAGGGCAATATCGAAAAACCAGATCAAATCTGTGATACCCCTGCCTGTGGGGCGTTGCAAACGGAAGTGGAAAAGGCCAGCCAGCGAGCCTTAGTGAAACTAGCCCTACTCAATAGTTTGCCTTTGCTGGGAGGAGGCATCGGCGTTTTACTGATTGTGGGGCTGTTATTACAGTGGGCCCTGGGTCGGGAGAAGGCGATTCTGGCCACCAATGCCAAAACCAAATGGGACACTCCCTGGAATTGGGAAACCACTTGGCAAGTGTTGGTGGTGGGCTTCTTTTTCCCCAGTCAGATCGTTTTGCCTCTGGTGGTGGGGGTGTTACCTCTGCCCATGGCGGATTTGTCGTTGATGGGTAAAGCTTTTTATGTATTGGCCACCTATGGGGCGATCGCCACGGTGGGCTTGGGGGTATTGTTCCTATCCCTCAAAGATTTCCGTCCCCTACCCGAGGGGTGGTTTACCCTGCGTCCTAATCTAAAAGCGGTGTTGTGGGGCTTGGGGGGGTACCTGGTGGCATTGCCTTTGGTGGTATTGGTATCCCTGGTAAATCAGGAAATTTGGCAGGGCCAAGGGGGTAGTAATCCCCTGCTTTCCCTCGCCTTAGATTCCCAAAATTGGGTGGTGCTCGGGATTTTCTTTTTTACCGCGGCCATTTTAGCGCCAGTGTTTGAAGAAATCATCTTCCGAGGCTTTCTTCTGCCGGCCCTAACCCGTTACTTTCCTGTTAGTGTGGCGATTATTCTCAGCAGTTTACTGTTTGCCATTGCCCATTTGAACGTGTCGGAAATTTTGCCCCTATTTGTCTTGGGCTCGGTTCTCGGGCTAGTTTACAGCCGTTCCCGCAATCTTTTATCCTCCATGATTCTCCATAGTTTATGGAATAGTGGAACTTTGTTAAGCCTATTCATTTTGGGTGGCGGTTGAATACTCATAGTGGCCTGATTTTGAAAGTAAGATTCTAGAATGGTGCTGGTAGACTGCATTTTCCTCTAGCCCGTTAACCTGTGGTGAGTCGCCAGTGAACTGGTGAGTTTTTATGGACTGGCTTTTTTATTTATTCTTAACAGCCATTTTTTACGTTTACCGTTTAGTCAGCCTGAAATCGAGAACAGAACAGGAACGCATCGGTTCAACACCGGTATTTTTCTCTACCCTCGGTTTTTTCGCCATTTTTGAATTTGTTTTTGCCGACTCCCTGTTTAGGCTGCCCCTGTTCCATATCTTGGGGCTAATTTTCTCCTTTGTTTACGCTTTCACCATCTATATTTACCTGCGGAATTTAAAAAAGGAAGTGGAGGTAATTTTCGAAAAATTAGTCAAACAAAGCCAGGGCAAGGTGAGCGTACTGACTTTTATGCAACGTACTAATATGACAAAGGACGAAGCCATGGATTATCTGGACGGCAAACTCCGCCAACTTCCTGGCATCACCTACGAGACCTTGGGCAATATTTACTACGAATTTGATCGTTGGTAGGGGCATGGTGGCCATGCTCTAGCCGCCTCCACGATTAGGATAGGACCGGGGAAAAAAGCCTGACCAGCTTTACCTGTAAAGCTTTTTGTTCTAAACCCTGCCCCATTTTTAGTTAAATCAAACCCTAGAATTAGACCTTAGCCCAGGAACCATGGAGGGGATAGGGAATGTGGTGCTTTAACTTCAACGTGGCGATCGCCGGTTGACTAATATCCTGAGCATTAAGAATTACTAGCTGGGAACGGTGTAGCTGAGCGTTATAAACCAAACAAAGCAGCCAACCATCATCTTCAGTCACGCCACCGGGTCTGGGTACGAAAATCGGTTCCCCCGCAAAACCATGGGGAGCAAAGGAACGCAGAGTTTCAGTGCCCGACTCTAGGTCAACTTTGAGAATGGCCTGGAGGGGAGCATTGCCGGTGCTGTGGTGGGCGGCGCCCATGTAAACATAGCGATATGCCCGGCCAACCTGCTGGGGATGGACGACGGGAAACTCGCAACAACGGCTAATCATTAACTGTTTTTCCACCGTCGCCGCTGCAGGATCAATGGTGAAACGCCATAGCTGTCCTGGGTCTAAATTGTCAAAATCCGTACTACGAAAATCCACATCGGGGCCCACCTGGGGCAGAGAGTTATAACAAATGGAATCGAGGATTATTTTGCCACCTTGCTCAAAGGCATTGGCATGGTGGAAAACAAAACCAGCCTGCACTGGGATTCTTTGAATTTCGCCGTTGCCCCTGGGCACCAGAATAATTTGGGCCGTTTTTTCAGGATGAAATTCCACACATTCCCCCGCTCCCCGCCAACCCAAAACGTAGGGCAAAGCGTTGAAGGTCAAATTATTTTGTAAAAAGATTGCGTAATGGGGCGTGATGGCAAAGTCATGGATAAAGGCAAAACCGGGAAAGGTGTCGGTTTTTTGTCGTAACAGTTTGCCCTGGGGGTCTAGTTCCAACAGAGTTAGGGTACTGCTTAAGCCCGATTTGATTGAAAAAGTGACGTAAAAGGATTGGCCTTCGTCAAAAATACAGGCTGGATCAATGCGGGGATGGGCCGACAGGGGTTGGCCTTCAGCAAGAATGCCCCCCAAATCATCCAGGCCGATGGTTGCTAAGCTTGATGGTTCTAACCGATGGGGTTGTCCCCCTTCCCACAGGGCCAAGAGGCGATCGCCCCAGAAGGTGATGTTAGTGTTGGCAATGTTTTTTAGCCGTAAATCAAAGATATTTTTGAGCCAGCCCCCCGCCGGTTGGGAGCCAAAAACGCCCCGGTAGATCATTTTTCCCGCCGCTTGCTCTTCCACATAGCCCTGGGTGCGCACAAATCGGTTTTGGAAATGTACCCTCCCGTCCCCAGGAAACTTAAAAGCCGTTACCATGCCGTCCCCGTCAAAGGGATGCTTCAAAGGGCGATCGCCAATTTCCAACAATCCGGGGCCATTGCGATAGAGAGTGCCCTGGAGATCTGGGGGCACGGTGCCTTCCACATCGTCAATCCAGTAATCCCACTCCTGGGGTTGGGATTGGTAACCCTTCAGCCAATCCTGAGGACTGTAGGACCGCTGCGAAGGGGAACTGGTGGTAGGGGAAGTAACCATGGGCAATGGGAAAAATATTTGTTACATTTCTTTACTTTTTCTATTGTAACCTTCTCCGCTCCTGGGGGCTGGGGGTTACAATCTATACGTAATAGAATCTGAAGTTTCTCCACTTTCGCCCAGGGAGGTAAATGATGGCGACCGAAGTTTTAAACAAGCCCAGCAATAGCACAATCCGCAAGCACGCTCCCCGTTACCGGGTTTTACTGCACAACGATGATTTCAACTCCATGGAGCATGTGGTGCAGACCTTGATCCAAACGGTGGCGGGCATGACCCAGCCCCAAGCAGTGGATATTATGATGGAAGCCCACGTTAACGGTATGTCTTTAGTCATCACCTGTGAGTTGGAGCACGCTGAGTTCTACTGTGAAACCCTGCGCAGTCACGGGCTGTCCAGCACCATCGAACCGGACGAATAGGCTCTAGGGTGTTAGGGCCAAACTTTTTCTCCATGGCAATGGTTGCTCCGATGAAACTTCAGCGGCTGAGGGCATTAACATCTGTGACTCGCCAACTAAGTTTGAGGTTGAACCAAAAGTTCCAGATGGTCACCAGGGCGATCGCCAGGGCGTTGGCTAGGTAGCGATTGAAGTGGGAAAAGTTAAAGAAGAAGTTCAACAGCCCCAGGTTAATGCCCAGGCCGGCCCAGCAGATCAGATTAAATTTGAGCAGACGTTTACTTACTTGGGAGGGACTGTTTTGTCCCTGGGTTAGATCTTGGAAAGTCCAACGGTCATTCCAGAAAAAATTATTAAGAATGGCCAATTGGGCGGCGATGATCTTGCTACGACTCAGGGGCAAATCCCCCAGGGATGGTTCCGTGAGGATAAATAAAAAGGCCATGTCCACCGCCACTCCGGTTAACCCCACAGCGCAAAATTGCAAAAACCGGGAGGAAAGGGACAATCTCAGTTTGCATAAATGCTGGAGATACTCCACGTATTGCCGCCAGGTGACCTTACTGTGCCCCGATCGCCGTTCTTGAAAGACGTAACCGACTTCCGCTAACCAACGGATCCGCCCCCGGGCCGCCACTTCAATGAGGATTTTGTACCCCACCGGGCTGAGGGGACAATCGGCGATCGCCAGACGCCTGACCATGAAAAAACCACTCATGGGATCCGACAAACGGCCAATTACCTCCGGCAAAATTAATAAACCCAGCATCTGGGCCCCCCGAGAAAGCAACCGCCGCACCAAACTCCATTGACTAACCCCCCCTCCTGATTGATGGCGACTGGCCACCGCTAAATCTGCCCCCCGTTCCATTTCCGCCAACAAGGCCAAAAGTACCTGGGGAGGATGCTGTAAATCCGCATCAATAACCGCCAAAATCTCCCCCCGGGCCTGCTGCCAACCCCTAATCACCGCCGTGGATAAGCCCCGTCCCTCCGTTCTCCGAATCACCCGCAATTGGGGATAGGTTTTGCTTAAATTAAAAGCCTTTTGCCAAGTTAAATCGGGACTGTCATCGTCCACCACAATCAACTCATACCGGCCAGCCCAACGGTGTTCCAGCAATTTCACCAGAGTAGTCACCATGGCTTGGATATTTTCTCCTTCGTTATAGGTGGGCAACACCAAGGAAAGGAAAATACCGTCAGTTTCCCCCAGCTTGGGCACTGTTAGGGCAGTGGCTTGGGATGGCAGGGGCGAATGGACCATGGGCAGGGGCAGAAAAAATGGATAATGACCGCCCTAATTATGGCCTGCGGAGAGCCCAAGGGAAATTCCCTTCAGTAAGGCTAGGTACAAGGGGAGCCCACCGAGTAAAATGCGATCGGGTTTCGAGCCCGTTTTGTTGTGACTCTTTTGTATTTCGTTGGAGAAAAATTGTGGACCTAAGCCGTATTCCTGCCCAGCCCAAAGCCGGTTTGATCAATGTGTTGATCGAAATTCCCGCAGGGAGCAAAAATAAATACGAGTTCGACAAAGACATGAATTGCTTTGCCCTCGACCGGGTACTGTATTCCTCTGTGCAATATCCCTACGACTACGGTTTTATTCCCAATACCCTCGCTGACGACGGCGATCCCCTCGACGGCATGGTGATCATGGATCAACCCACTTTTCCCGGTTGTGTCATTACCGCCCGGCCCATCGGTATGTTGGAAATGATTGACGGCGGCGATCGGGACGAAAAAATTCTTTGTGTTCCCGCCAAAGATCCCCGCTACACCTACGTTAAATCCATCAATGACTTGGCAGGGCACCGCTTGGATGAAATTGCCGAGTTCTTCCGCTCCTACAAAAATCTGGAGAAAAAGGTGACGGAAATTCTTGGTTGGAAAGATGTGGATGCAGTGCTCCCCCTGGTGGAAGAGTGCGTTAAGAACTATAAGTAATACGCCATTAAATCCGAGAGCAACTGTGAACCATCAGCCTTTGCTCAAGTCAGTGATTTTCGGGGCTGGCCTCAGCGGTGGCGGTTGGGTTTTGTCCTGGCTCCCATCAATTGCAATCCTCCTCCTGAACTGTGGCCGACCTAGGAAATTGTGGATCTATCTATAACGTGGGGGCTATGGACTGTACCAATAAGTTCTTGGATAGCCTAGTCCCCACCCCTGGCGAAATTTGTTTACAATGCTCTGTGATCCCCAACGGCTTAGCTAACTGCCATGCTTGTCAAATCCACTACCCGTCACGTCCGTATTTTTACCGCTGAAGTGCAAGGCAATGAACTGATTCCTAGCAATAGTGTCTTGACCATGGATGTGGACCCTGATAACGAGTTTGTTTGGAATGAAGACGCTCTCCAACAGGTTTATCGTCGCTTTGACGAGTTGGTAGAGTCCTACGGCGGCGAAGATTTAACCGACTACAATTTACGGCGCATTGGCTCGGATTTGGAGCATTTTATCCGTGACCTGTTGCAGGAGGGTAAAGTTAGTTACAACCTGGACTGTCGTGTCTTGAATTACAGCATGGGACTGCCCAAGGTGGAAAATACGGAGACCGCTGGCAAATATTGGCTAGAAAAATAACCCCAATCAACAATTGTGGGAGGGAGGCTTAACACTGTGTTCGATCGCCATTGGCAGAATCAAGGTAATTACCGGCCCAGATATAGGTCTTATCTGACCAAAGTTCTGACTGTATTTCTACTGGCGATCGCCATTGGTTTGGGGGGCTGTCAATCTTTATCGGCATCACCCCCACCCCCATTGGTCAAAGCTAGCGAACTGGTGCAATTGGGCAACCTGCGGGAAGTATCTCCCCCTAAAGCATTGCAGGCCCTAGCCCCCAGCTTTAATCAATACCAACCCCAGCTAAAAATCCTCTCCCCTGCCCCGGATACGGTGCTCAAAAAAACTACAGTGGCGGTGCAACTCCAGGCGGAAGACCTTCCCCTGAACGAGGATGATAGTGTGCCCCTGCGAGCCCATGTCCATTTAATTTTGGATAACGAGCCCTACCGAGCGATTTATAACCTAGACCAACCCATCATCCTAGAAGATTTGGAGCCAGGCACCCACACCCTGCGGGCATTCCCCGTCCGCCCCTGGCATGAAAGTTACAAAAACGATGGGGCCTATGCCCAAGTTACTTTCCACGTTCTCACCAAAACCGACAGTAATAATCCTGACCCCGCCTTGCCCCTGTTGACCTATAGCCGTCCCAAGGGAGACTATGGTGCTGAACCAATCCTTTTGGACTACTATTTGACCGATGCTCCCCTCCATATCGCAGCGGAAAATGATGCCGACCTGAGTGATTGGCGCATCCGGGTCACTGTCAATGATGAAAGTTTTTTGGTGGATCAATGGCAACCCATTTATCTGGAAGGATTTGAGACCGGGGAAAATTGGCTCAAGTTGGAGTTCATTGACCAAGCGGGTAACCTGGTGGCTAACCGTTTTAACAACACAGTGCGGGTGATTAATTATCAACCCGATGGGCAGGATGCTTTTTCCCGTTTAATGCGGGGGGATGTCCCCTTGGCTGAGGCCTATACCCTGGTTGGCTTAGATCTGCCTTTTGGCGTGGAACCCTTAGAGGAAGTGGTCGAAACAGAGGAATTAGTGGAAACGGCACCGGAACCTTCCATTCCGCCAGAAGTAACGGAATCGGTTCAACCTGATGAGCAAATTGAAGTGGAAGAAACGGAAGTAGTGGTGGAAGAAATGCCTCTTGATGATCCAGGGGAGCCCGTGACGGATTTGACCACGGCCCCAGAGAGCGCTGCAGAGGATAAAACTTCCGAGTTAACCCCGACATTATCACCAGAGAACCAACAACCTGAGGGGCAAGAGGTGGAGGAATTGGGGGTAGTAGTTGAAGTTGAGACAATTGAGGAGGAAAGGGTTGTTGAGGAGGAAATGACCGAGATCCAGCCAGAACCTTTGAATGAGTTGAACGATCTAACTTCAAATTCCTCAGAAAGTTGAGTGAAGATTACGAGCGTTATGGGTTCTCGTAGTATTTCCTGAGCCTTCCCTGGGAAATTAAGTGGTAAAAATTACATCTTGAATGCTGTGGTCAGATAAATCCTGCCAACCGAATAATTGACCAATGGCGATCGCCTGGGCTTGGGACATTTGGCCATGGGAAAAAGCCCACGGTAAATGGGGACAGAGTTCTACCATTTGGCTTTGGAACCAAGCTAAAACGTAGGGACTGCCGTAGACGATTAATCCTTGCAAGGATGGATGGGCTAAGCATTGGCGATACAAAGCTTGGTTTAGGGGAGTTAATCCCGCAGTGCCCCGGAAAGGATTGCCCCGGATAAATACCTGGAGTACAAAGGGATGTTGACCAATGGGATAGTGCTCCAACCAATCGGCAGTTAAAATTTTGGCGCTGTATCCTCCCCGGAGAGGAAAAGTTAAGGCAGGACAAGCTCGGTCGAGGTAATCAGCGGTGAGTAAATCATCTACGACAACTAAATTTTTTCCTTGCCGATTGCCTAGGTTGGGGACAGGTAAATCTCCGCCGCTTTGCAGTGCCGCAGTGACAATCTGATCCACTAATTTACGGCCGGACTGGGGTTGTAAGTTAATGGTGAAATGGCTGGGGTCAGGGCCGGGGGCCAATTTTTCCTTGGCCGTTAACACCCGTTGCAAAGATTGTTCAATTCTCTCCTCTGTCAAACGACCCGACTCCACCGCCTTGGCGATCGCCGTGATTACTGGTATGGGATCCGGCGGCATCAGCAGAATATCAACCCCCGCTTCCAGGGCCCGGATGGCCACTTCCCCAGGGCTAGCGATTTCGGTAATGCCCCCCATAATCAGCGCATCGGTGACAATGATGCCCTCAAAACCTAGTTTTTGCCTTAACTGTCCAGTCAAAATAGCTGGGGATAGAGTTGCCGGATTACTGTCGTCCCAGGCCGGCACAAGAATATGGGCAGTCATCACACTATCCACCCCCTGGGCGATCGCCTGCTGAAAAGGTGGTATTTCCAAGGTTTCTAGCCGATCAATGGTGTGGGGCATGACGGGTAAATGTAGATGGGAATCGGTGTTAGTGTCCCCGTGGCCAGGGAAATGTTTGGCAGAAGTGAGAACGGCAAATGGCTGGGTTCCCGCAATAAATTCCCCCACCAAAGTCCCCACAATTTCCGGAGTTTCCCCAAAGGCCCGCACATTAATCACCGGATTGTCAGGATTATTATTCACATCGGCGATCGGGGCCAAAATCCAATTCAGCCCCACCGCTAGGGCCTCCTGGGCAATCACTTCCCCCATTTGACGGGCATATTGTTTAGCTAAGTCTAGGTTTTTCTCGCCAATACTACCCAAGGCCATGGGCGGCGGAAACCAAGTGGCACCAGAGAATCTTTGCCCCACCCCTTCCTCAATGTCAGCGGCCAAAAGTAACGGCGTAGAAGCCCAATTTTGTAACTGAGCAGTGCGTAAAGCCAATTCTGCTCCACTGCCTCCCAAGAGAATTACTCCGCCCAAATTAAGGTTAGTTAACCAATTTTGCAGGGTTTGATTAGGCGCTTCCCAAGCAGGGTAACGAATTTGATGATCAAACAAAAATCCTGAGGCCCGCACCACAATTAATTGGCCAATTTTTTCTTGTAAAGTCCAATCGCTGGGGATGATAGCCGCCATAATTTTTGATTTGTTTATTATTTAAATGCTTAAAAATGAACTGTTAATTAGATTTAGTATTAATCAGTTTCGTATATTGCCAATGTAAAAATAGATTTTGGCAGCCATTAAACTCGAATAAAACGTTGCTGATAATCTTCCAAAAGTAGCTTAGTAAAACTGTTGAGGGGAAAATCCAAAGCTTCTTGGGGGGTGACCCATTGCCATTCCACAATTTCTTCATTGGGAGTCACCTGAGTGGATTCACAACGGGCGTAGTAGTTTAATAAAACAAAATGGGCTGGGCAATGGAATTGTTGATCATTCACCGCTTCCTGTACCAAGGCAAACTTTATTTCCAGCAAATCCAACCCCACTTCTTCTTGAAATTCCCGTTTTAGGGCGGTTTCTAGCGTTTCTCCCCATTCCACCTTTCCTCCCGGCACCCCCCAGGTACCCCGCCATTTCGTGGTTTTGACAATTAAAACTCGGCCGTCCGGGGCAGTAACCAGCGCACCAACCGTAGCTAAGGGAAATTGGGGAGGCATGGCAGGGAAAAATTATGGCAATTTTTGACTGGGTGATCATACCATGGTTAGCTGGGGAACCTGTCGTTCTTAGTTCAATATCTGGTAGTTAGTTGGTACTTAGTCAATTTATGGATACGTTAAATGTTAAGGGCATTCGCGCCTATGGTTACACCGGCTACTTTGATGCGGAACAGTTCTTGGGGCAATGGTTTGAGGTTGATTTAACCATCTGGATCGATTTGGCTAAGGCTGGGCAGAGCGATGACCTGAACGATACCCTCAACTATGCTGATGCAGTGGCGATCGTACAAAAGCTCATCCGTGAGTCCAAGTTTAAAATGATTGAAAAACTAGCCGAGGCGATCGCCGATGCCATTTTGGGAACGGGTAAAACCCAGCAAGTCAAAGTGGCCCTGACCAAATGCCAAGCTCCCATTCCAGATTTTGACGGGGATGTGACTTTGGAAATTCTCCGGAGTCGCTAGGTTATTCAAAGTGTTAACCATGGATTGGTCTAACATACTCAGTTTATTTGGGGCAATGTTGATCCTGGCTGCTGTTCCCAGTTTGAGTGTGTTGACTGTTTCAAGTAAAAGTGCCAGCGGTGGTTTTATCCATGGTTTTTTTGCCACCCTTGGCGTTGTTTTAGGCGATATTATTTTTATTCTTATTGCTCTCTGGGGCTTAGCTTTTTTACAGGGGGCGATGGGAGATTTTTTTGTCGTTCTTAAATATATCAGCGGCATTTATTTAATCTGGTTGGGAATCAACACCCTCCGAGCCAAAGTTAACAATCAAAACCTAACTAAGGTTGATGCCAAATCCCTCTCTTCTAGTTTTTCTGCCGGATTACTAATAACTTTAGCGGATCAAAAAGCTGTCATTTTTTATCTGGGCTTTTTACCAACTTTTGTTGACGTTAATAATATTGTCTATCTTGATACCGTAGTCATAATTCTAACCGCAATTCTCTCGGTGGGAGGAGTAAAACTATTTTATGCTTTTCTTGCCCACCGATCAGGGCTATTGATCAGCAGAAAGAATAAGCGATTAATAAACTATCTGGCCGGCACTTTGATGATTTCGGTTGGTGTATTTTTGCTTACTTCCAGCTAATCAAAGCCAATCAATTGAACAAATGTAATAAAAAAGTGATCGCCATCTCCACTATCAGGAAAACGGCGATCGCCAAAATTATTCAGGGCTATGGGACAAGGGGAAAGTTAATACTGGGTGACACTGGGGTCAACTTCCTGACTCCAAGCGGTGATGCCCCCTTTAACATTTATGCCTTCAATACCCGCTTGTTTGAGCAGAGTCAAAGCCTTAGCCGATCGCCCTCCCAATTTGCAGTGGGCAATTAAACGGTGACCATTGACCAAATCCCGTACTTTTTCTATGCCGGGGCCCTCTTCAATATCGGGTAAAGGCACCAACACCGCCCCCGGAATGCGGGCAATGTCATACTCATTGGGATTACGCACATCGATGAGCACATAGTCATCGGCATCACTATCCAGCAAGGCTTTTAATTCTGTCACAGTCATTTCCGCCAAGGCCTGGGCATCGGCGGCTTCGGCAGCTTTGGCTTGGGGAATACCACAGAACTGGTCGTAATCAATCAGCTTTTCAATTACCGGCCGCACAGGGTTGGGACGCAATTTCAGTTCCCGGAATTTCATTTCCCAGGCGTTGAACAGCAGTAGGCGACCACTGAGGGTGTCGGGGGCACCAAGCATAATCTTGAGCGCTTCCGTGGCTTGAATCGTACCCACAATGCCCGGTAACACGCCTAAAACCCCTCCCTCAGAACAGGAAGGGACCATGCCCGGCGGCGGCGGTTCTGGATAGAGGTCACGGTAGTTTGGCCCCCCCTGGTAGTTAAACACCGTAGCTTGCCCTTCAAAGCGGAAAATGGAGCCGTAAACGTTGGGTTTATTCAACAACACACAGGCATCGTTGGTGAGGTACCGGGTGGGAAAATTATCCGTTCCGTCAATGACAATGTCGTAGGGGGCAATGATGTCCAAGGCATTGGCCGAAGAAATCTGAGTTTCGTAGAGGTCCACCTGACAGAAGGGATTAATTTCTAGGATGCGGTGCTTGGCGGACTCAATTTTGGGCTTACCAATCCAGGAAGTACCATGGATAATTTGCCGTTGCAGGTTGGAAGTATCGACAATGTCAAAATCAACTAGACCGATCCGTCCTACCCCCGCCGCGGCCAGGTAGAGCAGTAACGGAGAACCTAGACCCCCGGAACCAATACAGAGGACACTGGCGGCTTTGATGCGTTTTTGGCCATCGAGGCCCACCTCCGGCAGAATGATGTGGCGGGAATACCGTTGGTAGTCGTCTTGAGAGAGTTCAATCTCTGCTAGGTTTGGGTTAAGCATTGCTGTTGTTCACGGAAAATCATCGTCGGGATCACTACCACAACGAAATTAACATTTTAATCTTTTTGGCGGCGGCACTACCATGGTTTTGGTGTGAAGATTGTTAAATAGCATTCTCATTTTTGTTTGGTTAACGATATGGCTACTATGCAGGATTCCCAGGATAAAAATGTGTTGGGCGGTGACCTCAAATGTTGTTGTAAGTCGCCTTTAACCGGGTTTTACCGCAATGGTTACTGCCAAACGGGACCGACGGATTTTGGTCGCCATGTGGTCTGTGCCCAGGTAACAGCGGAATTTTTGGAATTTTCCAAAGCCCGGGGCAACGATCTTTCCACGCCCCAACCGGCTTACCAATTTCCAGGGCTAAAACCAGGGGATAAATGGTGTCTATGTGCGGCCCGCTGGCAAGAAGCCAAAGATGCGGGCATGGCTCCGTTGGTGGATTTGAGTGCCACCCATGCTTCGGCGTTGGAGGTGATCAGCTTAGATGCCCTGATTCCCCATGCTTTGCCTGGACAATTTACCCCGGAAGAATAGATGGTTGAGCAAATTATCGCAGAAGTTTCGGCTTGGGATGCTTCTCCTGAGTTGATGGTCACCGCCCATGGGGAGCGACTAGACAAGTGGCTGGCGGAAAATTTACCCCAGTTGTCCCGGGCCCGATGTCAAAAATTAATCGAGTCGGGGCAGGTTTGGTGTAACGGAGTGATTTGCCAAAACAAAAAACATATTCTTAAAATTGGCGATCGCCTTTCAATCAATATTCCCGATTTGGTGCCTTTGGATCTGGTGCCCCAGGCCATTCCCCTGGATATTTTGTATGAGGATGACCAACTGATCATTATCAATAAACCGGCGGGTTTGGTGGTGCATCCTGGCCCTGGCCATCCTGATGGCACGGTGGTTAACGCTCTACTGGCCCATTGTCCTGATTTGGCCGGCATTGGCGGTGTGCAAAGACCAGGCATTGTCCATCGCTTGGATAAGGACACTACTGGGGCCATGGTGATCGCCAAAACGGAATTAGCCCTACATCATCTACAGGCTCAACTAAAAGAAAAAACTGCCCGCCGCCTATATTGGGGCATTGTGTATGGGGCTCCGAGGGAAGTTCAGGGTACGGTAGCTCTGCCCATCGGTCGTCATCCTGGCGATCGCCTAAAAATGGGCATTGTGCCGCCAGAAAAAGGCGGTAGGAGTGCTGTCACCCATTGGCGGCTATTGGAACGGTTGGGCAACCATAGCTGGCTGGAATTTCAACTGGAAACGGGACGTACCCATCAAATCCGGGTCCATAGCAAACAAATGGGCCACCCTTTGGTGGGGGATAACCTCTACACTTCCCCCGGTAATCTCAATGTTAATCTGCCCGGCCAGGCTCTCCACGCCCACCAACTTTCCCTCATTCATCCAGTGAGTGGGGAAACCATCACGGCGATCGCCCCGATGCCGGCCCATTTTGAAAAATTATTGGTCTACCTTAGGCAGAGAATCCCCTAAAAATTAGCCCGCACTCTCTTGGGAACATGGGGAAATTTATTACGGGGGCATAATTCTAGCCATGGACAGCCAAGCTAGACACCGGGGCATGGTGTTAGTAAGCGCCGTTATTGTTGGGGAAAAGCATTACCCCTAGGGTTTTGGCAATAATGAGCAAATCTAGAGTCATGGTGCGGTAGTAAACGTAATAGACATCAATTTGCACCCGTTCAGGATAGGGAATGTCATTGCGACCGGACACCTGCCACAGTCCCGTTAGCCCAGGCTTAATACTCAACACTTGGTTGATTTGTCGCCCATACTTGTGCAACTCCTCCGGCACCAAGGGACGGGGGCCCACCAAGCTCATATCCCCCTTGAGCACATTCCAGAACTGGGGAAATTCATCAAGGCTAGTCAGCCGTAAAAATTTGCCAATCCAGGTAATGCGGGGGTCATTACGGAGTTTAAAATTCTTTTCAAATTCCTCCCGGGTTTGGGGACAGCCGGCCATCAGTTTCTCCAACACCTCATCGGCATTGGTGACCATGGTGCGGAACTTAATGCATTTGAAACGTTTAAACTTGCGCCCTACCCTTTCTTGCACATAGAAAATGGGCCCCGGTGAACTGACCGCAATCATCAAGGCGATCGCCAGGTAAAGGGGGGAACAGAGAACCAATACCGACAGGGAGAAACAGATATCGAATACCCTTTTGGCCACGGTTCCGGTGAGGGAACTGGAGCGGGAACCTTGATACCTTCTCGGAGAGACCGTTGGATAAAATCCGCGTCTCATCAAAGCACGGAGGGCTTTTACAGAGATCGGCGAGCTATTAGCAGTCATCGTACTCCATCACACATCACACCATATCGTCCTAATCATAAAGCCTGAATCGACAATTGTTACGATTCTTTGCTAAATAACTGAGGACTCCCACCGCCACTAAGTCCGATGAGGAACCTGATGACAGTACTTTTCCAGCAACGCCAAATATGACGTTTGAAACATTCTAGAAGAAAAACGGTTTGCTTGCAGGAAACAGTTCTCTGCACTGATCTGATGACTAAGATTGGAAAAAGTTTCCACTGCTTGCACTAAAGACGGCACCGTTTGTTGATCAAACCAAAGCCCCGTCGCAGTTTGGGGATTTTTTTGATAATCCACCACCGTTTCCAAAGCTCCTCCTCGGCCAAAGGCAATGACCGGCGTGCCGCAGGCCTGGGCTTCCACTAGGGCAATGCCAAAATCCTCACAGGCCCCGTAAACAAAGGCTTTAGCCCGGGCCATGTAATCTTCCACCACGGCATTGGGTTGGGCCCCAAGAATTTGCACGTTGGGCTGGGCTAGTTCCTGTAAAAGAGATAAATCGGGGCCATCGCCGATCACCACTAGGGGTAACTGCAACTGGTTAAAGGCCTGCACAATCAACTTGACCTGTTTGTAGCTAACCAGGCGACAGACCGTCAAGAAGAAATCATCCTTCTTTTCTCGGTAAGTGAAACGCTCCAAATTCACTGGGGGATAGACCACATCTGCTTCCCGCCGATAACAACGCCAAATGCGCCGGGCTGTGTGGTGAGAATTGGCCAAGAAATAATCCACCCGATTGGCGGAAACCACGTCCCATTGCCGCAATTGATGGAGCAGGTAACGGGTTAAAATTCCCGGTAGACCCCGGCCCATGGAACTGTTATTCAAGTAGTCAAAGGTTAAATCCCAGGCATAGCGCATGGGAGTATGGCAATAGCAGATGTGGATTTGGTGGGGAGCAGTCAGCACCCCCTTGGCCACCGCATGGGAAGAGGAAAGAATGACATCATATTCCCCTAAATCCAACTGTTCGATCGCCAGGGGCAAAAGGGGTAAATATTTCTGCACCCCCTGTTCCGCCCGGGGAAACCCCTGCAAAAAAGTGGTGCCAATGGAGCGGCCATAGAGGTAGCTCTGGGGATTGGTGGACTCAAAATCGATCAGGGCATACAGATCCGCCGTTACGTGGCTTAAAATCTCCTGCACCACCAACTCTGACCCCCCCGTTGCCTTTGGGGTGAGCCACTCGTGGACTAGGGCGTATTTCATTCCTGAGATTCCTTAGGTTCTCCCTCTGAGTTTCATGGCCATTTCGTTGCGGGCGGGGGCTAACTCCAAGGCGGTTTCCTCCGTAATTCTGCCTTCCTGGTAGAGAGCAAATAGGGATTGGCTAGCGGTGACCATACCATCGTACTCACCATCCTGCATTAACTCGGCAATTTCATCGTACTTACCTTGGCGGATATAGTCCTTCACTGTCTCTGTGTTAATGAGAATGTCATGGAAGCCGGCCCGTTTACCGTCGGTGGTGCGACATAAACCCTGGGCAATGATTGCTACCAGTGATTCGGCGATCGCCGTTCGCATGGCGGGCTGTTCTTCCGCAGTGTAGAGGGTCAAAATCCTTTCCAAGGTTTTAATGGCGCTGTTGGTGTGGAGAGTTCCCATTACCAAGTGACCGGTTTGGGCGGCTTTGAGGGCGGTGTTGACCGTGCTCCGGTCCCGCATCTCCCCAATCAGGATAATATCCGGATCTTCCCGCAGAGAAGCCTTGAGGGCATGGTCAAATTCCAAAGTGTGCATACCCACTTCCCTTTGGCGGATCAAGGAGCGACGACTTTGGTGCACAAACTCAATCGGATCCTCAATGGAAATGATGTGTTTAGCATGTTCTCTGTTGATGTAGTCCACCATCGCCGCCATGGTGGTGGATTTACCGGAACCGGTGGGCCCCGTCACGAGAATTAGGCCTTTGTGGGAGTTAGACACGGTGCGCAAAACTTCCGGCAACCGTAACTGTTCCAGGGTCAAGATCTTGAGGGGAATAATCCGCAGCACCATGGCGGAGCCCAACAAACTTTCCAGGACGTTAATCCGCACCCTGGCAAAATCGTATTGTTTAGCCCCGTCAAATTCCAATTCCCGTTTGAACCGTTGAATTTCATCCTCGGTGAGAATTTCCCTGAGCCAACTCATAAAGGTCTGGTGATCCGTTGGCTCATAACGCAGGGGCAGCATTTCCCCCCGGTCCCGCATGCGGGGCACTTCTCCTACCCCGACGTGAACATCGGAGAAACCTTGGTCAAAGGCACTGCGGATTAACTCCTCTAGACTGGGCTGCCCTGGCGATCGCCCTGGAGCAGCATGGCCAGGCGCCCGAGGACTAGTGGGCAGATTGGTGTTGGCAGAAAGTTGTTGTGGTTGGGGCTGGCTAATGCTGGGGGGGGCTGGCACAAACTGCGTTTCTGGAGCCATACTTTCCTGGCGAATGGAAGGTGCAGTCCGCCCAGGGGGATTGTTGGGCAGAGGGGGCAATGGAGGCACAGAGGGGCGGGG
>NZ_JADEVV010000034.1 GCF_015207985.1 Synechocystis salina LEGE 00031 | reverse complement strand
GCGCGGCATATGCTCTCCCCTTGGTGAAGGTGGGGGGCACAGTGGTGCTTTACCGGGGTCAATGGTCAGCGGCGGAAGCGGAGCAGTTAGAACGGGCCAGTGCCCTCTTAGGCGGCAAAGTCAGTGCCACGGTGGCAGTTGTTACCCCCTGGAGCGGTGCCCAACGACACTTCATCTATCTAACCAAGGAAAAGCCTACCCCCAATGATTTTCCCCGGGCGATCGGCGTGCCCCGTCAACATCCCCTCGGCGTCGTGGATTGATATCGGCTTTCCGTTGAACCAAATTATTGTAAATTGTTGACAAAAAACTTTTCCCACAGACAAACACCGTTGGGGCTAAAATTTGCTTTAGCCGTATAAGATATAAATCATCTTACTCAGACGATCCCCCGACCCGTTTTTTGGACTAAAGTTAACGCTTACTAAGTTCGCTGTTTTATTTTAGTCTGTGGGCGGTATGCTAAGGGGATGGCCATCCAAATTTGAGGGTACGACCTTGGATCAGCAGAAAATCCTCGGCTATTTTATCGAAGAAGCTCAGGAACATTTGGAAACCCTGGAACGGGGCATCCTTGACCTGGGTAAGGTGGTGCGGGACTCGGAACAGGTCAACGAGATGTTTCGGGCGGCCCATTCCGTTAAGGGGGGAGCGGCCATGTTGGGCTACACCAGCATCCAAAAGACGGCCCACCGCCTAGAAGATGCATTCAAGGTGTTGAAGGAGCATCAATTACCCGTAGACCAAAAGTTGGAATCCCTATTCCTCAACGGCTACGATGTCTTGCAGGACTTGGTGGAAAAGCTCCAAAGTCCCAGCGGGCTCCAACCAGAGGAGGCAGATTCCATTGTGGATGGGGCTTCCCACCAGTTTGAAGAGTTACAGAATTATCTCAATTATCTCCTCACCCAAGGTAGTGCCACGGCCACCTCAACCCAGACCATGGCGGCTAAGTCTACCAATGCGGGTACGTTCAATGAGAGCGATGTGCCGGAAGAAATTAAAGCCCTGTTGCACAAAATGTTGCAGTTGTTTAAGCAGGAGCCCTCGGCCACTTCCCGGGAGAAGCTGCAAGAATATTGCACCCGTTTGGGTCGCTTAGCCCCCAAGCAGGAAAATTGGCAGCATTTACTCTCCCTCAGTAAACAGGCGATCGCCAATCCGTTGCATTCCTACCGCACTTTGGCCCCGGTGGTGTTGAAGGATCTGAAACAGGGCTATGACTGTTTTACGTTGGCCAAACCAGAAAACATCCGGGTCAGCGATGGTCTTAAACAATTGGCATCTAGTCATGTGGCCCAGGTTCTCATTCCAGCGGAACCGACGGCGGCGGCCAACATTCTGATGAAGGTATTTAACGAAAGTCAACTGCGCCAACTGATTAAAAATCTTTCCGCCTCCCATTAGTCCGGGGCTTTAGACTCGATCAAATAGCCACAGGTGTGTTCCCCGTCATTGAGCCAATGGGTTCTTTCGATGGCACAGTCCGGCAGAATGGCGGCAAACATTTCCAACTCATGACCACAAACAGTGGGATAGGATTCGGCCACGTCGGCGATTGCACAGTGGTGCTCAGACAAAATGAATTTCTCCGACTGTTCCAGCGACAGGGGATGGAGTTCTGCCATATAACCTTCTTGACGCCGTAGTTCCACTAGTTTATGTACCCTTTTGGCCAAGGAACCCTGGCCAATTTGTTGGCGGTAGGCTTCCGCTTTCCGTTGCCATTGTTTTTTCAGCACTGCCCCCAACTGTTCCTCCCCCACTGTTTCTACCAGGGAATCGATGAAAGAAAGGGCAAATTCTCCGTAACGTTGGGGAAACTGTTCCCTGCCCTGTTTGCTCAGTTGGTAGAGAAATTGGGGTCTGCCCATGCCCTGTCTTTCCTGTTGATGCTCAATTAAGCCATCATTTTCCAAATCCTTGAGGTGCTTGCGCATGGCCTGGGGACTAATGCCCAACTCCTCAGCCATGGCGATCGCCGATCCTTGCCCTTCTTTGAGGAGATAGCGCAGAATATCTTCTTTGGTGGAGTGGGAAGAACTGGTGGTCATGGTCAACAACAGGAGAGGGAAATTTTGGAACCGATGCGGTGGCAGTCCAGTAAACTGAAGGGACAACCCCCATGCTAAGCATGATTGCTTAAATTAATTGTCGGGTAATTATCAATTGGTTAACCCTGGCCCATGGGCTAAGGGACTTCCCGCAGGATCACCGACCTTGGTCTTGGTACTTTGACAACAATTGGGTTGCTAATCTATTCTAGAATAGACTAAAACAACAAATAAGTTGTTTAAGGTTCATTCCTTGAGATTTATTCCGTTCCACTGCCAATCTACCTTGCCCTAGGCAGTTACCTATCTGAATTCCCCGGAGAACACTGCATTCGATGAGTTCCACCACCGTTAAAAACCTGGTCAACCAACCCTACAAATATGGCTTTATCACCGACATTGAAGCGGATGCTATCCCCCGTGGTCTGAGTGAAGACGTGGTGCGACTCATTTCTGCTAAAAAGAATGAGCCAGAATTCATGTTAGATTTTCGCCTGCGGGCCTACCGTCATTGGTTGACCATGACGGAACCCACTTGGCCAGCGGTGAGCTATCCCTCCATTGATTACCAAAATATTATTTACTATTCCGCCCCTAAGCAAAGTAAGAAAAAACTAGAAAGCTTAGACGAGGTGGACCCCGCTTTGTTGGAAACTTTCGAGAAGCTGGGCATTCCTCTGTCGGAGCAAAAACGTTTGAGTAATGTGGCGGTGGATGCCATTTTTGACAGTGTTTCCATTGGCACCACTTTTAAGGAAAAGCTGGCGGAGGACGGAGTAATTTTTTGTTCCATTTCTGAAGCTTTACAGGAACATCCCGAGCTGGTGCAAAAATATTTGGGCAGTGTGGTGCCCACCGCTGACAATTTCTTTGCCGCCTTAAATTCCGCCGTATTCAGTGACGGTTCCTTCGTCTTTATTCCCAAAGGGGTGAAATGTCCCATGGAATTGTCCACCTATTTCCGTATTAATAATGGAGATACGGGGCAGTTTGAGCGGACATTAATTATTGCCGAAGAAGGGGCCTCCGTTAGCTATTTGGAAGGTTGTACAGCGCCCATGTACGATAGCAACCAACTCCATGCTGCAGTAGTAGAGTTAGTGGCCCTAGATAATGCTGATATTAAGTATTCCACGGTGCAAAACTGGTATGCCGGCGATGAAAACGGCAAAGGGGGAATTTACAACTTTGTGACTAAGCGGGGTCTATGCAAAGGCGTTAATTCAAAGATTTCCTGGACCCAGGTGGAAACTGGTTCTGCGATCACCTGGAAATATCCCAGTTGTGTACTGGTGGGTGATAATTCAGTGGGAGAATTTTATTCCATTGCTTTAACCAATAATAAACAGCAGGCCGATACGGGAACCAAGATGATTCACATCGGCAAAAATACCCGTAGCACCATTATTTCCAAAGGTATTTCTGCTGGTAACTCTGCCAATAGCTATCGGGGTTTGGTGAAAATGGGACCCAAAGCCCAGGGCGCTCGCAATTACTCCCAATGCGATTCCATGCTCATTGGCGATCGGGCGGCGGCTAACACTTTCCCCTACATTCAGGTGGATAATAATACCGCCAAGGTAGAACACGAAGCCTCCACCTCCAAGATTGGCGAGGATCAACTCTTTTACTTTGCCCAACGGGGAATTTCAGAAGAGGATGCAGTGTCCATGCTAGTCAGCGGCTTTTGTAAGGATGTGCTCAACGAATTGCCGATGGAATTTGCGGCGGAAGCTGACAAATTATTGAGCCTCAAACTAGAAGGTACTGTGGGTTAAGCAAGTCTATTCGTTAGGGGCGGTTAATGCCAAACTGCCCTGGCCAAGACCCCTGATTCTGACCCACTGTTTTATTAAAAAACAAGCTTTCTCTTCACATAATCTATTTTTACCACTCAACTACTTAACTAAATTAATTCATGAGCCAGACTGTTCTATCCATTAAAAATTTGGCCGCCTCCGTTGATGGAAATCAAATTCTCAAGGGGGTTAACTTAGAAATCAAAGCAGGGGAAGTCCATGCCATTATGGGGCGCAACGGTTCCGGCAAAAGTACCCTGTCCAAGGTAATTACTGGGCACCCCGACTATGAAATTACCGACGGTGAAATTATTTACCAGGGGCAAGATTTATCAGCTCTAGAACCGCACGAAAGGGCTTTAGCAGGTATTTTTCTCGCCTTTCAATATCCCTTAGAAATTCCCGGCGTCAGTAATTTAGATTTTCTCCGCATTGCTTATAACGCCAAACGCAAACATTTAGACTTGGAAGAATTAGATACCTTTGACTTTGAAGACTTAATTCAAGAAAAATTGGATGTGGTGAAAATGAATCCTGCTTTTCTGGAACGCAGTTTGAATGAAGGGTTTTCCGGGGGAGAAAAGAAGCGCAACGAAATTTTGCAGATGGCTATCCTAGAGCCGACCCTATCCATTTTGGACGAAATTGATTCCGGTCTAGATATTGACGCACTCCGCATTGTTTCTGAGGGGGTCAATTTTCTAAAAAATCCCGACAATGCCACCTTGGTGATTACCCATTATCAACGCTTGCTAAATTACATTGTTCCCGATCATATCCATGTCATGTATGATGGCAAAATTGTCATGAGCGGTGGTAAGGAATTAGCTCTGGAACTAGAAGAAAAAGGCTATGACTTCTTAGATGAAAAAGCATTGGCTGCTGTCTAATTCTTTTTCAGAGTTCAACTAAAGTTAGCAATAAAATTACTAATTTAATTGCTGACTTAGACTTAATTTAACCGTTAACTAATCCGAACCACCATCGCCAAGGATATTTGCTATGACTGCCGCTGTTCTGACTAATGCTTTAAGAAAAAATATTCACCATGCTGAAGTAGACAAACAGTTGCAGAGTCTTAAGGAGCGGGCAATGTCAGGGGAAGGTGGAGAGCCAACCTTGCTCGCCAAAAGACAACGGGCAGAGAAATTGTTAGACGGACTAAGATTACCCAATAAAAATGATGAAGAATGGCAGTTCACTAATTTAACTGAGCTCAAGGAAATTGACTTTGCCACTGCAAAAAAAATCAGCCTAGATGCTGCTAGTGCAGAAAACTTTTATTTACCGGAAGCAAAGCAAAGCCGTTTGGTTTTTGTTAATGGTTTCTTCTCGGCGGAATTATCCAATACCAGCGATTTGCCTGAAAATATCGTCTGCGGATCTTGGAATCTTTTGCCCCCCAATAAACAGGAAAACTTAGCTGATTATTTAGCTCAACGGGAAGATGGAGAGGATGTTTTTAGCACCCTCAACACGGCGGGGCTAAAGGATAGTGCCATAGTCTGGATTCCCGCCAATATTGAGCTGGCGACCCCCATCCATTGTCTGTTTTTAACGGTGGTTGATCCCACTCCGGTACTGGTTCAACCCCGACTGTTGATTGTAGCCGGAGCTAATGCCAAGGTAACCATTGCCGAGTCCTATGGAGCCATCAGCACCAACTGCACCGATCGCCCGCAGCAACAGCCCTACTTTAACAACATTGTCAGCGAAATTTACCTAGGGGAAAATGCCCAGGTCACCCATATTCGTAACCAGCGGGATTCCGGTGATAGCTTCCACATTGCCACCACGGCGATCGCCCAGGCCAAGCAGAGTCATTACAAACTCATTGATATTAATTTGGGTGCTAAATTATCCCGCCACAATTTGGCCATGACCCAACAGGGGGAAGCAACGGAGACCGAATTTTTGGCCTTGACTACCCTGGCCGGCCGGCAGGTAAGCGACACCCACAGCAGTATTGCCTTAAATCACCCCCATGGGGTGACTAATCAACTCCATAAATGCATTGTGGATGAATATTCCCAGGCAGTTTTTAGCGGCAAAGTTTTAGTGCCCCAGGCGGCCCAACTAACCAATGCCCAACAATTAAATCGGAACTTAGTACTGTCCTCCAAAGCTCGCATCAATACCAAACCAGAGCTACAAATCACCGCCGATAACGTGAAATGCTCCCACGGTGCCACCATCAGTCAGTTAGAAGCCGATGAAGTTTTTTATCTCCGCAGTCGGGGCTTAAATGATTACGATGCCCGCCATTTGTTAATTGATGCCTTTGCCGGAGAAATTTTGGATCAAATTCCCCTACCCTCTTTGCAAGGACGTCTGCGGCAATGTATTTCCTGTCGGACTATTTAGTCAGTCAGAAAATTGATATTTTAGTTGATTTTTAATTAGTCTTAGTATTGTTTGATTGTTAAACCATGCTTGCCCTACAAACCCCCAGCCTTGCCGCCACTGTCCGCCAGGATTTCCCCATTTTAAATCAGGAAATTAATGGTCATCCTCTGGTGTATTTGGACAATGCCGCTACGTCCCAAAAACCCCGGGTAGTGTTGGAAAAATTAAGGCACTATTACGAAAACGATAATGCTAATGTCCACCGGGGAGCCCATCAGCTAAGTGTGCGGGCCACTGATGCCTATGAAGCAGTACGGGGTAAGATCGCTAAATTTATCAATGCCCGATCGCCAAAGGAAATTGTTTATACCCGTAATGCCACGGAAGCGATTAATTTAGTGGCCTATAGTTGGGGCATGAATAATCTTCAGCCAGGGGATGAAATTATCACCACTGTGATGGAACACCACAGCAATTTAGTACCTTGGCAAATGGTGGCGGCCAAGACTGGGGCGGTGCTGAAATTTGTCCAATTAAACGAGCAGGAAAGCTTTAATTTAGAGCAATTTAAAACCCTACTTTCTGAAAAAACCAAGCTAGTCACTGTTGTTCACATTTCTAATACCTTGGGTTGCATTAACCCAGTGGAAGAAATTACCCGATTAGCCCACCAAGTTGGGGCCAAAGTATTAATTGATGCTTGTCAGAGTGCGCCCCATTATCCCCTGGACGTGCAACTGATTGATTGTGATTGGCTAGTGGCCAGTGGCCACAAAATGTGCGCCCCCACCGGCATTGGTTTCCTCTACGGCAAAGAGGAAATTTTAACAGCCATGCCGCCCTTTTTTGGGGGTGGAGAAATGATTGCTGAGGTCTTTTTCGACCATTTCACCACTGGGGAATTACCCCATAAATTTGAAGCGGGTACTCCGGCCATTGCCGAAGCGATCGCCTTGGGGGCTGCAGTGGATTATCTAACTGATTTAGGTATGGAAAATATCCACAACTACGAAGTGGAATTAACCCATTACCTCTGGCAAGGCTTGGCGGAAATTCCCCAACTGCGGCTTTATGGGCCTAGTCCTCAACATGGCGATCGGGCTGCCCTGGCTTCCTTTAACGTGGCTGGACTCCACGCCAGTGATGTGGCCACCATGATGGACCAAGACGGCATTGCTATCCGTTCTGGTCACCATTGCACCCAACCATTGCACCGGCTATTTGACGCTTCTGGCAGTGCCAGGGCCAGTTTGTATTTTTACAACACCAAAGAAGAAATTGATTTATTTTTGCAATCTTTGCAAGCCACCATTCGCTTCTTTAGTGACGATAACTTTAACGTTTAACGGCTTCAGCAAACCTGATTTTGAGGTAATCATCCTCCATTTTTGCTCCAGCAGGGGTCAAGCCAGCCAAGGCCTGGGGCAGCACTAGGTTACGGCGATGGTTGCCAATGCGGACATTTAACTCATCCCCGGTTTTATTGAGTTGGATTTGTTCCTTATGAATGCCAGGTAAGTAAAGCTCTAGACTGTAGTCGTTATTGTCACCCTGGACAATGTTAATGGTGTTTTCTTTGTAATAAACCTGGGAAGGATCCTCATCTTTATACAAAGTTTCTTTCAGTCTTTCCAGAGCAGCTAGACCACACATCTCTTCGGAAAATAAGGGCGCTTCCTTCACCGGCAGAGGATAGAAATTGTCGTAGATTTCCTGTTTATAGACCTGTTGGTTACTTTTCCAACGTTGAAAGAAGGGATCATCAATGGTGTCCGGCAAAATCCGGTTAGCAATGACCAAATCTGTGGCCACATTGTACAAACTCAGATAGGCATGGGCCCGCAATGACTCCTTCAGCACCATTTTTTCTGGATTAGTCACTAGGCGCACGGAAGTTTGAGTATTATCCGTCAGCACTTTTTCCAGAGCCTCAATTTGCTCATAGAATTCGTAGGGGGCATCCATCACTTCTTTATCGGGCAAAGAAAAACCGGCGATCGGTCTAAATAGGGGTTCCACCAACGGTCTGAGGGCCACGGACATCCCTTGCAAAGGCTTATAAAAACGCCGCATATACCAGCCTCCCACTTCCGGCAAACTGAGCAGACGCAAGGCCGTGCCCGTGGGGGCAGAGTCGATAATCAGTACGTCATAATCAGCTTCGTCGTAGTGGCGCTTCATCCGCACCAGACCAAAAATTTCATCCATGCCAGGCAGAATGGCCAGTTCCTCCGCTTGTACCCCGTCTAGCCCCCGGGCCTGTAGCACCTGGGTAATGTAACGCTTCACTGCGCCCCAGTTACCCTCCAACTCCATCAAGGCATCCAATTCCGCTCCCCAGAGATTTTCCTTCACAAGGCGAGGCTCATGACCCAACTCCATATCAAAACTGTCAGCGAGGGAATGGGCCGGGTCGGTACTCAGGACCAGGGTCTTATGGCCTAATTCCGCGCAACGAAGGCCGGTGGCCGCCGCAACGGAGGTTTTGCCAACCCCCCCCTTACCTGTCATCAGAATTACGCGCATGGATGGATCTGCCTAGAAATATGAAAAATCGGAGACGGAATGTTACATATTGTTAACTTCCATGCTTCCATTATGCCGGGAAAGCCAGACTTCTTGCAGGGTTTTAGCGTAATTTTCCAGGCTGTGGTGTTGACGGTAGGCCTGGGCCATGGCGGCTAACCGCTGATGAATGATGGGGTCGGCCAACTTTTGAGCAATTTCTGCCCACCCCTGGGATGGGGTTTGCCAATCCATTACTAAACTATTGAGGTCGTACTGGTTTAGTTCCCTGGCCATCCAGGTACCGGGGGATACTAACGGTATCCTTTCTGCAATGATGGCTTCAGTGAAAATGCCGGAAGTCCTTTCTGCGTAAGCCTCTGGGTCGTAGGGTAAGAGAATGATTTGGGCTTTGTTTAACCAATCAGTGTATTCTTCCCTGGTCAGGCGATCGCCAATTAAATGAACTTCAATGCCTTCACTGTTACTTTTTAACCCGGAAGCGGCCGCCGCAATTATCTTCAGCTTGGGGGAGTTATGCCAAGGTGATGAAACCAAACCTCGCATCACCGACCAACCCTTTTCTTCCCTGGGGGCACCGGGCCACCAACAGAGTATGGGATCAGCTTGTAGGGATAGGGGCACAACTTCAGCAAAATCCGTGTGGGGAATGGGCATCACCATAAAGGGTTGGCGAAAATAATTCTGGAGCGATCGCCCGAGGGGTTCACTATCGGTTAAAAATTGGCACTGGGGCGGGGGCAATAATTTTCCTAAGCGTTGGTGGAGCCCATGGTAAAGAGGGCGGGTTTGGTCTAAATGCACATCTCGGCGGTAGAGAATCCAAAAATGCAATCTTTTGCGGTTTGAAGCAGACAATTGCCGCAGTCCCCACCAGACAGCAAAGAGTTGGAGATGGATAAAGCGTTCTAAAAAGAGGATGACTGGTCTGTTTTCTCCATTGTTCAGCAACGGTTGCAATTGTTGGGCCAAGACATTGCCGCATTCCATGGCCTGGGGAAGACGGGTTAATTTTGCTACCATACTGCCCTCTGCTTCCAAATCCTCCGGCAGAAGAACTCGATGGAGGCGATCGCCAATTTCCTCCAAATTCTGATCTGCATTCTGGGGAACCCAAGCTTGATACTGCCAACCCAAATACTCCACCGATCGCCGCACTGCCCCGTGGTAAGGCAAAATATGGCCTTCCCCTCCCATTAGATGGGGAATGAGAGAAATAAAGAGGGGTTGATCCTTGGAATCGTCAGAGTTCATTCGCTTGAGGGGGAAGCCAGCAGACTAACAGTTTCCCCCAGATTGGCAAAGACGGGAATCGGCTCTGCTAATTGCGCCGCAAATTTATCCAACTTCTGGCAGGTTTCCTGGCCCCGACCTGTTAGTAGCACCACTGGTTGGCAACCAGCGGCAATGGCCGCTCCAACGTCACTGGGGGCATCACCAATAAAGTAGGATTCTTGGAGAGAAATTTGGTACTGCTCTGCCGCCCGCAACAGCATTTCGGGGGCAGGTTTGCGGCAATCACAGCCTTCCTCTGGATGGTGGGGGCAAAGGAAAAAATCGGTGAACTTTACTCCCTCTTTGCCATACTCCCGTTGAATTTTGTCATGCACCGCCGCCACGTCACCATGGTCAAAATAACCCCGGCCAATGCCCGCCTGGTTGGTGATCACAATTAATAAATAACCGGCTTTTTGCCACTGGATTAAAGCTGGTCCGGCACCCCGGGGTAACTGCACTTGTTCTGGCTTACCAAGGTAGGGAATATAGTCAATGATGACGCCGTCACGGTCGAGGAACAGAGCTTTGCGGAGGGCACTCAAGGTTATCGGTGTGGATTTTGGCTAGGTTAAAAAGGGCCTTAGCATTTTACCAGGCAGGGAAATAGTCTGATTCTCGGTGGAACTAATTTTGGTTCCTTTTTCAGCTATACCTTAACGCCAACGGACTTTTGGGCGAAGAGACGGGATTCCACCTGTTCACAGATGTGGTGGTAGGTCATCAAATGCACTTCTTGGATGCAGGGGGTATTTTTATCGGCAATGAAGAGGGGATAGTCGGCAAATTCCTGGAACAAACCGCCGTTATTACCAGCCATGCCAATGGTGTGCAAACCCCTATCCTTGGCACATTTCAGTGCATGGAGCACATTGGTGGATTTGCCAGAGGTGGATAAACCCCAAAGAACGTCCCCCGGTTGCCCTAAAGCTTCCACCTGGCGGGAAAAAACAATGTCGTAGGTATAGTCGTTGCTGACAGAAGTGAGGATGGAACTGTTGGCAGTTAAGGCGATCGCCGGTAGGGCTTGGCGGTTGAAATGAAAACGGCCGACAAACTCAGCGGCCAGATGTTGGGCATCGGCGGCGGATCCCCCGTTACCGCAGATGAGCAATTTGTTGCCTGCCTGGAATCTTTGGCAAATCAGGTCCACCACGGCCTCAATGGCTGTGCAATAGGATTGGTCAAAAGCCTTGGCAAGGGACTGTAATCGCTGTTCAACCCATTCAGACATAGTAAATCCTCATTTTCAAAGCCTGAAGCAACAAGCAAAATCTAGCTTCGACTTTTAGGGACTCCCATTACCGCAAAAAAGTGGCAGGGGCCAAAATATAGTTCCTCATCTTAATCGAGGGAGGCAAAAATTGGCTAATGTTAAAGGGGTTGGCGTTTGGTCACTGGGGACGGTTTTCCCTCATCCTAGGGTGAGCAGACAGTGATTTGAGATTTTTATGTGGATTATTTATAAGGAATTTTCCTTTGAGGCGGCCCACCAATTGCCCCACCATGAAGGAAAATGTCGGCGTTTACATGGCCACAGTTTTCGGGGACGGGTTTACGTGGCCAGCGATCGCCTCAAAACCACTGGTTCAGAAACGGGTATGGTGATGGATTTTAGTGTGCTCAAAGCCCATTTGGACCCCTTGGTGAAAAACTACCTCGACCATTATTACCTCAACGAAAGTCTCGGCTTGGAAAGCCCCACCAGTGAGGCGATCGCCGCTTGGATCTTTGCCAAGTTAGAAGAAGCTGGGGTACCGGGGTTACATTCGGTGGAAGTGCTGGAAACCTGTACCTCCGCCGCCCGTTACTTCTCGCCCCGCCTGTCCACATTTCTCTGATTTTGGTAATCCCTGTCATCGGGGGGGGGACAGCGCCTAGGGCTCTGGATGGCACAACAAAACCCTTACATAGTTGAGCTTTACGAGTGTTTTATGCATATCAAGCCGCTGTAGAGTTCGCTGTAAGTGCCTATTATGCTTGGTTAATCAACACTGGTAAACCCGAGAAAAAGACCAAGCTCCAGCTTGCCGAACTGGAGGGAGCAATTACAAAGAAAAATTTTATACTTTTGGGATATTTCCCCATTTTCTTGGTGGAAGAAAAACCAAATATCTAGGGCAAAAAATTTAGGGTAAAAATAAACTTCATTGTCGATTTGCAGGAAAACTGCCCATGCAATTAGATTGAAATCGATATAAATTGACCCCGGTTAGCCAACCATTGCTTAAACTAGGGGAAAGTACTAAGTTGAGTGAAAAAAATTGTCAGCCTTAGGCATTTAGCGGAATTTTGATAGGATTTCGCTCCTTTGAGGCATGCTGAAACTAGCACTAGTCACCACTGTTGTTGTTTGTTGAACCGTTATCTCCGCCGCCCCCGCCATGGTCTTACCCTCCGATTCCCCCGAATTTAGCCTTTCCCCCTTTGAACAAGCCCTCATTGAAGCGGGTTATCTTTCCCTTTCTCAAATTCATCAGGCTTTAATGGAGGCTCGCCGCACCGGCATTGCTCTGCCGACGTTGGTGGAAACAATGTTGGGGGAATCTTTGCCCGACGAACTACATCGTCAGTACCAAGCTCAACAACAGTTTGCCCTCTCGGTGATCCATGGGGTGAAATTTTTTGACCAACATCAGTTGATGACCCTGGCCAACACCGAGGAGATCGCCAGTTTACTGAACCGTTACTTTCCTTTGCCCGTCTGCCGTCAGTATGGTTTTTTGCCTCTACATTATCGGGAAGATCCCGGTGCATTGTTGGTGGTGATGGTGGACCCTAGCAGTAAGGAAGCAGGTCAATTTTTGCAACGGCAATTGTCCCCCCATAGTCTTACCCTGCGGCGGCGGGGGGTAACTAGGGAAGATTTTGACAATTTAATTGACCAGCTTTACCACGATCCGGAAGTGCAGGCTGCCCTCAGCGCCCACGACCAAACGGCGATCGCCGAAAATCCCTACGATGGCAAGGCAACGGTGGTGGAAGTGACGGAAATAATTGAGGATTTGCCCCAACAAATCGCCGCTCTACAGAATACTCCCCCGGTTGCTCCCCCCACTGCTCCGCCGGTCAGTGCCATAGGGGAGAATGTATCTGTTCCAACCTCAGATACCAAAGCCGAAGGGCCAGAAGTTAAATTAGCCAATAAGATTCTTATTCTGGGCTTACGGGAAGGGGCCAGCGAAATTCACATTGATCCCCAGGATAATCAGGTGCTAGTGCGGATTCGCAAGGGCGGTAATTTGTGTATGTTGCTCGAACCCTTGCCCAGGGAATTAGGACCCAAACTGGTCACTAGGCTGAAAACCATGACCCATTTGGACACCAGCCAGACCAATGTGCCCCAAAAGGCCCGCATCCGCAAAAGTTATAACGGCCAGTCGGTATTTTTCTACGTCAATATTCTCCCCAGTTTTTACGGCGAAAAAGTACTGGTGCGGGTGGTGCCTTCCCTAGAAAAATTGCCCGATTTTACCCAACTTTGTGGCGATCGCCAGGGCCAGGAAAGTTTGCAAAAATTAGCTGAGCAATCCCAGGGTTTAGTGGTGGTGATCGGGGCGGCTTATGGCGGCAAAACCACCACCATGGAAGCTTTTTTGGGAAAACAGTTGGAACAGGATCGTGCCGTCGCCCTGGTGTCCGATCCCCTGGTTCATATCTATAAAGACATTAATCAGTTAGAGATTAACCTCCAAAAGGACTTTACCGGCGAGAAGGCAGTGCAGTCCCTCCAGGAGCAGTTCCCCCCAGTGGTGGCGGTGGACCCCTTGGAAGATCAAGAAACCGCCCAGGCTTTGACCCAGGCCCTCAACCAAGGACGTTTAGTTTTCACCTCCGTTATTGCCAAAGATGTGCCCTCGGCGATCGTCCAGCTGCAGGAATGGTTTGAACCGGCAGTACTCGGACAACACCTCAAGGGCATTGTTTCCCAGCGACTAGTGCGGCGGGTGTGTCCTGCCTGTCGTTTGAAGGGGGAGGTGACACTGGAAGAGCAACAGCGTTTTGGTTTGCCTGCGGGGCCCATTTATCGGGCTAACAGTTTGAGTGTGGAGCTAATGGCCCAACCCATGATCAAAAGTCGCCTCTGTCGTCAGTGCCATGGCCTGGGTTACGCTGGCATGACAGGGGTATTTGAGGTGGTGTCGGTCACTCCTGAACTCCAACAGTTGGTCAGTGGCCCCTGCTCCCATGAAGAAATTATCAACGGTCTTAATCAAGCCGGTATTGCCAGTCCCGCTCGGACGGCGATCGCCTTAGTGAGTCAGGGAGTTACCACCCTCGAAGAAGTAAACCGACTTTTTCCCCAACTGCCCCAGCAACTATCGCCCCAAACCTCCCCCACTGCGGCTAGTATTACGGCTCCCCCTCCAGTTGCCACCCCCGCAAGTCAACCTCACCCAGGAGAAAGTGTGCCCCCCAACGACCAATGGTGGCAACGTCTGCAACAACTGGAAAAATCTGTGCAAGAGCTTAACCGTACCCTGGCGGATTTGAAAAAAATGGCGGGCGATCGCCCTTCTGCCCCCCGACCCCATATCGCTCCCCCCCATCCCCCATCTGCTTCTGGCCCCAACTTAGACCTGATGGCGGAATTGCAAGCCCTAGAGGATTTATCCGCCCACAAAAAGCCCAAGGTGAGGGATAGGCATGACCAGAACATCACCGTCATGGAAGGCTTTGATAAAATTGAAGAATTATTAATCGACGAATTGGAGCCATCGTCCGCCGCTCCCCCCAATGCCGGGGAAGAAACCTTCATTGCGGAAGAAGAAACCAATTCCCCAGAACAGGGTAAACTCAATCCGTTCAAGTCCGTGATTGACCCTTGGTAATCCAGGCACTATTTCTTCGCAGATGGCAAAGGCTGGAAAAAAATTCTGCCCATCCAAAGCAAACACACCAGGAAATAACCGGTGCTGATCAGACCATTCAGGTACATCAGTCTAAATCCTGCCAATTCCCCCGTCCCCTGGCCAGTCCCCCAGAGCAGTAAATACAGACAGAGCCAGCCCAGGGTTAACTGCAATGACCGACGGCTCAAGCGGCGACGTTGACGATGATACTCATGGTCGGCCCAACCAGGTTGGTCTGGTTGGCGCAACTGCCAGAGGGACGGTAATATGCCCACTACGGGAAGCAGATATA
Source organism: Synechocystis salina LEGE 00031 (assembly GCF_015207985.1). Classification (GTDB taxonomy): domain Bacteria; phylum Cyanobacteriota; class Cyanobacteriia; order Cyanobacteriales; family Microcystaceae; genus Synechocystis; species Synechocystis salina. The sequence continues at coordinate 29,354 of NZ_JADEVV010000034.1, read as the reverse complement.
AACAAAGTTGTAGGCGCATCAGTTTCGTGTCGGCAAAACGATCTTCGTTCACTCTGATTTTCCATCCTGCTTGCGAGCCCAGCTTGACCGGCGCTGACTTTTCCATTAACCCTAACCTTGCTGAATTTGTCCATGGCCTCCACCCCAAACTCCGTAACCCTCTACACCGATGGCGCTTGTTCCATGAATCCTGGCCCCGGTGGCTATGGCGCAGTAATTCTCTACGATGATGGTCGCCGGGAGGAACTATCCGCCGGTTATAAAATGACCACCAACAACCGCATGGAAATTATGGGGGCGATCGCCGCCTTGAGTCACTTACCGGAACCGTCCCAGGTATTGCTCTACACCGATTCCCGCTATCTGGTCGATGCCATGAGCAAGGGTTGGGCCAAGAAATGGAAGGCCAAGGGATGGCAAAGAAATGCCAAGGAAAAGGCCAAAAATCCCGATCTCTGGGAAACGATGTTAGCGCTGTGCGAAAAACACCAGGTTACGTTTCAGTGGGTCAAAGCCCACGCTGGCAACAAAGAAAATGAGCGGTGCGATCGCCTAGCGGTGGCCGCCTATCAGAATAAGCCAAGCTTAGTCGATGAGGGCTTCGGTAAATTCTAGGGGCCAAAACTAAATCAAGTCCCATTCCACACCTAGGTTTTATAAATCCAATGATTTCCCTTTAATGGCAAAGGAGGGAAATTTCTCCATGGACAATTTTCAGGACTAGGGGAGGTTTGCTTCCTTCCCCATGTCATTATTCTGCCAAAAAAGTTTGCTGTTAACATCAATCTTGTGTGTTATATGTTGGTTAAACAACATCTAGTAGGTTTCCCAATGGCAACGCTAGAAGCCCCCCCCCATAGTCTCCAACACCAGGAAATTCCCCCCAGCCATCGTATTTTGGTTGTTGAAGACGAAGTTTCCATCCGTGAAACCATTGTCCTCTCACTGCAGGAAGAAGGTTATGAAGTCTATGCAGTGGACGATGGCCGCGACGCTTTAGCCCTGTTGCAAGAATTTAGCGAAGACCCAGGCCAGGCCGCCGTTGACCTGATCATTCTCGACATCATGCTTCCCCAGGTAAACGGTTTAGATGTGTGTCGTAGTTTGCGCTTTGGTGGCGATAACACTCCGATTTTAATTGTCAGTGCCAAGGGCAGTGAAATGGAAAAGGTCACTGGCTTAGAAGTGGGGGCTGATGACTACATCACTAAGCCCTTTAGCCTGAAAGAATTGGTTGCCCGTTGCCGGGCCATGATCCGTCGCCAAGGCCTGGCCGGTAACAACATTGCCCCATTCCGTAAATTTCGAGACTTGGTGCTCTATCCCCAGGAATGCCGGGTGTTAATGCGGGGAGAAGAAGTCAATCTAGCCCCGAAGGAATTCCGCCTGTTGGAATTGTTCATGAGCTATCCCCGTCGGGTCTGGTCCAGGGAACAGTTAATTGAACATATTTGGGGCATTGATTTTATGGGAGATAGCAAAACGGTGGATGTCCATATCCGCTGGCTGCGGGAAAAGCTAGAACAAGACCCTAGTCAGCCGGAATACTTAGTTACAGTGCGGGGTTTCGGCTATCGTTTTGGTTGATCTTAGGGCGTAATTTTCCGGTATCTAACACCGTGGCCCCATGGCGATCGCCCTAGTTTTGGGGTCAATGTCAGCAAATGTATAACATTACACCAAACGACTTCAGGTTTTCTGGTGTAAATCTGTTACAATGTCTTTACAAATAAAAAGGGTCTGACCACCGTTCCCCATCTGCAGGCTGTGTTTACAGAATTTGCTGATCATTGCCTGGTTTAGTCCCTACCCTACATCCTTTGGACTCGAACTCAGTCAATAGTCAGTTAATCCCTAGTAATTAATTTATGGGCCAAACGCCAACGATCGCCATTAACCACTTAGGTTGCGAAAAAAACCGGATCGATTCGGAACATATGCTGGGACTGCTGGTGGAAGCCGGCTACCAGGTGGATGCCAACGAAGAATTGGCCGACTACGTCATTGTTAATACTTGTAGTTTTATCCAAGATGCCCGCCAGGAATCGGTGCGGACCTTGGTGGAATTGGCTGAAGCGAAGAAGAAAATTGTTATTTCCGGTTGCCTGGCCCAACATTTCCAAGAGCAACTGTTAGAAGAAATCCCCGAAGCAGTGGCTGTGGTGGGCACAGGGGATTACCAAAACATTGTTGATATTATCCGGCAAACGGAACAGGGCCAAAGGGTCAAAGCAGTTTCTGCTAATCCTAGTTTCATTGCCGACGAACATTTACCCCGTTATCGCACCACCAACGAGGCGATCGCCTATCTACGGGTGGCGGAAGGTTGTGATTATCGCTGTGCCTTTTGCATTATTCCCCAACTGCGGGGTAAGCAACGCTCCCGTCCCATCGAATCCATTGTGGCCGAAGCTCAGCAATTGGCCAGCCAGGGAGTAAAGGAATTAATTCTCATCTCCCAGATCACCACCAACTACGGTTTGGATTTGTATGGGGAGCCAAAATTGGCGGAACTATTACAGGCCCTCGGCAAAGTCGATATTCCCTGGATTCGCATTCACTACGCCTATCCCACTGGATTGACCCCGAAAGTGATCGAGGCGATCGCCACTACGCCCAACGTCCTACCCTATTTGGATTTGCCCCTGCAACACTCCCACCCGGACATTCTCAAAGCCATGCATCGTCCCTGGCAAGGTCAGGTCAATGACGACATTATCACCAAGCTCAAAACCGCCCTTCCCGACGCTGTCTTGCGCACCACCTTCATTGTTGGTTTTCCGGGGGAAACGGAGGCACATTTTCAGCATTTGTTAGACTTTGTCCAGCGCCACCAATTTGACCATGTGGGAGTCTTTACCTTTTCCCCAGAGGAAGGCACCGCCGCCTTTGACCTGCCTAACGCTGTGCCGGAAGAGGTAATGGGCGATCGGCGGGATCGGTTAATGGCCCTGCAGCAACCCATTTCTGCCCAGAAAAATGCCGCCTGCTTGGGACAAACCTTGGATGTGCTAATCGAACAGGAAAATCCCAGCACCGAGGAGTTCATTGGCCGAGCATCCAGATTTGCCCCGGAAGTGGACGGTCTGGTCTACGTCAAAGGGACCGCTAACTTGAACGAAATTATGCCTGTGACCATCACCGCCACCGACGACTATGACCTCTATGGTCTAACCGCCGAGGAGGCTAGGGTTTTTTAGCTAATTGAACTAAGGGGATGGACTGGCTGTGTTATTGACGGTTGGTTCCCAGCCATTCCCGCAAAATTTTTAACTTTTAATTATTTGCCCACTAAACCGTCTTTTGTTACCTGAAATTATTGAATTTTTCCATGACTAATACCTTGACTAGTACTTTTGCCGACCTTGGTCTTTCTGAAAAACGTTGTCAACTCTTGGCCGACATTGGCTTTGAGTCCCCCACCCAGATTCAAACCGAAGCGATTCCCCTCTTGCTCAGCGGCCGGGATATGTTGGCCCAGTCCCAAACGGGTACCGGTAAAACCGCCGCCTTTGCCTTGCCGTTGATGGACCGCATTGATCCCGAGGGGGATTTGCAAGCCTTAATTTTGACCCCCACCCGGGAGTTGGCCCAACAGGTGGCGGAAGCGATGAAGGACTTTTCCCACGAGCGCCGTCTGTTTATTTTGAATGTGTACGGTGGCCAATCCATCGAACGACAAATTCGCAGCCTAGAGCGGGGGGTGCAGATTGTGGTGGGTACCCCAGGGCGAGTTATTGATTTAATTGAGCGCAAAAAACTGAAATTGGAAACCATCCAATGGGTGGTGCTCGATGAAGCGGACGAAATGCTAAGCATGGGCTTCATTGACGATGTGAAGACTATCCTGCGTAAAACTCCTCCTACCCGTCAGACGGCTTGTTTTTCCGCCACCATGCCCCGGGAAATTAAAGAGTTGGTCAACCAATTTTTGAACGATCCCTCCCTAGTGACCGTCAAACAGACCCAATCCACCCCCACCCGCATTGAGCAACAGCTTTACCATGTGCCCCGGGGTTGGTCTAAGGCCAAAGCGTTGCAACCGATTTTGGAAATGGAAGATCCGGAATCCGCCATTATCTTTGTGCGCACCAAACAGACCGCCGCTGACCTGACCAGTCGTTTGCAAGAAGCGGGCCATAGCGTGGATGAGTACCACGGCAACCTGAGCCAGTCCCAACGGGAGCGCTTGGTGCATCGTTTCCGGGATGGCAAAATTAAGCTGGTGGTGGCCACGGACATCGCGGCCCGGGGCTTAGATGTGAATAACCTCAGCCATGTGGTTAACTTTGATTTGCCCGATAACGCTGAAACCTATATTCACCGCATTGGCCGCACCGGTCGGGCTGGTAAAACCGGCAAGGCGATCGCCCTAGTGGAACCCATTGACCGTCGTTTACTGCGCTCCATCGAAAACCGTCTCAAACAACAGATCGAGGTTTGTGCGATCCCCAACCGTTCCCAGGTGGAAGCCAAACGCATTGAAAAACTCCAAGAACAACTCAAGGAAGCCCTCGCCGGTGAACGGATGGCCTCGTTCTTACCCCTGGTGCGGGAACTGAGCGATGAGTATGATGCCCAGGCGATCGCCGCTGCGGCTCTGCAAATGATTTATGACCAGAGTTGTCCCCATTGGATGAAAACCGATTGGGAAGTACCTGAAGTCGACTTCAACAAGCCCGTCCTGCGTCGTAACCGTGGTGGTGGCGGTGGTCAAAATAAAGGTGGGGGCTACCAAGGTAAACCGGGTAAACCCCGTCGCTCCAGTGGTGGCCGTCGCCCTGCCTACAGCGATCGCCAACAGTAAACAATGGTCAGATCGGCTGGTTGAAAAAACGAAGCTGGGTTAATGACTCGCTAAAAAAATCACTCCTCCAGAATGTGAATCCTGGGGGAGTTTTACTGTGACCAATGATTGACTCCCAGGGGAGAAATTGACTAACCCATGACTAGGGATAAAAAGCGAGTTGGGGTAAGCCCAAGGATTCTTCCCAACCCATCATTAGGTTTAGGCATTGCACCGCCTGCCCTGCCTGGCCTTTGACCAAATTATCAATGGCGGAAAGGACAATGACCCGCCCAGTGCGGGGATCCACTTCAATGCCGATGTAGCAAAGGTTAGTGCCCCAGGCCCATTTGGTTTGGGGGTAAACCCCGTGGGGCAGAATTTTCACAAAGGGGGAAGCCCGGTAAAAAGCGCTGTAAATAGTGATCAGATCATCCCGCACTAACCCCGGATCACGCAGGGTGGCATAAACGGTGGCTAAAATACCCCGCACCATGGGGATCAAGTGGGGGGTGAACTGGACTTGCAATTCCGTACCGGCTAAATCACTGGCAATCTGCTCAATTTCAGGGGTGTGGCGGTGTTTAGCAACCCCATAGGCCCCCAAAGAACCCTCCGCTTCCGCTAGGAGCATATTAACTTTTGCTTCTCTACCTCCCCCGGAAGTGCCGGATTTGGCGTCAATGATGGCGGTTTCAGGCACAATGAAACCCTGTTTGAGCAACGGGGAAAGGGCCAGCAAACTAGCGGTGGGGTAACATCCGGGGCAACCAATTAGTTGGGCATCCTTAATGGCATCCCGATACAATTCCGGCAGGCCGTAAACAGCTTGGTTATTGGTGGCTTGGTCCTGGCGATCTTTTTTGTACCATTCCGTATAGGTGTTGAGGTTACGGAAACGGTAGTCCGCCGACAGGTCCAAAACTTTACAACCTTTGGCCAATAATACCGGGGCCATGTCACAGGCCAAACCGTTGGGCAAACCAAGGAATACCGCATCACAACGGTCGGCGATCGCCTCTAGGTCAATGGGTTCAATGGTGAGATTTACCCGGTGGGTTAAATGGGGATAAAGGTCACTGTAGGGCTTCCCTGCGCTACTGTGCCCCGCTAGGTAGGTTAATTCCACCTGGGGATGTTCTAAAAGTAAACGTACTAACTGAATGCCGCCATAGCCCGATGCGCCAATGATACCGACTCTAGTTTTTTCATTCCCCATGGTTCTCAAGTCTCAAATAATGCCAATAGATTGGTGAAATTGGTGTGTTGGCTGAATTCTAATATCAAAATTGCCCAATGGCGAACTTGATCCCTGGTTTCGCCAAGATTTTTTCTGGGATCTCCCTGCCTGGATAAATTGCTGGACTCCCTTGGGGAACGGTCAACTTTGCGTACAATGGCTAGACGGGGGTTAAGCCCGACCATTAAAGGGTTTAACTCTGTCCTACTTTGCGTCTTTTCTCCCATGGGTTACATCGCCGTCGTTGACTATGATATGGGCAATCTCCACTCCGTCTGTAAGGGTTTGGAGAAAGTGGGGGGGAATCCCCTCGTCACGGACCAGACCCACGTTATTGATGGTGCCACGGCCATTGTTCTGCCGGGGGTAGGTTCCTTTGATCCGGCGGTGCAACATTTACGGGAAAGGGGCTTGGAAGATGTGCTCAAAACGGCGATCGCCAAGGGGACTCCTTTTTTGGGGATTTGTTTAGGTTCCCAACTGCTATTTGACAGTTCCGAAGAGGGCCAGGAAAAAGGGCTGGGCATTATCCCTGGACAAGTCAAACATTTCCGTTCTGAGCCGGGACTGACCATTCCCCACATGGGCTGGAATGGGCTGGAATTAAATCAACCGGATTTATGCCTCTGGCAAGCTTTGCCCCCGGACCCCCAGGTGTATTTTGTCCACTCCTACTACATGGCTCCCCTTGATCCCCAGGTAGTTGCCGCTAGCACTACCCACGGCAGTCAGACCATCGCGGCGGCGATCGCCAAAGATAATGTGATGGCAGTGCAATTCCACCCGGAAAAGTCCTCTACCCTGGGACTAAAAATTTTGGCTAACTTCGTTCAGAAGGTGCTTTGAGCATATTTAGCCCTACCAAGTGTCGTGGTTGGTCACAGTTGCCTGTAATTTTTCCAACACCTCCGTTACAGGAATTTCTCCCAATTCCCCCGAAGCTCTGGTGCGGATATTGAGGACATTGGCTTCCACTTCTTTGGCTCCCACCACTGCCATAACTGGGATTTTTTGCTTTTCTGCATTGCGAATCATTTTCCCTAGGCGATCGCCACTGGTATCCACTTCGGCCCGCAAACCAAGGGCTTGCATTTGTTTGACCACTGACTGGGCAAAGGGTAAAAACTCATCACTCACCGCCAGCAAACGCACCTGAATAGGAGCTAACCAGAGGGGAAAATCCCCGGCATACTCTTCAATTAAAATGCCAATTAACCGTTCCAGGGAACCAAAGGGGGCCCGGTGAATCATCACAGGTCGTTGGCGGGAACCATCGGCGGCAATGTATTCCAAATCAAACCGCTCTGGCAAATTGTAATCCACCTGTACGGTACCCAGTTGCCATTCCCGTTCCAGGGCATCTTGGAAAATGAAATCCAGTTTAGGGCCGTAGAAAGCCGCTTCCCCTGGAGCTTCAAAATAATCCATCTCCAATTCCTGCACCGCCCGACGGATGGCTCCCTGGGCTTTGTCCCAAGCATCATCAGAACCAATGTATTTATCGGATTCTGGATCCCGGAAGGAGAGACGGGCTTTAAAATTCTTCAGTTGCAAACTTTTGAACACAGTCAGAATCAAATCCACCACGCTCAAAAATTCCGCATCCAACTGATCCGGGGTGACAAATAAATGGGAATCGTCCACCGTAAACCCCCGCACCCTGGTTAAGCCTCCCAGTTCCCCCGATTGCTCGTAGCGATAGACGGTGCCAAATTCCGCTAACCGTTGGGGCAAATCCCGATAGGAACGCAGTTCACTCTTATAAATCTGGATATGGAAAGGACAGTTCATTGGTTTGAGCACAAAGCCCATTTCCTGGGCCGCTTCCTCCGCTGATTCCGCCATCATGGGGAACATGTCTTCGTGGTATTTTTGCCAGTGCCCCGATTGTTTGAACAAATCTACCCGGGCAATGTGGGGGGTAACCACGGGCAAATAGCCCCGCTTAATTTGCTCCTGTTTAAGAAAATCCTCCAAAACGGTGCGAATAATTGTGCCTTTGGGAGTCCAGAGGGGTAAACCGGGGCCTACGGGGTCAGAAAAGATAAATAGTCCTAATTCTTTACCCAGTTTGCGGTGATCCCGTTTGAGGGCTTCTTCCTTGCGCCGTTGATATTCTGCCAATTGTTCTGGGGTTTCCCAAGCAGTGCCATAAATTCTTTGCAGTTGGGCGTTGTTGGCATCTCCCCGCCAGTAAGCTCCCGCCACACTTTCAAGGGCGATCGCCTTGGGGTTAATCTCCGCTGTGTTTTCTAAATGGGGCCCGGCACAGAGGTCCCACCATTGATCCCCCAGATGGTAAAGGGTGATGGGTTCATGGATGCTGGCGAGGATTTCCAGTTTGTACGGTTCTTGGATTGCCTCAATCTTTTGTTTGGCCTCTTCTCGACTGAGTTCTTCCCGAATCACCGGCAATTTTTTATTAATTATCTTCACCATCTCCTTCTTGATGGCCTTTAAATCCGCCTCGGTGAAGGGTTCTTCCACGTCAAAATCGTAGTAAAAGCCCGTCTCTGTCCAGGGGCCAATGGTTACCTGGGCTTTAGGAAAGAGTTTCTGTACCGCCATGGCCATGATGTGGGAAGTGGTGTGGCGGATTTTTTTGAGATTTTCCGACTCACTGGTGCGGGGTAAGGCGATGGTATCGGAGGAAACGGGGGGTTTGGCCATGGATAATGTTTACAAAAAATGTTCAAACGAAGGAGTTCAGCCCCCTCCCATGATACTTGATCTGCTCCCGCCCCCCATCGCTCTGGGCATTGTGGCTGGATGGAGATGGCTATGGCGCCCATGGGAACAGGTTATAATCCAAAACGTTTTCCTTCATGTCTGGTTTTGCCGTGTCCTACGCCATTGATTTTGGTACAACCAATACCGTCATTGCCCGCTGGAATGAAGTAACCCGTCAAGGAGAGTTAATTGACCTGCCTTCTCTGAGCCGTCCCCTGGGGGATAGTGGCCCCTTGGTTCCCAGTTTGCTCTACGTGGAAAATGCGGCCCTTGGCCAGGTGGCGATCGCCAGGGAAGTGATGGATCAAGGCAGGGATATTCCCAGTGATGCCAGGTTTTTTCGCAACTTTAAGCGGGGCATTGGGGCGGCGGTGCAGGGATTTTTACCCCAATTGGATGGCTGTACGTTGTCCTTGGAAACATTGGGGCAGTGGTATTTAAATAAATTAATCCGAACCTTAACGGAGCAAGAAGGCAAAGGGCCCGATTGTTTGGCCTTAACAGTGCCGGTGGACAGCTTTGAATCCTATCGCCATTGGCTGAGCCACACCTGTCGCAGTTGGGGAGTGGAGGAAGTGCGCCTGGTGGATGAACCTACGGCCGCCGCGTTGGGCTACGGGGTGGGGGATGCCAACCAAATCTTGGTACTGGATTTTGGTGGGGGCACAGTGGACTTTTCCTGGGTGCAGTTGGGAGAGAAGACATCAAAAAACCGTGCAGGATTTCTGCTCAAATGGGGGGATGTGCTTGGGAGCGGAAAAACAGCGGAAAAGTCTGCTCTAGCTAAGGTGTTGGCCAAAGCAGGAGCCAATTTAGGCGGTAGTGACATTGACTATTGGATTAGTGAATATTTCACCCAGGCCCAAGGTTTACAGGTTTCCCCCTGGATTAAACGTCTAGCGGAGCGGCTCAAAATTGCCCTGGCCCAAACAGAAGAAGCCACAGAAGTTTACTTTGATGACCAGGCTCTAGAATCCTACGAATTTCAACTGCGGCGATCGGACTTAACAGCAATCCTCCAGCAACGACAATTTTTTGACCGGCTAACGGCTCTGTGGGAACAGGTTCAGCAAACTGCCCAACGACGAGGTTCCACTCCCGCTGACCTAGATGCAGTGTTGGTGGTGGGGGGAACCAGTCAGTTGCCCATGGTGCAAGATTGGATTAACGCTCAATTTCCTGCCGATAAAATTCGCAATCAACAACCCTTTGGGGCGATCGCCTTGGGAGCGTTGCAAATTTACCAGGGCCGTGGGGTGCAGGATTATCTCTACCATAGCTACGGAGTTAGGTATTGGAATCGTCGTAAAAATAGCCATAATTGGCACCCGATTATCAAAAATGGGCAAACTTACCCCATGGCCGAGCCGATTGAACTGACCCTAGGCGCTTCCTTGGATAATCAGCCCAGCATTGAACTAATTGTCGGGGAATTGGGGTCCAGCATTGGGGCCACGGAAGTGTACTTTGACGGCAATCAGTTAATCACTAGGGTTTTAGAAAACCAAGAGTTCACAGTCCAACCCCTCAACGACCGCAATGGGGCCAGGCAAATTGCCCAACTGTCTCCCCCTGGGGTCCCCGGTGGCGATCGCATTAAGGTCAAATTTTGGGTGGATGACCAGCGCTATCTACGGCTTACCGTGGAAGATTTGTTACAGCAAAAACTGTTACTGGAAAATCAAGTGGTGGCCCAGTTGCGTTAAATTTCCTAGCCAAAGTCAGGATTCACTTGGGTGTATTTATTGGCGTTAATCGTTGGGGATCAATGCATCACTGTGTTGATCAATACCATGCCAAGACAAAAATCGATTCCAGGCGATCGCCAAGATCAGGGTAAAATGTTCTACCCAAAGTCGAGGCCAAGTTTTTATGATCACCACCGATGTCGTCATTATTGGGGCGGGGCATAACGGCCTAGTCTGTGCCGCCTATCTGCTCCAACGGGGCTTGGGGGTGACGTTACTAGAAAAGCGGGAAGTGCCGGGGGGGGCGGCCACCACAGAAGCTCTCATGCCGGAGCTATCCCCCCAGTTTCGCTTTAATCGCTGTGCCATTGACCACGAATTTATCTTTCTGGGGCCAGTGTTGCAGGAATTAAATTTGTCCCAGTACGGTTTGGAATATTTATTTTGTGACCCCAGTGTTTTTTGTCCTGGGTTGGACGGTGAAGCTTTCATGGCCTACCGTTCCTTAGCTCAAACCTGCGCCCACATTGCCACCTATAGCCCCAGGGATGCGGAAAAATATCGGCAATTTGTCAATTACTGGACAGATTTGCTCAACGCTGTCCAGCCTGCTTTTAATGCTCCTCCCCAGGCGTTACTAGATCTAGCCCTCAACTACGGTTGGGAAAATTTAAAATCTGTGTTGGCGATCGCCGGGTCGAAAACCAAAGCGCTGGATTTTATTCGCACCATGATTGGCTCCCCGGAAGATGTGCTTAATGAATGGTTCGACAGTGAACGGGTGAAGGCTCCCCTGGCCAGACTATGTTCAGAAATTGGCGCTCCCCCATCCCAAAAAGGCAGTAGCTCCGGCATGATGATGGTGGCCATGCGCCATGGGGAAGGCATTGCTAGGCCCAAAGGGGGCACGGGGTCTTTAACAGATGCGTTGGTGAAATTAGTGCAAGCCCAAGGGGGAAAAATCCTCACCGATCAAACCGTCAAACGGGTATTGGTAGAAAATAACCAGGCGATCGGGGTGGAAGTGGCCAGTGGCGAACAGTACCGGGCCAGAAAAGGCGTGATTTCCAACATTGATGCCCGCCGTTTATTTTTGCAATTGGTGGAACCGGGGGCCCTAGCCAAGGTGGATCAAACCCTAGGGGAACGGCTGGAACGGCGGACGGTAAACAATAATGAAGCGATTTTAAAAATTGACTGCGCCCTCTCTGGTTTACCCCACTTCACCGCCATGGCCGGAGAACAGGATTTGACAGGAACCATTTTAATCGCCGACTCGGCACGCCATGTGGAAGAGTCCCACGCTCTTATTGCCCTGGGGCAAGTTCCCGACGCTAACCCTTCCCTATACTTAGACATCCCCACCGTGTTGGACCCCACCATGGCCCCCCCAGGCAAGCACACTTTGTGGATTGAATTTTTTGCTCCCTACCGCATCGCCGGATTGGAAGGAACGGGGTTAATGGGCACAGGTTGGACTGATGAGTTGAAGGAAAAAGTGGCGGATCGGGTGATTAATAAATTGACTGACTATGCCCCTAACCTAAAATCCTTAATTATTGGTCGCCAGGTGGAAAGTCCGGCGGAATTAGCCCAACGGCTGGGCAGTTACAACGGCAATGTCTACCATTTGGATATGACCCTAGACCAGATGATGTTCCTGCGACCCCTACCGGAAATCGCTAACTACCAAACCCCCATCAAAAACCTTTACTTGACAGGGGCCGGCACCCATCCCGGTGGCTCCATCTCCGGTATGCCTGGTAGAAATTGCGCTCGGGCTTTTTTAAAGCAACAACGACGTTTTTGGTAAAGCTCACAATGATAAATGGTTTACCATGTTAGGCCTAAGCTTGCCCCTCGAAGGTCAGCCTTGAATCCTATTGTTATTTTCCTTTCCATACCATGGCCAGCACCACCACTGCCAGTGCAGACCTCTACGCAAAAATTAAGGACTTTTACGACGACTCCACCGGTCTCTGGGAAGATGTCTGGGGTGAGCACATGCACCACGGCTACTACGGGCCCCACGGCACCTATCGGATCGATCGCTGTCAGGCCCAAATTGATCTGATTAAAGAACTATTGGCCTGGGCAGTGCCCCAAGATAGTGGCAAGCCAGGAAAAATTCTCGATTTAGGCTGTGGCATTGGCGGCAGCAGTTTGTATTTAGCCCAGCAATACCAAGCAGAAGTGATGGGGGTAAGTCTCTCCCCCGTACAGGTGGAACGGGCAGGGGAAAGGGCCAAGGCCCTGGCATTGGGCTCAAGCTGTCAGTTCCAAGTGGCCAATGCCTTAGCTTTACCCTTTGCTTCCGACTCTTTTGACTGGGTTTGGTCTCTGGAAAGTGGGGAGCACATGCCCAACAAAGCTCAGTTTTTGCAAGAGGCTTGGCGGGTACTTAAACCCGGTGGCTGTCTGATTTTAGCTACCTGGTGTCACCGTCCCATTGATCCCGGCAATGGCCCCCTAACCGCCGATGAACGTCGCCATCTCCAAGCCATTTATGACGTGTACTGTTTACCCTATGTGGTTTCCTTACCAGATTACGGGGCGATCGCCGGAGAATGCGGCTTTGGGGAAATTAAAACCGCCGATTGGTCTGTGGCTGTGGCCCCCTTTTGGGACAGGGTAATGGAATCTGCCCTTGATCCCAAAGTGTTATGGGCCCTAGGACAAACGGGGCCAAAAATTATCAATGCCGCCCTGTGTTTGCGGTTAATGAAATGGGGCTATGAACGGGGATTGGTGCGTTTTGGCTTATTAACGGGGATAAAGCCTTTAGTTTGAAGTCCACAATGTCCTAGGTAATTATGGAATTCGACTATCTTCATTTATACGTTGACGATTATCAGTCAGCCCATCATTGCTATCAGCGCCAATGGGGTTTCATTTGCTTAGATAAAATCAACAATCAGGAGGGGATTACTGGCATTTATCAACAAGGGCAAATTCTGCTACTAATTTCTGCCCCTGCCCCTAGATCTGATTTCAGTAGATATGGTGATTACCTACAAAAACATCCCCCTGGCATTGGTGAGGTGGCATGGCAAATAGCAACAGAAAATTGGTCTACCTTTACCGCTCACCTAGAGCAAAAAAAAATTAAAACTAGCCCTATTAGGCATCTCCTGACTGGGGTAGAGGGATTGACTTTTGTGGCCTGGGGAGACGTGGCCCATAGCGTTTATCCCGCTCGTCCTTCCTTGAAAAGCCAAAAGTTCCATGGCTCTAACTTAACCACCATTGATCATGTGGTACTAAACATTGGAGCTGATCAATTTACCCAGGCCTCTCAATGGTATCAACAGGTGTTTAGTTGGTCAGTACAGCAACGCTTTACTATTAATACTTGCGATTCTGGGTTATACAGTGAAGCATTAATCAATGCTAATGGAAAAGTTCAGTTTAATCTCAACTGTCCGACTACAAATACTTCTCAAATAGAAACTTTTTTAGCTAATAATGGTGGAGCAGGCATTCAACACGTGGCCTTTGCCACCGATAATATTATTGAAACTGTCACCCATCTGCGCGGTCTGGGAGTGGAATTTCTTTCTGTACCTCCTAGCTATTACAAACAACAACAGCAGTGCAATCACTTCCACAATAATTGTTTAAATTTGGATTGGAATAGCCTACGACGTCTACAGATTCTCCTCGATGATCAGGAGAATACAGGTCAGCAGTTACTACTACAAATTTTTAGCCTGCCTTGTTACGGAGATGGTAGTTTATTTTGGGAAATTATTGAGCGCCGTCATCGAGCTAGAGGGTTTGGAGAAGGCAACTTTCAAGCTCTCTACGAAGCAGTGGAAGCCTTGGAAAAAAGCTTGGAAGTTTGACAATAGATAGTCTGAAAAGATTTACTAATGCTTAGTTTTTGATTATTCTAATCATTATTTTACTTTTATCATAAAATTAATTACCCTAGATATGCTTAAAACCATTGTTGCGGAGCAAAGACGGTTCTTTCACCTTGGTAAAACTCAATCAGTGGGAAAAAGATTAAGCTTACTAAGCAAACTAAAAGCACAAATCCAAGCCCAGGAAGCAGAAATTACTGCTGCCCTTAAGCAGGATTTTGGTAAGCCTCCCTTTGAAAGTTATGTGAACGAAATTTTGGGGGTAATTAGGGAAATCAATTATTATCAAAAACATCTCCAGCAATGGTCTAAGCCTCAACGGGTGGGCGTTAATTTACTGGTATTTCCTGCCACAGCCCAGCTAAGACCAGAGCCCCTTGGTGTAGTCCTAATTATTAGTCCCTGGAATTATCCTTTTTATCTTTGTTTAATGCCCTTAATTGGGGCGATCGCCGCTGGTAATTCTGTGGTAGTAAAGCCGTCCGAATATACCCCAGCCATCAGTGGAGTAATTGCCCAATTAATTCAAAGCGTATTTCCCCCAGCTTGGGCCACGGTGGTGGAAGGGGATGAAACCGTTAGCCAACAATTGCTACAGGAAAAATTTGACCATATTTTCTTCACCGGTAGCCCGAGGGTGGGTCGGTTAATTATGGCGGCGGCAGCGGGCCAATTAACCCCGGTTACGTTGGAATTGGGGGGGAAATCTCCCTGTGTGGTGGATAGGGAAATTGATGTAAGGGAAACGGCAAAACGCATTATATGGGGCAAACTGGTCAATGGGGGGCAAACCTGTGTGGCGCCGGATTATCTATTAGTGGAGCAATCCTGTCTAGATCAACTTTTGCCAGCTTTACAACAAGCCATTAAGACACTGTTCGGGGAAAATCCGGCCCATAGTCCTAACTACACTCGCATTGTTAACCGACGACAATGGTCACGGTTAGTGGATTTATTAAGCCATGGCAAAGTAATTACGGGGGGAGATTATAACGAAGGCGATCACTATATGGCGCCGACTTTAGTTGTTGATCCGGATCTAAATTCCCTCTTAATGCAAGAAGAAATATTTGGACCCATCCTGCCAATTTTGACCTATGAAAACTTAGAGGAAGCAATAGATTTTATTAACGCTAAACCTAAACCGCTGGCGTTATATTTTTTCAGTAATAATCGACAAAAACAAGAGCAAATACTGCAATCTACCAGCTCTGGCAGTGTTTGTTTGAACGATATTCTCATACATTTGACTGTGGCAGAATTACCCTTTGGCGGAGTGGGGGAAAGTGGCATGGGGCGCTACCATGGCAAAGCCAGTTTTAATACTTTTAGCAACCATAAAAGTATTTTACGTCGTCCCTTTTGGGGGGAAACTAATCTCCGTTATCCTCCCTATGGTAAAAAAATGAACTTGATTAAAAGATTTTTTTCCTAGGTTAAGCCATGGCTGTTCTTCCCCAGCTGAGTATTATTATTCCTGTCTTTAATGAAGCAAAAATTTTACAAAAATCCTCAGGCGATAATAGCAAGGAATATTTGGGACAATTTACCCAGGATCAACGAATAGAAATCTTAATGATTGATGGGGGGAGTGGCGATCGCACAGTGGAATTATGCCAAAATTATGCTGATCGTTTGCCTTTACAGGTTTTTTCTAGCCCTCAACCAGGGCGAGCAAACCAAATGAATTACGGTGCCAGTTTGGCCCGGGGGGAATGGCTGTTATTTTTACATTTGGACTGTATTTTACCTAGGGATTTTTTTGCCCAAATAGCTCAAATATTAAGCAATTCGGATTACATAGCCGGAGCTTTTGGGTTGACTATTGATCTGCCTGGTAGACCCTATCGCTGGCTAGAAAAATTAATTCTTTGGCGCTCCATTTACGCTCAACGGCCCTATGGCGACCAAGGTTTGTTTATTCGGCAACGGGATTTCCAGCGGCTGGGGGGCTTTGCCGATTTAGCGATTATGGAAGATTACCAATTTATGCAAAAACTGGGAAAACAGCAGGGCAAGGTGGCGATCGCCGAAGGCAAAGTGATTACGTCTGGACGACGGTGGCAAAAGCTAGGACTGGTGCGGACTACGGTCATTAACCAAGCGGTGGTGGCGGGCTACCATCTGGGTGTTTCCCCTCACACTTTGGCCCATTGGTACCGGGGGGCAAAACCGAATCGGGGGAACCGGTCAAACTCCGACGGGACTTCTTGTTAGAGTAAGTTAGTTAGGGGTAAAGCTGGGGCGGTTTGATCAACTCCATGGCAAGTCCGGGAAAATTTTTCCAGGCTTTGCTCCAGGGCGGCAGTTTCAGGTCACAGGAGGGACACTTGTATGGCATCAACGGATTTCAAGGACTATTACCAGATTTTAGGGGTGGGCAAAACCGCTTCAGAAGCTGACATTAAAAAACAGTTCCGTAAATTGGCACTGAAATATCATCCTGACAAAAATCCTGGGGACAAGGCAGCGGAGGAAAAGTTTAAGGAAATTAGCGAAGCCTATGAGGTGCTTTCCGACCCGGAAAAACGCAAAAAATATGATCAATTTGGTCGCTATTGGCAACAGGCCGGAGCCGCGGGGCAACCCGGTGGGGGTTACGGCCCAGGGAATGCCGGCGTGGGAGTTGATTTTGGTGGCTTTGACTTTAGCCAGTACGGTAATTTTGACGAATTTATCAATGAGCTATTAGGGCGTTTCAATACCCCCGGTGGCGGTCCCAGAACTTCCTATGGTTATTCCACCGGCGGCCCTGGTTTTAATGATTTTGGTGGTTTTGGCAATGCCCAGGCCCCCGCAGGCGATCGGGAAGCAACCCTACAGTTAAACCTAGCGGAAGCTTTTCGGGGGGTGGAAAAACGCCTCAACCTGGGGGAAGAAATGGTCACAGTGCGCATTCCTGCCGGGGCCAAAAATGGTAGTCGAGTGCGGGTCAAGGGTAAGGGCATGGCTAACCCCTACGGCCAACGGGGGGACTTATACCTTAATTTGCAACTGACCTCCCATCCCTTTTTCCAATTTGAAGGGGATAACTTGGTCTGTGAATTGGCGATCGCCCCTGATGAAGCGGTGTTGGGAGCCGACATTGATGTGCCCACCCCCGATGGCATGGTGCGGATGAAAGTACCGGCCGGGGTTAAATCTGGCCAATCCCTACGGTTAAAGGGCAAAGGTTGGCCCAACCCCAAACAGGGCCGGGGCGATCAGTTGGTGCGTCTAGTCATTACTGCTCCGAAAAATCCCAGCGCCGTTGAACGGGAATGCTACGAAAAAATCCGGGCGCAACGGACCGAAAATCCCCGCCAAGCGGTGGAAAAATACGCCAACCTATTTGGGTAAAATTCGGCTAAAAATGCCATGGGCCAAGGTATCACTGGTTTTGATCCTAGTCTTTACGTCTATCTGCAAAGCATTAGTGCAGAGGAGTCGGTGTATCTAGCCCAATTGCGGCGGGAAACAGCCCATTTACCCGGTTCCCCTATGCAAATTAGCCCAGAGCAAGCCCAATTCCTTGGTTTGTTGATCAGTTTAACCGGAGCAAAACAGGTACTGGAGATTGGTGTTTTTCGGGGTTACAGTACCTTGGCTATGGCCTTACAACTTCCCTCCGATGGTCAAATTATTGCCTGTGACCAAGACCCCAACGCCACGGCGATCGCCAAGGAATATTGGCAGAGGGCGGGGATGGCAGAAAAAATTGATTTAAGATTGGGGCCCGCCTTGGCAACGTTGGAACAGTTGGCTGGGATCAAGCCGTTGCCTCAATTTGACCTGATTTTTATTGATGCCGATAAACGTAACTATCCCCACTATTACGAAGCTGGCTTGAAACTACTGCGGCCAGGGGGATTGGTAGTTATTGATAATGTACTCTGGCACGGAAAAGTAGCCGAGGTTGCTCCCCAAGAACCCCAAACCCGGGTTTTGCAAGAATTTAATCGTGACCTGGCCCGAGATGCACGAGTACAAATCGGTGTGATTCCCCTGGGGGATGGTATGACGTTGGCTGTTAAAAAATAGTAGGCCTCTTCCTGTCCGGAAATGCTGATGGTTGCGGGTTCCAGATTTATAACCCTGGTCTATGCTGACGATTAGCAATCTTGATGCAATTCCCCTTCCTTTTCCATGGCTACTACCCTCCCTTCCCCTGCCCGTTTTGTCCATGGGCTCCGTTTTGATAATCTCCGGGGGGACATTTTTGGCGGTATCACAGCGGCGATCGTTGCCCTTCCCCTAGCCTTAGCCTTTGGGGTTGCTTCGGGGGCTGGCCCCATTGCGGGACTATATGGCGCCATTTGTACGGGATTTTTTGCCGCCCTTTGTGGGGGAACCCCAGCTCAGATTAGTGGCCCCACGGGACCCATGACAGTGGTAATGGCCTCCACCTTTGCCAATTTAACTGCCAGCAATCCAGAAAATGGTTGGGCCATGGCCCTGACAGTGGTGATGTTCGGCGGCATTTTCCAGGTGCTTTTGGGGCTATTTGGTTTGGGGAAATATATTACCTTTATGCCCTACACTGTCATTTCCGGTTTTATGTCCGGCATCGGGGTAATTATCATCATTTTGCAAATTGCCCCCTTATTGGGACACCAAACGGCTCCTGGGGTAGTGCGCTCCCTGGAAGCTCTTCCCACCTATATCAATGATGTTAATTTTGCCGCCGTTAGTTTGGGCTTAATTGCCCTGGCGATCGTCTTTTTTTCTCCGCCCCGTGTTAACCGGATTTTGCCCGCCCCCTTAATCGCTCTGGTGGTGGGGACAATAATTTCGCTCATTTTTTTCGGAAATGTATCCCTGCCTCGTATTGGGGAAATTCCCTCCGGTTTGCCCAGCCTTCATCTGCCCTATCTCAGTTGGGGGAGCTTAAAACAAATGTTGCTCTATAGCATCATGTTGGCGGTGTTGGGTTCCCTAGACTCTCTCCTGACTTCCCTCGTGGCAGATAACATCAGCCGCAGTCACCACGACTCTGATCGGGAATTAGTCGGCCAGGGCATTGGCAATCTTGTTTCGGGCCTATGCGGTGGTTTACCGGGAGCCGGGGCCACCATGCGGACAGTAATTAATATCAATTCCGGTGGCAAAACCCCCATTGCGGGCATGATCCATGCGCTGATTTTGTTAATAATTGTCCTCAAAGCGGGACAGTTAACGGAACCCATTCCCCATGCCGTCTTAGCGGGCATCCTGATCAAAGTGGGCATCGATATTGTTGATTGGAGTTTCCTCAAACGGGCCCACCAACTTTCCACGAAGGGGGCGGGGTTAATGTATCTGGTGTTGGGATTGACCGTGTTTGTGGATTTGATTACGGCGGTAGCGGTGGGGGTGTTTGTGGCCAATCTGTTCACAGTGAAAAATTTGACCGATATCCAACTCCAGTCGATTAAAAGTGTTACCCGGGGAGACGGGGAAGACTGGTTAGAAGAGGAGGAACAACAAATTTTGCGAGAAGCCAATGGCCGCATTTTTATGTTTCACCTCAGTGGTCCCATGAGCTTTGGGGCAGCCAAGTCCATTGCCCGCAGGCTAACCATTGTGGAAAATTACGATGTGCTGATCCTCGATTTGGCCACAGTACCCCGCCTTGGCATCACTGCCCTACTGGCGATCGAAACTATGCTCAAAGATGCATTAGCTAAGCAACGGGAAGTTTTTTTGGTGGGGGCTAAGGGTCAAGTCCAAGCTCGCTTGCAGAGGTTGCCGGTGTTGGCCCAACTATCTCCCCATCATCGTTTGGAAAGTCGTTTGCTCGCTTTACAAATGGCCGCCGCCTGTATCAATGTTGATTAGGCGTTTAATGGCTTTTGGGCTGGGGATTTATGTTTGGCAAATATCGACCAAAAAATCTTGATAACTGGCATTACCGTAATCTTTTTTGGTCAATTGTTTCATTACTGCTTTTTGCCATGTTTGTGAAAACGCAAATAGGAGGAGTTATTACTTCCGTCTTGTTTACGGTGACCATTCTGGTAATGGTAAAAAATATGGCCATTAGCTCTCTCTGGAAAACTTTTCTACGGGGACTGGTGGCGATCGCCCTGGGCTGTGATTTATTAACTTTGTTGATTAGTAACCCAACCATTTCCCAAAGACTATTTACTTGGGCAGATATAGTCTATGCGGTGTTCTTCGGAGCGGCGGTGATTACCATTAGCCAACAATTGAACAAGGCCCAAAAAGTAGACCAAAATATTTTACTGGGGGCTATCAGTGTTTATTTACTGATTGGAGTCTTTTGGTTTTTACTTTACCGGATCTCCTATATTATCTCCCCTACCAATTTTAATGAATTACAAAGTGATGGAATTAACAATTTCGTCTTGCTCTATTTTAGCTTTACGACTTTGACCACCCTGGGTTACGGCGATATTCTCCCCACAGATTCCATTGCCATGGGATTGTCCAATATGGAGGCGGTTATTGGTCAAATGTATTCAGTAATTTTCGTTGCCCGCCTGGTTAGTCTCTACACTAACGATCTTAATCGTCACAACCAAACCCAGGAGAAAAAAGAATCCGACTAGGCACCCATGCGAGAAAATTCATCCCTTGGCACAATGGTAGAAGCGAAACCTAGCCCAAACAGTATCACTTAGCTCATTTCATGGTAGTCTCCGCCACTGATCATTCAGATAGAACCACATCCCAAACTGGCGATCGCCAAGACTCATCTCCCCCCCCGTCGGAGTCAGAACCAATCCTTTGTCCCCATTGTCGCCGCACGGCCAGCAATGGCATTAAGTGCAAGGGAATTTGCGTTGCCGATAGCGATTATTAAGCATTTTCCAGATTTTCTTCATCATCAACCTGAGCTTCTGGCGTTTCCTGGGGCGATTCCGTCACAATTTCTTCGTCCACCACTTCACTGGTAATCAGATTTAAAAACACATCTTCCAAGGTGGGGCGTAGCCGTTGCATTTCGTACAAATCCCAACCCTGGGTAACGATCGCCTGGGCTAATTGTTGCCCCAGTTCCTTCAGTTGATTACTCCGCACCAAAATTTGCTGACGTTCCTGCTGTTGGGGATGGCTTTTAATCTCCACCTCTTCCACACCGGGCAAGGACTGTAAACAACGGGCGATCGCCGTTCCCTCTGCCCCAGCTACCTCCAACTGATAACTGAGATTACCTCTTAAATCTGCTAGTAAATTTTCCGGGGTATTGGTGGCCACCACCCGCCCTTGGTTGATGATGGTTACCCGGTCACAGGTCATGCTCACCTCCGGCAAAATGTGGGTGGAAAGGATGATGGTGTGCTCCTCTGCCAAACTTTTAATTAAGTTACGCACTTCGATAATTTGCTTTGGGTCCAGTCCCACCGTGGGTTCATCCAAAATAATCACCGCCGGATCATGGACAATGGCCTGGGCAATGCCCACCCGTTGCTTAAATCCCTTGGACAGCTTGCGAATCAGGACTTTTCGTTTTTCCGTCAACTGGCACCGTTCCATGGCCCAGGTCACCCGCTGGCGGCGATCGCCTGGTTTAACTCCCTTAATGCTAGCCACAAAGCCCAAAAAGCTTTCCACTGTCATATCCCCATAGAGAGGGGGATTTTCCGGTAGATAACCAATGCGTTTCCGCACCGCTAGGGATTGTTCATGGACATCAAACCCTGCCACCCGCACTGTCCCGGTAGTGGCCGGAATGTAGCCAGCCAAAATCCGCATGGTAGTGGTTTTCCCTGCGCCGTTGGGGCCCAAAAAACCGAGAATTTCGCCTTTTTGTACCGAAAAGTCCACATCCTGGATCGCAGTGGTGGAACCGTAAACTTTGCTGAGATGTTCAACCTCAATCATGGCGGGGGAAATTAGTGAGTAAATAACCTGGGCATATTATCCCCTTTTCTTGGCCGGGCCCCAAGTGAGGTGGGTCAACCCGAAACTACTCTAGATTTATCTGCGTTCCCAATGGCTGGTTGGCAAGGTCTTGATTAACCCACTAAAGCAATCAAAATTCTGGGGGACTTTTCTCTAGCTTCCCTTCAAACTGTTGCAGAGAGAGAGAGCTTTTTAAACACTCTCTAACTTCTGACAATCTTCTCTTTACCTTTAAAATGGATTAAGGCTGTTCTAAAAAAAGCCATTGCCACTCAACTTCACCCATATTTTCCCCATGCCGGAGTCATCCACCCCTTCCCTGCTGGTCCCCAACTTTTCCCCGCGTGCGGCGGCGGTACATCGAGTCACTAAAGAAACGGATGTGCGAGTGAGTTTGAATTTGATGGGCAGTGGTTTATGTCATGTGGCCACCGGAGTGCCTTTTTTGGATCATATGTTGCACCAGATTGCTTCCCACGGTTTGATTGACCTGGAAGTGAACGCCACTGGGGACATTGAAATTGATGACCACCACACCAACGAAGATGTGGGTATTACCCTTGGTCAGGCTTTAGCTGAAGCCCTTGGCGATCGCCGGGGCATTAATCGGTTTGGCCATTTCATTGCTCCCTTGGATGAAGCCTTAGTACAGGTAACGTTGGATTTTTCTGGGCGGCCCCACCTCAGCTATGGCCTACAAATTCCGACGGAAAGGGTGGGCACCTACGACACTCAACTGGTGCGGGAATTTTTTGTTGCGGTGGTTAACCACAGTCAAATGACCCTCCACATCCGCCAGCTTGATGGCATTAACTCCCACCACATTATCGAGGCCACCTTCAAGGCGTTTGCCCGGGCCATGCGCATGGCGATCGAAGTTGACCCCCGCCGGGCCGATACTATTCCCAGTTCCAAAGGAGTTTTGTAAGGCTGATTTTAATCCCATTAACTAGGGAAAATTCTTTGCAGAGATAGGGTAAATCCTGGCAAAACAGTTTCCCCTGATAGGGTGCTGGGATTTTCCAGAACTTCCACCGCTTGACCAGAACGATAAATTTCCACCCGCTGATTTTTGGGGTCAATCAACCAACCTAACTTAGCCCCGTTTTCCATATACTCCTGCATTTTTTCCTGCAGTTTTTTCAGCGAATCGGTTGGAGACCGTAATTCCACCACAAAATCAGGACACAGGGGGATAAATCCCTGTCTTTGTTTGGGAGTAAGTGTTTGCCAGCGTTCCCTTGCTAGCCAAGACGCATCCGGCGATCGGTTAGCGCCATTGGGCAATTCAAATCCCGTGGAGGAGTCAAACGCTATGCCTAAAGTGTCGTTAGCTTCACCCCATACCCCAAGTTGAGTAATGATTTTGGCGTTACGATTACCTGTTTCGCCACCAGTGGGAGGATTCACAATTAATACCCCTGTTGCTGTGCGTTCAAGTCTTAAATCACGATTTTCCGCCGCTAAAACAGCAAATTGTGCTGGCGTAACCTGCAAGGCTAGTTCTTCAGGAATATTCAAAGCCAGTGACTTGCGATGATCAACTGACTGAACCATAGCAATTTCCTCTGTGCAACCAGGGGGACTTTTCAATTTTAGTCCCTAGCCCCCGTCTGCGAATTTCAGAGTATCGGTAATCATTAAAACAGATCCTAGGATTTGCTGAGGGTCAGTATTTGCCTAGTTTGTAGGCTCCGCACCAATGCCAAATTGATGGATTGATCGCCTAGGTTAGCCAGGATTGTTGCCACATTGGCTTGACTGTCAGTGCAATTTTCCACCTCTTGAAGA
This sequence comes from Synechocystis salina LEGE 00031, assembly GCF_015207985.1. Classification (GTDB taxonomy): domain Bacteria; phylum Cyanobacteriota; class Cyanobacteriia; order Cyanobacteriales; family Microcystaceae; genus Synechocystis; species Synechocystis salina. The sequence continues at coordinate 5,426 of NZ_JADEVV010000034.1, read as the reverse complement.
AACTTAAATTCAGCCTCTGTTAATTCCAACGGTTGATAGTTGTAGTCAAATAAACTGCGGCTGGGCCAACCGGTAACACAGGGATGAAGCCCTGGTTTGGCTTGTAAAAGTTCCCCATCGTCAGCCCAATCACTAATTTGTACAGGGGGTTTAGCCAAGAAAAATTCGTAGTGGGTAATTTCTGGATCTAACAATTCGATCAGACGATACCGTTCCTTTTCGCCCAAATTTTTGGCCCGTTCCATCAAGTCCGGCGCTTTACCCAACAGGCGATCGAGTTGCCAATAGTCGGGGTTGGAAAAGCCTAAAAATTCTAGTCCGGCCGAGTCGATTAATTCAAATAATGTATTGATGTTGTAGTCTGTTTCCTGGGGATGGACATACATATCTGCAAAGGATTCGTCCCGGTGATTTTCCAGGGACCAACGCTCTTTTTCCCTTTTCACTAAACGGTTATATTCCGGCAAACTAGCAAAAATTTGTCGACCTACCGCTACTCCATCCTGGTAATCACCCCGTTTTTCCCCCTGTAAAATGGCGATCGCCCTTTGCATGAGCTGGATTTCCCAACGGCCGATTTCAGCGTAAACAAAAATGTGGAATAAACCACCGGGGGCTAATTTTTCCGCTAGAGCTTGGATGCCTGCAATGGGGTCGGGGAGATGGTGCAACACCCCCACGGAGTTAATGTAGTCAAATTGTCCTGGTATGCTGGCGGCATTTTCGAGGGGTAACTGCTGAAAACTCACTCGGTCACACCACACGCCGGATTTTTGTAATCTTTCCTGGGCAACCTGCAACGCCCCTTCGCTAATGTCAATGGCGTGGATTGTCGCTTCGGGGTTAAGGTGAACTAAATATTCCGTTCCCACCCCAGTACCACAGCCGGCATCGAGAATACGAATTTTTTGGTTAGATGGCCGTCGCCCCAAACAGAAATTGTGCACCGCAGTCCATTGCCAGCGCCAGTTATAACCCGGGGGTGGTTCCTGTAACAGGGGTTCCGGGGGAAAAGGATAGGTATTGTAGAGAGCCTGAACAGCTTGGCGTTGATGGGAATTGGGCAACATGGAGGGGTAGATCAGGGAAAAAACTTGAGCTTTGGCGATCGCCAGAGAAATGTAAGAGGCAAAATTCTCGCCCTAGTTTTTAATCATCACCTAATATCGTCCCACCGCCTAGGGGATAGCTGTCAATCCTCCGGGAAATGAACCTGCAAACCTTCGGGCACAATGTCTAGCCCCAGCAAAACTTTTTCCGTATTGGACATATCACCGATAATCCGTTGCAGAGGAGGGGGCAATTGTTTGATCAGGGTGGGGGTGACCATAATTTTTTCCTCTTCCGCCCGTTGGGGTTGCTCCAATACATCGATGATTTCAACGTTGTACTGATCACCTAAATCTTCTTGACAAATGCGGTAAATATTGGCGATCGCCTGCTGAGAACGCACCGAATTACCCGTAATATAAAGTCTTAAGACAATCCTATTCATATCTATCGTTGATAGTAAATAAGGCCACTGCTCAAATCTAACTCAATAAACTTAGGATAAATAACCTCAATCAAAAGGAATCTAAAGAAAAAACAACAATAAACTAACAGATTGGTAATCTCGTTAAAGTAAGATATGATCAGTTGATCAAAGAATAGATTACTCAACAAAACATTAACACGTCAAGAACTATCTTTGGAAGGTAGTCGTGGTGAAATGCGGGAGGAAATATTCAAATTATTTAAGCTGACATAGTACTTGCGATAAAAGCCAGCTAAATACCCCATTAATTCTAATACTATCAATCTGCCTTCGACGGCATAGGCTTGGGATTTAACCACATTAATATTGTGATTTTTTTCCTTGAGGGTCGTGGTGTGGATTTCGATAATATCCCTGGGGCTGGCTTTCATAAAACCTAGGCGATCAGCTAAATTTCTCAAGCGACCAGATAGATTGTGGTCTATCCTAAAGGCCCGTTGATCCAACGCTAACTCTAACAACTCTCCATAGGATTGTTTCAACTCTTCAAACAATTCTGGAAAGGAGTCTTTGATGGTATCGGAGCCAAACATCCGGGCGGTGACGCTGGTGGTGGAGCTAATTAGGGTTTCCAGGTCGTGGTATTCCTTCTGTTGGCTGGCTAAGTTCCGTTGATTTTCACTCTTGCGACGATAAATATTTCTTTCTAAAACCGATAGCAATTCATAATAAAGCAAATAGCTGTCTAGGTTTTTTAGTCGTAAATAGCCATCGGCCCCGTGCTGAAAAGCTTGAATAACTAAATGCTCATCTTCACTTTGGCTATAGGCAATGATGGATTGGTCGGGAAAAATTGTACGGGCTTTAATTAGAGTATCAATTCCTTGAATTTCCGATAAAAATAGATCTAATAAAACAATGGCAAATTCCCGGTCTTGGCAAACTTCCACCGCCTCAGCCAAATTCGACACCGCTGTGGTTTGCACTGGCAGACGGGCCGCCAAAGGGGACATAGTCGACGAACCCAGATAATTCTCAACCATTGTCGCCGTGGCCGAATCGTCTTCAATCAGTAGAATTTGGTAGGGATCCTGGGTCATGCAATCACTGCTAAGTTCCAAGGCGAGGGGTTCATTGGTGAGTTCAGTTTAATTATCTTGTTTTGCCTCCCCAGGTTTTGCCTGGTAACGTCTCTGTGCCTAAAGTTTTGAGGAAAATTAAAGCAAAATTAAAACCTGGTAAATAGGCATTTACCAATCCTAAATACAGCGGTTGGGGTGTCTGAGTGGCACAGCAAACTCTTTATAGAATGAGCGTTACTGCTGCTTTATGTGTGTCACGCCAATTCGGAATTTACTGTATCTCTATGATTTGATTTGAGTATTTAGCTGTGTTCATTATATTGAGCTTCTAGCTGAGTTTTTAGGGTTGGTTAATTAATCTTCACTCCCCCGTATCAGCACAAAGTTGCCCATCTTCGAGTTGAATAATCCGATCCGCCACGTCCAAAATGCGGTTGTCGTGGGTAACAATCAAAATAGTAGACCCCTGCTCCCGGGCTAGTTTTCTCATTAACTCCACCACGTCATGGCCCGACTTACTGTCCAAGGCCGCCGTTGGTTCGTCGGCCAAGATCATTTTGGGATGGGAAACCAGAGCCCTGGCGATCGCCACCCGTTGTTTTTGTCCACCAGAAAGACTATGGGGACTATAGTTGATGTGGTCCCCTAGACCCACCGCCTCCAGCATAGCAATGGACAATTCCTTAGCCTGATGGTCATTGTATTGGGAGTGTAGTTCGATGGCCATCTGCACATTTTGCCTGGCCGTGAGGGATTCCAGCAAATTATGGGCCTGGAAAATATAACCAATGTGACGGCGGATCTGGACTAACTCGTGTTTTTTGGCACCATTTAATTCTTGGCCAAACACCCGCAAACTACCGCTTTGGGCTGACCGCAATCCCCCCATGAGGGTCAACAATGTGGTTTTTCCCGAACCGGAAGGCCCTTTGAGAATAACCACTTCCCCTTCCTCCAATCGGAGATTGATATCAAATAAAATCTGTTTACGCAGGTTGCCAGTGCCGTAGAAGTGACTGAGATTCTCCATAGCCACCACTGGTTCCATTGGCGCCGTTTTCACTGGATCGCTGGAGGGAGAGGAAAGGAGCATTGCCATGGGCACAATCGTAGTGGGGGAAAAATCTTTATCTATCATGACCGTTCCTTGGGGGGAAAACCACCGCTAAACTTAAAGACCCGCCCCCAGACGGTCATATCCTAATTGTTACAAGTTTTCACAAATTTTTACGAAATTTATGCACAAAATCCCCGTTACCGTAGTCACTGGCTTCCTCGGCTCTGGCAAAACCACCCTGGTTAGGAACCTATTGCAAAATAACCAAGGACGACGCATTGCCGTATTGGTCAACGAGTTTGGGGAAGTGGGCATTGATGGGGACATACTCCGCAGTTGCCAAATGTGTGACGAAGACGGTAATCAGATCTCTAATGAAGCCCCTAAAATTGTCGAATTGGCCAATGGCTGCCTCTGTTGCACTGTGCAGGAGGAATTTTTGCCCACCATGCAGGCTTTATTGGAGCGGCGGGAGGAAATTGATTGCATTGTGGTGGAAACTTCTGGTTTAGCCCTACCCAAACCCCTAATTCAAGCTTTTCGTTGGCCAGAAATTCGCACCGGCGCCACCGTAGATGGGGTGATTACCGTGGTGGATGGGGATGCCCTGGCTAGGGGAGCCATGGTGGGAGACTTGGATGCGTTGGAAGCGCAACGGCAGGCCGATGATAGCCTCGACCATGAAACCCCCATCGAAGAATTATTTGAAGACCAGTTGGCCTGTGCGGATATGGTGCTGTTAACCAAAACCGATTTGTTGGCGGATGCGGATCAACAACGGCTGGAAAGCTGGTTGGGCGACCAGTTACCCACGGGGGTGAAAGTGGTGCCCTGTCACCAAGGGCAAATTAGCCCAGCAGTTCTCCTCGGCTTTAATGCAGCGGTGGAAGACAATCTCCATAGTCGCCCCAGTCACCATGACCACGAGGAAGACCACAACCACGATGAGGATATTAATGCAGTCTATGTGGCCCTGGACCGAGAGTTTGATCCCAAGCAGTTGGTCAAAGGTCTAGCCAATTTAGTGGAAAACCATGAGATTTATCGCATTAAGGGTTTTGTCGCCGTGCCCCAAAAGGCTATGCGTCTGGTGCTGCAAGGGGTGGGGCCACGGTTTGATTATTTCTACGATCGCCTCTGGACAGAGGTAGATAGCCGGCAAACCCGCTTAGTGGTAATTGGCCAGGCTTTGGAACCGGAAAAGATCAAAATGGCGATCGCCAACATCTAGGCCCCTTCGGCCATTAACAGAATCAGCTACCATGGAGCAGAGAAACATCAGCTTTCAGGGTAATGGTAAATTTCGGGCTCAATTCAGCTAGCATCCTTGGTATTTTTCTCGCAGTGGCCGGGGCGGGGCTCTATTTCCTGCGCTCGGTGCGGCCGGAGGTGTCCCGGGACTATGACATCTTTTTCTCCGCTGTGGGCCTACTGTGCGGATTAATTTTACTGTTCCAAGGTTGGCGGCTAGACCCGATTTTACAGTTTGGGCAATTATTACTCAGTGGCTCCACTGTGTTTTTTGCCACTGAAACCATCCGTTTGCGGGGCATCACCACCGAACAGGCTAGGCGCAGTGCCCCCTACGCAGACGATCGCCGGGTGAGTAAAACTAGGGTATATACCGAAGCCGAATTGGACCAATTGGAACCGGAAGATGAGCCGGTGGCCCGTAACAATCGCCGCCTGAGGGGTTATGACGATGATGCCCGCAGTGGTCGTCCCGATGGCTATGGAGAAGCGGAAGCTAGGACCAGGCCCCGTCCCTCTAGTGGTCGCAGTGCTCCCCCCCCCAATGCCAAGCCAACCC
>NZ_JADEVV010000033.1 GCF_015207985.1 Synechocystis salina LEGE 00031 | reverse complement strand
GTTCGGGGCGCTTTCGAGTCGCTTTCGCTCTCAACCGCGCATTTATCAATATACTCACCTTCCCAGGAAAAGTCAACACCTTTTCTCAAATCTTTTTTCCACATTCACTCAATCCCCCTCCTCATCTACCTTTCGCCCTCCTAAAACCTCCTTACAACTCTTCCCTCTTAGCGATTTGGGGTTGTTCCTGCTGATCATCAGTTGTTGGGTAGTGGATTCTCGAGACTGGGATCAGTGTGATTAATGGAGATAGAACTTTCCCTTACTCAGAAAGCAAAAAGCACTGTCCTGATGGGGTCAAGGCAGCGCTGATGGTTATGTCACTGGACAAAGGGGATTAACGAATATATTCCTTGAGGATGCTGTTGCGGTTGGGATGACGCAGTTTCCGTAGGGCTTTGGCTTCGATTTGACGAATGCGCTCCCTGGTGACGTTAAAGATTTGCCCAATTTCTTCTAGGGTTTTCATGCGGCCGTCATCGAGGCCGTAGCGCAGGCGCAATACGTCCCGCTCCCGGGGGCTGAGGGTATCAAGGACGTTTTCGAGGTCTTCCCGGAGAAGATTTTTGGATACTTCATCTTCGGGGGTTTCGCCGTCAGCTTCGATGAAGTCCCCTAGGCGGGAGTCTTCTTCTTTCCCAATGGGGGTTTCCAGGGAGATGGGGAGTTGGGCTGATTTGGCGATGAAGCGGAGTTTTTCGATGGTCATCTCCATTTTTTCGGCGATTTCTTCCTCGGTGGGTTTACGTCGCATTTCCTGGGAGAGGAGTTTGGTGGTTTTTTTGATGCGGGAGATAGTCTCGTAGAGGTGGACCGGGAGACGGATGGTACGGGATTGGTCGGCGATCGCCCTGGTGATAGCTTGGCGGATCCACCAGGTGGCATAGGTAGAGAATTTGTAACCCTTTTCGTGGTCAAATTTTTCAGCGGCTCGGATTAATCCCAGGGAACCTTCCTGAATTAGATCTTGGAATGATAGACCCCGGTTCATATATTTTTTGGCAATGGACACCACCAGCCGTAGGTTGGATTGCACCATTTTGTCCTTGGCCCGGCGATCGAGAAAGAGGCGACGACGGAAGGCGGCAAAATTTTTGTTGGGCTGTTGGCTCCATTCGTTTTCCAGACTCAGTTCGTTGTCTGGATTGGCAAGATAACTATCTATATCTTTCTTTTTCGGTTCTTTTTTCTTGTCGGCGACTAATCGTTGCTTAGCGGCTTCCAACTTCCAAACCTGTTTACCCCATTCCAGTTCCGAGGGCTGGCGTTCTAGTTGGAGGGTGAGGTTGTCCCGAATTAGCTCAAGTTCGAGGAGGTCAGCAATTTGGCGAGCTAGTTCAATTTCTTCTTCGGCTCTGAGCAGACGAATGCGGCCAATTTCCTGGAGGTAGATGCGGATGGAGTCTTCGGTATAGGGTTTCTTTTTAACCGCGTCCTTACGAATTTTGCGGACTTTTTTCTCCTTCCCTTCGGTAGCGGCAACTTCCTGTTCTAAATCCTCTACGTCAACATCATCGTCGTCAATATCATCAGTGTTAATGTATTGGCTTAGTTCTATTTCTTGGTCTAGTTCAGGGGATTCAGCTTTGGTGAGTGGCTCTTTCGTCTGGGTCATGCCGTTTTCCTCGTTAACTCCTAAGTCGTGTACAAAATTAGATGGTCAGTCAAAGTTGAGGCCACCCCTAGGCGTTGCTAGATGATGTGCGCTCGGTCAGTCTATTGATTCAGGGTTCTCTAACTTCTTCTTGGGGAAAAACAGAATGCAAGGATTCAGGCGTAAGAGTGTTAGAGAAGGCTAGTCAGCGGTAGAGCTTGATGAATCAGTGAAAAAAGACTTCATTGATTGTAGCCTCGATAACAAAAAAATGGGACTCAATTGTGGTCTGACCACAACTTTTTTTCCCATTGCTTGTTAGCGGGGGCAAGAAGGTTAAAAATCATTGCCGATGATTGACCTAAAAAGGGTTGGGGCTTCTGCCTCAACGGAATTTTCTGCATGATAGTCGCTTTTTTGATTTTTTTTTGCAATTGGTGTGGAGAATTTTGCCTAGTCAAGCTTTCATTACTAATTAGTGGACTTTAGTGGAGTGGGGAGATATTGATCGCCAAAAAATTAACGGGGTCGATGACGGCGATCGCCAGGTAATGGGGGCAGTCAGGGAGGGGGATTGCACCTGATCGGCTAGAATACCTCAAAGAAAATCAAGTCTTTGAAATTATCTTTGGAGAACCTTTATCAATGTTTAATACCGCTTTACTTTTAGCCCAGGCTAGTCCCACCACCGCTGGTTGGAGTCTTTCAGTGGGCATTATCATGTGCCTTTGTAATGTGTTTGCTTTTGTGATTGGTTACTTTGCGATTCAAAAAACCGGTAAGGGTAAGGATCTGGCCCTGCCTCAATTGGCATCGAAGAAAACCTTTGGGTTGCCGGAGTTGCTGGCTACCATGAGTTTTGGTCACATTCTGGGAGCCGGTATGGTGTTGGGTCTGGCCAGCAGTGGCATTCTTTAGAAAAAAATCAAGCATCAATATTTTGCGTGGAGGCATTGACCGTGGTGTTTTCCCAGGGCTTTGCCAAAATTTTTTCTAGAGTTTGAACATTAGCCATGGGTCACTGCCGTTTTTTATCAGCTTGCCTCACTGGGATTTTGCTTGTTCCCCTAGTGGCGATCGCCCCTGCGGCCGCTGGTCGGATCCAGTATTGTTATCCGGTGGAAAAAAGCCGGACTTTACGGGATCCTGGCAGTCATCCCCAAGCCTATGACGATGGCTACCGGGAGGGAGCGGCGGCGGCCAGGGAGAAAAAACCCTTTGAACCCCGCTCCGCTGGGGGAGAATTTGCTCGGGGATTTGAGGATGGTTATTACGGCAGAACCTACGGCGGTCAGCAAAATGTGGTGCCGGATCGCACTGACACCTACACCACCAATCAGTGTCGGACCTATGAGTACAATGATGGCGATGCGGTGGAGCAAACCTTAAAGCGGGTTTTGGATGACTTCCAACGGGATTTGCGGCGGGACTGGAATATTAATGTGAGATAACCATGGGGAGTTTTGACCCGCTAACATTCGTCTTGCTTAAGGCCCCTAAGCTGGACTGAAACCGCTAATCTGGGAAGACAATCTTTTGGGAGTTGGGGATATGGGGGCAAATCAGTTCGATGTGGTGGTGGTGGGCTCTGGAGCGGCGGGGCTATATGCCTGTCTTTGTTTGCCAAGCCATTACCGTGTAGCTCTGGTGACCAAGGCGGAACTAAAAACGGGAGCCAGTGATTGGGCCCAAGGGGGCATTGCGGCCGCCATTGCTCCGACGGATTCTTCCCAGGCCCATTATGAGGATACCCTGGCTGCTGGAGCTGGTTTGTGTGATGGGGAAGCGGTGGATTTTTTGGTGAACCATGCCCCCCAGGCGATCGCCGAGTTGGTGCAGTTCGGTGTTAGTTTTGATCGCCATGGCCAGGATCTGGCTTTAACGTTGGAGGCGGCCCATTCTCAACCGAGGGTACTCCATGCGGCGGATACCACCGGCCGGGCGATTGTGTCGACGTTGATGGAACAGGTGCAAGCCCGGTCCAATGTGGAAATTTTTTCCCAGGCGATCGCCTTGTCTTTAAATATTGATCCAATAACGGGCCATTGTCGGGGTATTCAGGTTTTCGTTAATCAAACCATTGCAACTTTCCATTGCCGAGCGGTGTTATTGGCCACGGGGGGCGGCGGCCAGGTTTTTGCCCAAACCACCAACCCAAAAGTTAGTACTGGTGATGGCATTGCCCTCGCTTGGCGATCGGGAGCCCAGGTGCGGGATTTGGAATTTTTTCAATTCCATCCCACAGCTTTAACTAAACCGGGTGTGCCCCATTTTTTGATCAGTGAAGCGGTGCGGGGGGAAGGGGCCCACTTGCTCGATCGCCAGGGGAAAAGATTTGCTTTTGATTACCATCCCCGGGGGGAACTAGCTCCCAGGGACGTGGTTAGCCGGGCAATTTTTCAACACTTAGCCAACACAGAAAAAGATCCTACCCAGGCCACCGTTTTTTTGGATCTGAGTCCCATTGAACCGGAACGCATCCAGCGACGGTTTCCCAATATTATTCGCCGTTGCCGCCAGTGGGGGGTGGACATTTTCCAAGAACCGATTCCCGTTGCCCCAGCGGCCCATTATTGGATGGGGGGCATTACCACCGATATCAATTGCCAAACCACCATTCCAGGGTTGTATGCGTTGGGGGAAACCGCCAGCACCGGAGTCCATGGAGCTAATCGCCTAGCCAGTAATTCTCTGCTGGAATGTATTGTTTTTGCTAGCCAATTAAGGAACCTGAGTTTACCGCCCGTTGCCTCCAGTGACCTTAATGTTAATCAATCAACTGCGGTGGAAATTCAGCTAGACACCGCCAATGATCTAGTCCTCCTCAACCATTGGCGCAGTGAACTGCCCCGCTTGATGTGGCAAACCGCTGGTATTTGTCGCCAAGCCGAAACCTTACAAACGGCGATCGCCAAATTAGAAGAATGGCAAGAACAATGGCAACAACTCAGCAGTAGCAAACTTTTAGCCCACCTACCAGAGGATCAAAAAATTAGCTTAAGCGGCCCTGGGTTAGAGGAATTTGTACAGTTGTGGGCCGAAACCCATAATTTGCTGGATATAGCCCAATTGATTTTGACCAGTGCTCTTTTTCGCCAGGAGAGTCGGGGAGGCCATTACCGTTTGGATTACCCTGACACCCAAGCCCAATGGCAGAGCCACACCGCCATCGAAGGCGCTAAAGTTTTCCTCCAGCCCAGGCAAAATCAAGTCAGCGTCAATGGAATGTAAATGATCAACAAAAACTAGCCCAAACGGGGAAAGTCCGACGGCGGTACATCTTGCCAGCGGCCGTTACCCACCGCCCGGATTGCTGTTTCCAATTGAATATCGCCAGTATAGAGAGCTTTGCCAATGATGACTCCGTTTACCCCCAGACTTTCCAGGCTGAGTAGATTCAAGAGGTCTTGTACTTGGCTGACTCCCCCCGATGCAATGACAGGAATGGTTAACTGACTAGCTAGTTGCCTTAGGGCTTCCAGGTTAGGGCCCGCCATGGTGCCGTCTCGGTGGATATCGGTGTAGATGATGGCCGCCGCTCCTAGTTTTTCCATGCGCTGGGCCAATTCCCCCGCCTCCACTGTGGAGGTTTCCAACCAGCCCCTAGTGGCCACTTTGCCGTTACGGGCATCAATACCCACCACAATTTGCCCAGGAAATTCCGTACATAATTCCCCCACTAAATCGGGATTTTCCACGGCGATCGTGCCTAGAATGACTCGGTTTACCCCTAAATCCAGCAACTGCTTTACCCTAGCCCGGTCCCGCAGGCCGCCCCCCACCTGTACGGGGATATTTAGGCTTTCCACGATTTTGGCGATCGCCGTTAGGTTAACCGGTTGACCTTCCTTGGCGCCATCAAGATCTACCAAATGTAAACGACTTGCCCCCTGGGCCTGCCACTGCTCAGCCACCGCCACCGGATCTTCGTGATACACCTGGGATTGGCCATAATCCCCTTGATAGAGGCGCACGCATTTACCCTCTAGAAGATCGATCGCCGGTAGAATTTCCATCACTTTAACCTCCTATTTTGTAGACTTTTCAGTAGTCTCTGTTCCCTTGCCCAATGGGATAACAGGGCACAAGACCATTGACTTTAACTAATCTTGGACGTACTCCGCGCCCCCAACCAGGGCCAGTTCCGCCCGCATTAACTCCCGCCCTAAGTAGGCAGCATGGTTAAGCATAGTCACTGGACAGGGGTCTAACTCCTCAAAAATTTTCACGCACAACTCCTTGGCAGTGTGCCCCGTTAAAGTCAGAGTGGGCAGCCTTTTCTTTCCCCCCTGACAGGCAATTACTTCCCCCGTTTCTGGATCCACCGCCAAACCCTGGTCATTAATGTCATTACTGTAGTGTTCCACCTTCAACACCGCGGCTTCCCGCTCTACCATGACCAACCAGTACCCGGCCGGATCTAAGTCAATGTGGCGTCGGGAAAGTTGATCATCAATGGATTTAACAGTGTTGATTAGAGCAGGCATAGAGCATAAAGCAAATTAAAAGGCACAGGTTTCGATCCTACACCACTTCCGCTGCTTCCCGAGCAGAGTAAGCAGACCAGCATTTGCTATGATTAAAAGTTTGCAGAGCACCATTCAATCGCAGCAAGGAGATAGTTACATGGCTCGTATGTATTACGATCAAGATGCCAATCTTGACCTCTTAGCCGGAAAAACCGTGGCTATTATCGGCTATGGCTCCCAAGGTCACGCCCATGCGCTCAACCTCAAAGATAGTGGCGTTAACGTGGTCGTCGGGCTGTACGGTGGCAGTAAATCCGTTGCCAAAGCAGAAGGGGCCGGACTAAAAGTTTTATCTGTAGCTGAAGCGGCCAAAGCGGCGGATCTAATTATGATTCTCCTGCCCGATGAAGTGCAAAAATCCGTTTACGAAGCAGAAATTGCCCCTAACCTCGTTGCTGGCAACGTGCTCCTGTTTGCCCACGGCTTCAACATTAACTTTGCCCAGATTGTCCCCCCCGCCGATGTGGATGTGGTCATGGCCGCTCCCAAAGGCCCCGGTCACCTCGTGCGTCGTACCTACGAACAAGGCCAAGGAGTTCCGGCTCTGTTTGCCGTGTACCAAGACGCCAGTGGCCAAGCTCGGGACTATGCCATGGCCTACGCTAAGGGCATTGGGGGCACCAGGGCTGGTATTTTAGAAACCACTTTCCGGGAAGAAACCGAAACCGATCTTTTTGGCGAACAAGTGGTGCTCTGCGGCGGTCTGACTGCTTTGATCAAAGCGGGATTTGACACCCTGGTGGAAGCTGGTTATCAGCCAGAATTGGCCTATTTTGAATGTCTCCACGAAGTTAAATTGATTGTGGATTTAATCGTAGAAGGTGGCTTGGCCAAAATGCGAGACAGCATTTCCAACACCGCTGAGTATGGTGATTTGACCAGGGGACCCCGCATTGTCACCGAAGAAACCAAGGCAGAAATGCGGCAAATTCTCGACGAAATCCAATCGGGTCAGTTTGCCCGGGAATTTGTCTTGGAAAACCAAGCTGGTAAACCAGGTTTCACCGCCATGCGTCGTCGGGAATCGGAAGAACTGATCGAAGAAGTGGGCAAAGACCTACGGGCTATGTTCAGTTGGTTAAAAGACCGCTAATTGCTTTTCTCTATCCTCAGCCCCGGGATTTTTGCCAGCCTTGGCCCCGGGGTTAACGTTAGGATATTAGTGGTAGTCAAAAATTTTTAGCTGAGGTTAGCAAGCGATGGAACTCACCCTAAATAATGTGGAAACGGTATTGGATGAACTCCGTCCCTATCTGATGGCCGACGGTGGGAACGTTGAAGTGGTGGAGCTAGATGGCCCCATCGTCAAAGTGCGTTTACAGGGAGCCTGTGGAGCTTGTCCCAGTTCCACCATGACCCTAAAAATGGGCATTGAGCGCAAATTAAGGGAAATGATTCCGGAAATTTCTGAAGTTGAGCAAGTCCTCTAAGAAAGGTTGAAGAGTCATCGTCGGGGTTTATGCACTCCTGACTTTTGATGGCTAAGTTCCATCTTCCCGAACTAACCAATGATCTAATCAGTTTGGGGAAGGAAGCATCCTTGTTAGCCATAATTGGGGCAGAGGCTGAAGCTGGCCGTGCTCCTTTTTGCCGTTTCCCCGAAGAATGGTTTATAATCAAAGACGCATAACAAGGGGCCGCAATGGTTTCGACAGGTTGGCGAAAGCTTGCCCGTGATGCAGGTCGAGAGTGAGTCTCCTCTCGTAAATCAAAGGCTCAAAAAAAAGTAACTGCGAATAACATCGTCAGCTTCAAACGGGTAGCCGTAGCAGCCTAGTCTGTAAAAGCTACATTTTCTTGTCAAAGACCGTTTACTTCTTTTCTGACTCCGTTAAGGATTAGAGGTTAACCCCAACGGATGCTTTGTTTGGCTCTTCTCTAGTTAGCTAAACAACCAAGACTTAGACTAGAGCATCCCACCATCAGGGATAATCGATGGTCCCCGTCCAAGGGCTAGAAGGACTAAACCTGTGAATGAACGGAAAGTTAATACCCAGTTTGGACAGCAGTTCAATTCTGCTCGGCTCCATTTACTGAAAGATTGTTCTGAATATCTAGAAAACCTTTAGGGGGGCACAACGGACGATAATGCCGGTAGTCCCGCTTATTTTTTGGGCTAAATTTTGTAGGGTCTGACCATCAACACATTTAATTTGAGTCACAGGCCGATCGCCGTAGGGATTACCAGTGTGATTGCCCCGGCCTTCCAGTTCCCGTTGGAGGGGTTTGGGTCTGGTGGGGGTATTGAGTTGTACCTCCCGGGGTTTAATTACGGACAATAGTTCTAAGTAACGATGTTCGGCGGCCTGGTCCCAGGGTTGTAGCACCATGGTTTGCACCGACAATTCCCCCGTAAATTGCTGTTGAAAGGCTTTAATGCCGGTCAAAATTCCTTCTAGGCTAACGTCGGCGATCGGTCGGTTAATTTTTTGCAACTGGGTTGGCCACAGTCCATCTAGCTTGACGGAAACCTTATCTGCTAGGGATAGTTCCTTCCTTACCTGGGCATCATTTAACAATGTGGCATTGGTAAGTACCAGGGTTAGTCTACCAGTTAGGGTTTTAATGCCCTGGATAATTTCACCCAAGTTTTTGGCAAGGGTTGGCTCTCCGCTCCCGCTCAGGGTAACTACATCCACTTGCCAAGGCGCAAATTTATCCAGTTCCACCAAAATGTCGGCAGTGTCAACAAAAATCTGGCGATCGCCGCTGAGATGTTCAATTTCCCCCAGTTGACAGTAAACGCAGTTAAAGGAACAGGTGGAGATTGCCCCAATGGGATCGATGCCGAGGGAACGGCCATAGCGCCAGGAAACTACTGGACCATACACCGTGGGGAAAATTACGTTCATCGAAAAAAGTTGAAATTAAGCAACCAGTAACAGCATTTTGCTCCAGGGAATTCAGTCTTTGCCCCCTTGCAAAAGGCCTTTGGCTCTTTGGCCATGGTACACGATGGTAGGGAAAGCAAAAATTGCACAAAAAAAGCCCCCAACAATGGGGGCAGAATATTTTAGGACAGTCAAAGTCACATATTGGACTAGGCGGCGGCTTGCCGTTCCTTGGCTTCTTTGATCACTTCCTCGGCCACGTTGGTGGGACAGGGAGCGTAATGATCAAACACCATGGAGAACTGACCCCGACCGGAAGTCATGGTGCGTAGGTCGCCAATGTAGCCGAACATTTCACTCAAAGGCACATCAGCTTTTACCCGTACCCCCATCACGCCGGTTTCTTGGGATTTGATCATGCCCCGACGACGGTTTAAATCACCGATGACATCCCCCATATGATCTTCTGGGGTGAATACATCCACCGCCATGATCGGTTCCAAAATTTGGGGTTTAGCTTTGGGTAAGCTCTGACGATAACCAGCTTTGGCTGCGATTTCAAAGGCGATCGCCGATGAGTCTACAGGGTGGAAGCCACCATCGGTGAGGGTAACTTTCAGGTCCACCACGGGATAGCCCGCCAATACTCCTTTAACCACACTCTGGTCAAAGCCTTTTTGTACCGCCGGCCAGTATTCCCGGGGCACGTTACCGCCGGTTACTTTGGACTCAAATTGGAAGCCAGAACCGGGTTCCCCAGGCTCCACGGTGTAATCAATTTTGGCGTACTGACCAGAACCACCGGACTGTTTCTTGTGGACATAGGTGTCGGATATTTGTTGGGTGATGGATTCCCGGTAGGCCACCTGGGGTTTACCCATTTCCACTTCGACGCCGTGGGTGCGCTTGAGAATATCCATTTTGATATCCAAGTGCAGTTCTCCCATCCCTTTAATAATGGTTTCACCGCTTTCTTCGTCGGTTTCCACCTGGAAGGATGGGTCTTCCTGCACCATTTTGCTCAGGGCCATGCCCAATTTTTCGTCCATGCCTTTTTTCTTGGGTTTAATGGCAATGGAGATTACGGGGTCGGGGAAGACCATGGGTTCCAACGTCGCTGGATTTTTCGGGTCACAGAGGGTGTGGCCTGTTTGCACGTTTTTCATACCCACGATCGCCACAATGTCCCCAGCCTGGGCAGACTCAATTTCTTCCCGGGAATCGGCGTGCATTTCCACCAAGCGGCCAATGCGTTCTGTTTTGCCGGTGGCGGTGTTGAGCACGGTGTCCCCTTTGCTCAGGGTGCCGGAATAGATCCGGGTGAAGGTAAGAGCGCCGAAACGGTCATCCATAATTTTGAACGCCAAGGCCCGCAGGGGAGCTTCTGGGTCAACAATGGCAAAACTGCCGGTTTCTTCCCCTTCTAGATCCACTTCCGGTTGGGGAGGTACTTCCTTCGGGTTGGGCAGGTAGTCCACCACCGCATCTAGCACCAGTTGTACCCCTTTATTTTTGAAGGAGGAACCACCATAGGTAGGGAAAAAATCTAGCTTACGGGTGCCAGTGCGGATACACCGTTTGAGGTCGTCGATGCTGATTTCTTCCCCTTCCAGGTATTTTTCCATCAAGTCATCGTCCTGTTCCACCGCCGTTTCGATCATCATTTCCCGGTAGGTGGCCACATCATCCACCATATCGGCGGGCACATCGGTGATTTCATATTTTTCTGGATCGCCGGAGTCATCCCAAATGTAGGCTTTTTCCGTCAGGATATCTACCACGCCGACGAAATCATTTTCCGTACCGATGGGGAGGGTCATCACCAGGGGTTTGGCCCCCAGTACGTTTTCCACCTGCTTAACTACCCGGTAGAAATCTGCCCCGGTCCGGTCAAGCTTGTTGATGTAGATTAAACGGGAAACTTTAGAATCGTTTGCATAACGCCAGTTGGTTTCCGATTGGGGCTCCACACCGCCGGAACCACAGAATACTCCCACACCGCCATCCAGCACTTTGAGGGAGCGGTACACTTCGATGGTGAAGTCTACGTGACCAGGGGTGTCAATAATATTTAATTGGTGTTCTTTCCAAAAGCAACTAGTGGCCGCCGATTGGATAGTGATACCCCGCTCCGCTTCCTGATCCATGAAGTCCATGGTGGATTCGCCTTCGTGTACCTCGCCGAGCTTGTGGATTCTCCCGGTTAACTTCAAAATCCGTTCGGTGGTGGTGGTTTTACCCGCATCTACGTGGGCGAAAATACCAATATTGCGGTAACGAGTGAGATCTTTTTCCATAGGAATTTACGTGTAAATTTAGCCAACAGCAAACAAAGGGGCGGTTGGATGTATAGGTTATGGGGTCGTGTTGTTTGCCGGTCGGGGTTCTGGGCCTTAGCTAGACTTTATGCCACAACGACAGGCCAAAGGAGAGGCCTATTTGAAACAGCCACAATTGTAACAATTGTAAATTATATGTGCCCCAACGGAGTCCCCAGGGCGAGAAGGCGATCGCCGAACTTCACAAAAAATATGTACCAAAGATGTTTTTCCTTAAAACCTGATTTATCCTGATCAGCAAATTCGGTTGAATCTGGGTCAAGCCCTCACCGGTGAGCGCATGATGGATATGGATGTGGAAGCAAAATTAGACAGGGCAAGGAATTTGCTCAATGAGTTGGGCAACGCCGTCTCGGGATTGGTAGGGGTTGCCCCGAATGCGTTAAAAGTAGCAAAGAAATCCTACCTAGTCACGATTTAGACGCTGGTTTGTATGTAATTTAAAGACCCAATTGTCAGTCAACTCCTAACAAAAATCTTTGCTAAATTTATGACCTTAATGATTCGACCAGCGACCATTGATGATGCAACAAGCTTGGCTCAATTAGCGGCAACGACCTTTCAAGATACCTATGGTAAGGCCACCGCTTCCGCTGATTTGGAGGCCTATCTAGCCCAAACCTTTAATCCTGAAAAAGTACAAGAAATCCTAGCAGATGATCGGCAATGGTTGTTAGTAGCAGAATCTCAAGGGGAATTAGTTGGATATGTCCATCTGTTTGATCATTCAGCACCTACTATGGAGACTGAATTGGCAACCCCCACCGTCGAATTAGTTCGTCTTTATTTACTGACGACATGGCAACATCAAGGGTTAGGCAATCAATTGATGCAGGCCTGTTTGGATTTAGCCCAAGCTCAAGCCTTTGCCAGCGTTTGGCTAAAAGTGTGGGATCACAATACTTCGGCGATCGCCTTTTACCGGCGTTGGCAATTTCAAAAAAAAGGAGAAGTGCCCTATCCGGTGGGTAATGCTATCGGCACAACTTGGATTATGGAACGCCCCCTCTGAAATTTTAGAATTTCAAGTCAGTTATGTGGGACTAGCAATGAGCGTTTAACGATATAAACAAAGGGCTCGGCAAAGTATATTTTGATGGTATATCGCTCTTCTATCAGAAAAGGGAAGATAGAAGAATGATAATGCCCCTATGGAAAAGTTGGGGGAAGACTTGGCAAACCGATTCCAACTTCTATCCTGAACCGTCGCAGATTTCAACCTGCTTGAACACTAGGACAAAGATGGGCTAATTGACACTCCCCACAGAGGGGTTTGCGGGCAGCACACACCGCCCGACCATGGTAGATGATGTGGATGGAAAAATTTTCCCAATCTGGCTGGGGAATCAGTTTCATTAAATCCCGCTCAATGCGAATGGGATCGGTTGCTTTGGTTAACCCCAACCGTTGACTGAGGCGTTTAACGTGGGTGTCCACCGTTACCCCAGCGAGGATACCGAAGGCGTGGGCTAACACTACATTGGCCGTTTTGCGGGCCACCCCGGGCAGGGTCAATAACTCTTCCATCCGTTGGGGTACTTCCCCGTCAAATTCCTCGACAATTTTGCGGCAAGCTCCCTGGATATTTTTAGCTTTATTGCGGAAAAAGCCGGTGGAATGGATTAATTCTTCAATCTCCTGGCGATCGCCGTAGGCCAGGGCCGCTGCGTCGGGATAACGTTGAAACAGGGCCGGGGTAACCTTATTGACCCGTTCATCGGTGCATTGGGCCGAAAGGATGGTGGCCACCAAAAGTTGCACTGGAGTTTGATAATCCAAGCTACAGGTGGCACCGGGGTAGAGCCTTTTGAGAATGAGCAGAATTTCCGTTGCCCGTTGTTTTTTACTGGCCATTTTTCGTAACAAACTACTCATAGCCCGTAAAGGAAGGCAAAAACTCCTGCACAAAGGTCAAATTCAGGGTATCCCGCACAATTAAAAACACCCCCAAGCTCAGCAGAAGCACCAATCCCGTTTGCATCACTCCCATCTGGAACTTTTCCGGTAGGGGTTTGCCCAGGAGTCCTTCAATCAACAAAAACACCAGTTGACCACCATCCAAAGCGGGCAGGGGCAGAATATTAATCACCGCGAGGTTAATGCTAATCAGGGCCCCAAATTGAAATAGGTTACTAGCATCGGAGCGGGCAATGTTAGCGCCATACTCAACAATTTTCACTGGCCCCGCCACCTGGGAAGCATTGTCGGCAAAGTTACTGGCCAACTGCCAAAAGCCTTGCCCCGTCAGCTTCACAATCCGTTCAAAGGCTTCAGCGCTATAGGTTAAAGCTTCGATGGGATTAGCGGCGCGTTTGGTTTCCACATTGGGCAACAAAGCGACACCAATTTTACCGTGACCTTCAGCATCTTGACTGGGGGTAATGGTTAGGGTTTTAGTCTCCTCTCCCCGTTGCACTTCCAATGTGATAGGCACCGACGGCGATCGCCGCACAATGTCGATAAACTGCGTAGTGGCATCGGGAAAACCCGGTAAAGCCTTGCCCTGGAGGGAAAGCACAATGTCCCCCGGCTCCACCCCGGCCGTCTGGGCCGCTGAAGCACTGTCCACCTGGGGAATGACCAAACCAGGTTGAATATTCTGAAAACCAATGGTACTCACCTGGCCGATGAGGAGAAAGTAAGCAAAAACTAAATTGGCAATTACCCCGGCACTGATCACAATGGCCCGGTCAAGGATGGGGCGATTTTTCAGCAAATCGGGATCGTCGGCGGGAATTTCACTGTCTGGATCATCATCGGGGAAAGCCACGTAGCCCCCCAGGGGAATGGCTCGGATGGAATATTCCGTTTCAGCACCCTGATATTTCAACAGCGGTGGCCCAAATCCCAAGGCAAATCGAGTTACATGGATGCCCTGTAAACGAGCGGCCGCAAAGTGCCCCAACTCATGCACTGCAATTAATAATGCAAGTACTCCGATCGCCGCCAACGCCGCTAAAACTGACATAACTTTCTCAAATGGGAAATATTAGGGGTTAATTCCCCTCAACAGACAATTCCCCCGATTCTAACCCAACTGCCGCCAGGAGACGTAGCCTCGTCCCGGCAAGCCACCAAGAGGCTGGGGGCAAAGTTTTAATTTATTGCCTAAATTCTCTAATAAGGAGGACTTTCCCCTAATTTGCCGCCAAACTTGGAGGACAGAGGGCTTTCAAACAACTTCATAAGTTTCTGTTATTCTGAAAGGGTAGGGACTGCTGATTAGACTGGGGTGCATGACTACTCATTCCATTTGCCCCATTTGCCCAGATTAACGGCGGACAGTAACCGATAGTAGCAACGGCAGAAAATGGCGATCGCCTAGAAATTATGGAATTATATGGCTGATGACAGTCCAGACGTAGGTTCGTTAATGGCGGAGTTGCAGACTTTGAGGGCGGAATTAGCTGCCCTTAAGTCCCAGCAGGTGTTGAAAACTTTTTTTCACCCCAACCAACCGACGATGGCAGTCAATGACGATGGCCGCTCTGACCCAGACCAGTCCTTAGCGGCCATCCTCCAAGAGAGTGAAGAACAATTTCTCAGCTTGGTGGATAACGCCCCCGTGCTAATTTGTATCGCTGGTTTGGACAAAGGCTGTTTGTATTTCAATCAATCTTGGCTCGACTTCACCGGCCGCACCCTCCAGCAGGAACAGGGTAATGGCTGGACAGAGGGGATACATCCCGAAGATTTTGACCACTGCCTACAAACCTACGTCAAAGCTTTTGACGCTCGGCAGCCCTACACCATGGAGTATCGTCTGCGGAACCGACAGGGAGAATACCATTGGTTGTTGGAGAATGGAGTGCCCCGTTTTGCCCCGGATGGAAAATTTCTCGGCTATATGGGTTATTGCATTGACATTAATGACCGCCAAGAAGCTCGCCGTGTATTAGAAGCGAGTGAAGAAAAATATCGCACCCTAGTGGAGTCCCTCAATACCATTGTGGGTCGTTGGTCACCGGCAGGGACAATTACTTTTGCTAACCAATATGCCCAGGATTTTTTTGGCTTTAGCGCCGAAGAAATGGTTGGGAAGTCAGTTTTCGAGACCATTGTGCCCCTAGTCAGTAGCTCTGGGCGTGATTTAGAGGCCTACATCGCAGATATCATCCAAAATCCCGAAAAGTATCAATCCACCGAAAATGAAAATATTAAAAAAAATGGAGATCGGGCCTGGATAGCCTGGACCAATAAGCCTATTTTTGACAAAGAAGGCAATCTGATTGAATTCGTAACCTCGGGAATAGATATTACAGACCGGAAATTAGCCGAAGATCAATTGCGGCAACGGGAAACAGAACTTATAGAAACCCAAAAATTAGCTAAATTAGGTCGCTGGAAATTCGATTTACGTTCCGGCAAAATTAATTGGTCAGAGGAAATTTTTCAAATGTTCGGGCGCGATCCCCAACAGGGTGCTCCCAGCTATCAAGAGCTAGAACAACTCATCCACCCCGACGATCGCCAACGCTATGGGGAAATAGTGGAGTATGTCTTACAAACTGGGCAAACCCAGGAGTCAGCCTATCGTTTTTGCCGGACCGATGGCAGTCAGGGCTGGATTTGGGCAAAAACCGAAGCTTTATTTAACCTAACGGGAGAGGTAATTGGGCTCCAGGGCGTTGCCATGGATATTACCAAGCAAAAAGAAGCAGAAATTGCCCTACAAAATAGTGAGTCTCGTTTTCGGAAAGTGTTTGAGTCGGACATTGTCGGCATCATGTTTGCCAGTCTCAGCGGTGAAGTAGCCGAGGCTAACAATTGTCTATTGAATATGCTGGGCTACAGCCGCAAGGAACTAGAAGCGGGTTTAATCCGCTGGGATGCCCTTACTCCAGCAGAACACCGGGCTAAAGATATGGAAGCCGTGGAAAATTTGCAAAAATACGGCCTCACTAAGCCCTGGGAAAAGGAGTACTATCACAAGGATGGCCACACTGTCCCGGTTTTGGTGGGGGCAGCTCCCTTTGAGGGGAATACTGATTTGACTATTTGTGTGGTGGTGGACATAAAGCAACAAAAACAAGCTCTCCGCCAGCGGGAAAGGGTAGAAGCGGAATTGGAAAAGCTCAATGTTGAACTGGAGCAGAGGGTAATGGAAAGAACCCAAGCCTTGGCCAAAAGCGAAGAAAAACTCTACCAAGTCAATGAACAATTACAGGAACGACTGGAGGAGCTTAAGCGCCGCAATCAAGAAATGGAATTGCTTTCCACCCTGAATGAGTATTTACAGTCCTGTGTAGTAGTGGAAGATGCCTGTGCCAGTGTGGCTGCCCTGGCTAAACCACTTTTCCCAGATGTTGCCGGAGCAATTTTCATTTTTGATTCCACGGCCAATTATTTTGAACTGGCCAAAACCTGGGGAGCTTTCCCCTGTTCCCAGCCGGTGTTTAATAGCGTTGACTGTTGGGCTCTGCGGCGGGGTCAGGTTCATTGGGTGGGGCAAGACCAACACGATTTGTTTTGTAATCATCTCGATGACCAATATTCCACCCAGGAAAGTCTCTGCATTCCTCTGGTTGCCCAGGGGGAAACCCTTGGTTTACTGAATCTCTGTAGTCAGCGAGCCGGGACAATTAACCTGGAACAACAACAGTTAGCTAAAACCATCGCCGAACAGGTTAGTCTGGCGATCGCCAATATCAAATTGCGGGAAAGGCTAGAAAATCAGAGCATACGAGATCCACTCACAGGGCTATTTAACCGCCGTTACCTAGAACAGTTTTTTCTGCAGGAGATTGGTCGGGCCCGGCGCTATAACTATTCCATCGGGGTGATTATGGGGGACATTGACCATTTCAAACAGTTCAATGATCAACTGGGACACGACGCTGGAGATCATGTGCTGAAAGTTATTGGGCGCATTCTGCAAAGTAACATTCGTGGTTCTGACATTGCCTGTCGATACGGTGGGGAGGAAATGACCATTGTTTTGCCCCAAACCTCCATGGAAGATACCCTAGTTAAAGCGGAATCCCTCCGTCAGGCGATCGCCACCATGGCAGTAGATTACAAAGGCAGACAACTGGGCACATTGACCGTTTCCCTGGGGGTAGCCTGTTATCCTGACCACGGACAAACCATGGCCAACATCATTCAAGCCGCAGATAGGGCCCTCTACCAAGCTAAGGACGCCGGCCGCAATCGGGTCATCATGGCCGACTAATTTTTTTAGATTTTCTTATTAGTTAACCTGGGCAAAAAGCGTATAGGCACTATATTGATCCACCCGGTTAAGTTGGGAAGCAATTTCCGGCGGAAAAGCTTTAATATCATCCGTTCTAATAACGAAATAATTGTGGCTATTTTTTTCGAGCAGCGGAGCAATGTCGTGCATTTCCACCTGTTTTGCCTGGCCTGAAGAGTAAAATTCCGCTGAGTAGGGTCGATTAAAAACATAAAACAATTGACAGTTTGATCCCTGCCCCCATTCTGCACAGGATTGTTGATAACGACTGACAATATATTTTTGGGAATTTTGATTAGCTACATTAACCACTATCGGCAAAGCAAAGAGAAATAGTAAAGGAATTAATAAGGCAGGAGCAATGACATATTTATTGACGGGTTGATCCTGCCAAAATATCAATAATAATTCCGCCAATAGCAAAGCGAATGCCGGTAAACCTGGTAAAACGTAGGTCCATAAAATATTGGCCGAAGGAGTAAAGAAAACCATCGGAGCCAGAGCCCACAACAGCAGGTAGCTAAGCCACTCCTGGTCTGAGGTCAGTAAAGTCAGCTTAGTTTGTTTGACTTTAACTTGCCAGATCATTTTGCCTACTAATCCCAACGTTAGCAATGACCAGGGGAATGCGGCTAGCAGCCAATACACCCAGATCATGCCGTAGGGATGGGCGTGGCCACTGCCGTATAGATCTCCCTCCCAACCTTTTTCCACAAATCTTTTCCAATGTTCCCCCACAATGAAATAATCCAAAAAGCCAGGGGTTTTAGCTTCCGCCAGCAAATACCAAGGCACCGCTATCAATGCTGTTAATAAAATGCCTTCAATCCAAGGTAATTGGGCCCAAACCGTAGGTAAATTTCTCTGCCAAATTGTCCAAATAGTTAGGGGTAGAAAAACTAACACAACCCCGATGGGTCCCTTGGCTAATAAACCGATCGCCAAACCGACAAAAAATAGATATCCCCACAGGCGAACCGCATTAGGCTCAGACCGGTAAGCTTGCCAAAAACCCACCATGGATAGGGTAGTTCCCAACACTAAAGCCGGATCTGTCATTACTGCCCCACTACTGACAAAAAAGCCCAGGGTGGTAATCAGAATCATCGTGCTAACTAAAGCGTAGTTAATTCCCTTGCTTTTTGCCAACAAATAAACTAAGTAACTGGCCAATAAAATTGGCAGAAAAGAAGATAGCCTCGCTGCAAATTCGTTAACACTAAAAACTTTGAATGATGCCGCCGTCAACCAAGTAGACAGGGGCGGTTTGCCCCAAAAAGGTACGCCATAGTCGATCTGGGGCGTAATCCAGTCGCCGGTTTCTGCCATTTTGCGGCCAATTTCTGCGTAGCGGGCTTCGGTTCTGTCTGCCACAGCGTAGAGGCCAAGGGTCAAAACCCGAATGAAAATTGTTAGGTAAATAATCACCGAGATAAACCGACGCTGGGAATTCAACCAAGTTAGTTTCATTAATTTCTCTGGGTTTTTAGAGGGGGTTTGCAAAGCTCCTCGCCTCGGTGTTGGCAGGATTTGGCTCAACATTGTCCAGCCTTACCGGAGTTTTTGGATGGGTAAGTGGAGAGTAAAACTCAAACTTTACAAACAGTTGCCTAGGGGCCAACCAAGGTTACAGGGCTTAACTCCATGGGAGAAAAACCGACCTATTTTAGCCCGCTCCCTACCCAATCTCTCCATCAATGCGGGGTAAAGAAGGCTCATCTTGGTCCAAAAAAACTAAACCCGACAAAAATAGTCGGGATTAATTGACGCCTATTTTGCCCCGTGTTAGTATGCCGAAAGATTAATGAAATTAGGACTTTGCCCCATGACCACCGCCACTACCACGGCCCCAGAATTTATTTCCGCCTGCACCAAACTGGTTTCTAAGGAAGGGAACACCGAATATCCCCTCAAAGCGCTACATATCTGTGAAGAAACCTTTGCTCCCCTGGAAGTGGCCTACGACTATGATTTGATTCGCCGCCACGTCACCCGGGAAACCATTGAAGCTGGCCCCAATTCCATCTGGCGTTACCGTGCCTTTCTGCCCGTCACTGGTAAGGATGTGATTGACGTGGGCACTGGCATGACCCCTTTGGTTAAGTCCCACCGTTTAGCCCGTCGCCTGGGGCTGAAAAATCTTTACATTAAAAACGACGCAGTCAACATGCCCACCTTGAGCTTCAAGGACCGGGTGGTTTCCGTTGCCCTCACCAGGGCCCGGGAATTGGGCTTTACCACCGTTTCCTGTGCTAGCACCGGCAATTTGGCCAACTCCACTGCGGCGATCGCCGCCCATGCTGGTTTGGACTGCTGTGTATTTATCCCGGCGGATTTGGAAGCGGGCAAGGTTTTGGGAACGTTGATTTACAATCCCACCCTGATGGCGGTGAAAGGCAACTACGACCAGGTCAATCGCCTGTGCTGTGAAGTGGGCAACAGCTACGGTTGGGGCTTTGTCAACATCAACCTACGCCCCTACTACTCCGAAGGCTCCAAAACCCTGGGCTTTGAAGTGGCAGAACAATTGGGTTGGAAGTTGCCGGACCACATTGTCGCCCCCCTAGCTTCCGGTTCCCTGTTCACCAAAATCCATAAGGGCTTCCAGGAATTTGTCAAAGTTGGTTTGGTGGACGATAAGCCAGTGCGCTTCAGTGGTGCCCAAGCGGAGGGTTGTTCCCCCATTGCCACCGCTTTCCAAGAGGGCCGGGACTTTGTTAAGCCAGTTAAGCCCAACACCATTGCCAAATCCATTGCCATCGGTAACCCCGCTGACGGAGTTTACGCCCTAGACATTGCCCGTAAAACCAACGGCAATATTGAAAGCGTCAACGATGCGGAAATTATTGAAGGGATCAAACTGTTGGCAGAAACGGAAGGCATCTTCACGGAAACCGCCGGTGGCACTACGGTGGCAGTGCTGAAAAAGCTAGTGGAAGCAGGCAAAATTGATCCCGAAGAAACTACGGTGGTCTATATCACCGGTAATGGCTTAAAAACCCAAGAAGCGGTGCAAAGCCACGTAGGGGAGCCCCTCACCATCGATGCTAACCTGGATAGCTTTGAGCGGGCTCTGGAGCGCTCCCGCACTTTGGAACGCTTGGAATGGCAACAGGTTTTGGTGTAGATCCTGGCAGGAAACTAAGGTTACTGACTGATTTGATTGGATTTAATTAGTTAATTGCCGTATTTTTCCCACTAATTTTCATTAATCGTTCCTTTTAGGAAATTGTCCGCTGTGGTTCCACCAGGGCGGATTTTTTGCGCAATTTTAACGCCGATCGCCTTGAAATTAGGGAAAGCTGACAAAAATGGTGATCGAATCAACTTTGTATCACGAATTACACTGTCGTTAAAATTTGGCGATATTTTGGACAGATAGATATTAAAAAAAACTAAAGTTTTGCCATTTTTGGAAAATTAATGACACAATCTAGCCACGGGGACTGGTATTTGGTTCTGGAACACCACTACCGCAGTGCGCATAGCTGAAAGTGGAGAACCTTAACCGATGGGGGGCCTGCCCGAATAATGCTCTAGCCGATTAGATAATTTCTGGTTGTTTTCTGTTTCCTTGGGTGGCTTAGTTGTTGCCATCCGTTTCTCATTCTTGATTGTTTCCGTTTAGTTTTTTCCAACCTATGAGCGATATGTCTTCCCTTTCCACCCCCGACACCAGTGCCGTTGACCAAGTTGAAGCTTTGGATAACCTCGTTGATGGCCAGGCGATCGCCAACGATGGCTCTCCTGCCATTGAGGTCACCTTAGGGGAAAGCCAGCAAGGGAGTTTTAATAAAGCGGTCAGTGAAGACACCGTGGGGGCTTTTTTCAAAGAAATGGCCCGCTATCCCCTCCTGAGTGCCACCGAAGAGGTGGAATTGGCTAGGCAAATCCGACTTTTGGTCAACGCAGAGGATATTAGACAACAACTCACCCAACAATTGGAACGAACGCCTTCCCTCCAGGAGTGGGGCCAGGCCCTAGAATTTACCCAGGTCAGACAATTTGAAATTTGGCTCTACCAACTGCGGGCCGCCAAACGACGCATGATCCGCTCCAATCTCCGCTTAGTAGTCTCCATTGCCAAGCGTTACCTCAACCGGGGTGTCCCTTTCCTCGATCTGATCCAAGAAGGGGCGATCGGTCTGAACCGGGCCGCAGAAAAGTTTGATCCCGACAAAGGTTATAAATTTTCCACCTATGCCTACTGGTGGATCCGCCAGGCCATCACCCGCACCATTGCCAATGACGCCCGCACCATTCGTTTGCCCATCCATGTGGTGGAAAAGCTCAACAAAATCAAGAAAGCCCAGCGTAGTCTCAAGCAAGAATTGAAGCGCAATCCCAACGAAGGAGAATTGGCCGCCGCCTTGGACATTACCCCCACCCAACTAAGGCAATTACTGCAACTACGTCGTCAATCCCTCTCCCTCAACCACCGGGTAGGCAAAGGGGAGGATACAGAATTGGTGGATTTGTTGGAAGATCAACAACTGCAGTTGCCGGAGGACTTGATGAATGAATCCATGCTGCGGCGGGAAATTGTCGAAGTATTGGCAGAGGTACTAACGGAACGGGAAATGGAAGTGATTTGTCTCCGCTACGGCATTGCCAGCCACCAAAGCTACACCCTCGAAGAAGTGGGCAATATGTTTAATCTTTCCCGGGAAAGGGTGAGACAAATCCAAAGTAAAGCCATGCGAAAACTCCGTCGTCCCCAGGTGGCCCGCCGCCTCAAAGGTTGGCTATAGATACCGGAATATTGCTAGTGGTGACGCACCTGGCCGTCGGGCATAGTCGCCCCTTGGAAATCTGCCCCCACCATATTGGCACTCATCAAGTCAGCCCGCACTAAGTTGGCGTTGATGAAGCTGGCCTCCGTCAAATTGGCCCTGGCAAAAAATGCTTCAATCAGTTCCGTTTCCTGTAGGTTAGCTTTGGTCAAGTTAGCTCGACTGAGGTCAGCACTGTTCATGCGGGTAAAACTCAAATTGGCCCCCGTGAGATTAGTCCGATTTAAATTAACATGGGTCATGATGGCCCCCTCGCAATCCACTTCCACCATTTCTGCTTCAGAAATCTGGGCTCGCATCAAATTGGCATTTTGTAAATTGGCGCCATTTAACTTTGCCCCTGACAATTTAGCATCGGTCAGTAAAGCTCCTTTTAAGTTGGCGTGGCTCAGGTTAGCTTTGCGTAGGTCCGCATCCCGTAGATTGGCCTCCTTCAAATTGGCATAGCTTAAATCTGCCCGGCTTAAATCCACTCCCTTCATATTGGCCCCCTGGAGATCGGCCCGACCGAGGATGGCTGCCTGGAGATTGGTGTAATAGCCCTTTTTTTCCTGACGCATGTTAGCCCCCCGCAGGCAGGCTCCAGTGAGGGTGGCACCACTTAAATCGGCTCCCCGTAGATCTACCCCAATCAAATTGGTATCTTGGAGGGTGGCTAGGGTCATATCGCTGTCCCGCAGGATTGCCCCCTGGAGCAGGGCCCCGTGGAAATTGGCACTGCGTAGATCGGCCCCAGCCAGATCAGCTTGGTTTAAACTCGCTCCACTGAGGTTGGCCGCCACCAAATTAGCCTGACCTAGATTAGCCCGGTTGAGGTAACAAAAAAGCAGGTTAGCCCCTCGTAAATCCGCTTCGTTGAGCACAATACCGATTAAATCGGCCGCTTCTAGATTAATCCCCGGCAATTTTAGCCCCGTGAACAAAGTTTCGCCGTTGCGATAGCGCTGGACTAATTCCTTGGCTTCCATAAATTTTGAGAGGGGGAAAAATCAAATCAACTCTCTAATCATCTTAAGTTATCGGAAGAGCCGGTCAGAGTTAGTTTTGGGAATGCGCCGTTGAGAACCAGGGGCAACTTTCCCAGGCGATCAGGACTAATTGATTCGGCTGGGCAGATTATTGGGTAGGCTGAGAACTATGTCTTTCTTTGATCTTGATCCTAGGCTAGCAAAATCTTGGAGTGTGTATGGCCAGCAATGTTGACCGTGATTACCTGGACAAAACCCTACAACAGTTTGAGAGTTATCCCTATCCAGATATTCCCATTGAAGACCCACTGAATAAAGATGTGGAACAGCTTTATAAAAGTAGCTTGGTTACTGCTCGTTACCGCCGGGACAAAAAAATTATTACAGATCTAAAAAATCGGGCTATTTTGGATGTGGCCTGTGGTACCGGGGCAACAACCCTCAGACTCGCCTGGGCTAATCCGGGGGCAAAGATTGTCGGGGTGGACATTTCCCCGGAGTCCATCAAGATTGCAGAACAGAGATTAAAGCACCATGGTTTTGATGAGGCTGAGTTCCAGGTATTGGCGATCGCCGACCTAGATCAACTAAATCAAAAGTTCGACTTGATTAATGCCAGTGACGTTCTCTATCTGCTTCCTGATTTGGCTTTGACATTAAGACAGTTAGCACAGGTATTGCAATCTGATGGTGTCCTTCGGGGCAACTTACACAGTTACTATCAGAGGTTTAACTATTATCGGGCTCAAACTTTATTTCAAAGAATGGGACTAATGGAAGACAACCCAGAAGAAACGGAGTTGGGTATTGCTAGAGAGTTTTATGCGGCCCTCAGAGATGGGGTTAATTTGAAGGCCACCACTTGGTCTTCTGGCCGGGGAGAAATAGACAATGATCAGTGGATTTTAATGAATCATCTCTTCCAAAACGACAAGGGCTATACATTACCAGACCTCTTTGAAGCTTTTGAGCAATCAGACCTGACACTGGTAGATATGGTGGACTGGCAAAAATGGGACTGGCGCAAATTATTCAAGGAACCAGATAATCTACCAGCTTACCTAGCCATGGGGTTGGAAAATGCTGATCGAGAGGAGCAACTTTGTTTTTATGAGCTGGTCCAGCCAGATAAAAGATTGCTAGATTTTTGGTGTAGCCATCCTCTCCCATCAAAAAAAGACTTCAGCGAGTATTGGCTGGAACAGTCACCGGAGAACATCGTTGTCCACCTGCACCCCTGTGTTAAAAATTTTGCCCCTTTCCGTCAAGCAATTCTTGACCAAGGAAAGCTCATGCCTCTGAACTTATCCCATTGCTTTCCCTTCATTGGTCAGGACTCCTGGTTGGATAGAACTTTGCTCACTGCCTTCTATGCACCCTTGTTGGATTCTTCCCAAGCCCTTGAAAGTCTAGTGTGTCGATACCTAAAAGCGCGCCCTTGTTACCCAGGAGATTTAACCCCTGTCAAACCAAAAGAAGCACAGGATTTGATCATGAGCATGATTGCTGAGCAGGAGGAATGGGGATTGATAATGATTGAAGTGCAAGATTGAAAAAGTATTGAAGTTTATAGTGGAGGTTGATCTGTGGTCAGAATCGATGAAGAAGAAGGTGCTCCATGTTGGTTGTGGCCCCCATAATCCGAATGCGTTACCATCGGAGTCACGGACGGGGGAGTGGCAGGAGATTCGGTTGGATATTGATCCGAAGATGAAGCCGGATATTTTGGGAACGATTACGGATTTGAGTGCGGTGCCTGGTAATACGGTGGATGCGGTCTACTCTTCCCATAATTTGGAGCACATTTATGATTATGAGGTGCCGTTGGCGTTGGCGAAATTTAAGCGGGTGCCGAGGCCGAGGGGGTTAACGTGGTTGGTGGTGGCGGATATGCAGTTGGCGACAGAATAGGCGGTGAAGGGAGATATGGATGCTCAGCCGCTGTATATTTCCTCGGCGGGGCCAGTGAAGGCGCTGTAGATATTTTATGGAATGGGAACTTCTATTCCTGGAATGCCTTATATGGCCCATAAAAATGGCTTTACAGCGTCAGGGTTGAAGGATTCGGTCAGTAGTGGGGGGGGGTTAAGCAAGTGGAAGTATGGCGGGGAAATTTTAATGTTTATGCCAAAGGGTATAAAAAATTTGAGTTGGGATGATAGGCAAATGATGAGACTTGGGTAGGTTACGTCTAGAAGGGTTCCGACCAGTTATTTTAATTTCCCCCACAGAAGGAAGAAGACAATCATGGCTAGTAATTTTAAATTCAAACTGCTCTCCCACCTGACCGAGAAAAAAGAAAACGAAGGTTTTACCTTAATTGAACTGTTGGTTGTGGTAATCATCATTGGTGTGCTTGCCGCTATCGCTCTACCTAACCTGATGAACCAAGTAGGTAAGGCCCGTATTTCTGAAGGTCGCAATGGTGTGGGTGCTTTGAACCGTGCCCAACAGGTTTACCGCACAGAAAATCCAACCTTCTCCTCTAATACCACAAACCTCGATACCAAAGTTGTAGATGGCAAGTACTTTACTTTTGGGACTGGAGTTTCTGGTGAGGTAGCTACATCGACCGCAAACCCTAAAAATGCCACCGGAGACAACACCACCACCCAGTCAGGAACTGTCACCTACACTCCCGGTACCGGTGCGTTCACAGTATCGACTAGTTGGTAATCTGACAGTTGACTTAGGAATAAACTTTTTATCTATTTCTTCCAACTTTGGATGTCTAATTTAAGGGCGGAACCTGTTAACTTTCATATAGGTGTTCGCCCTTCGGTTTATTTAGGAGTTAAATGTCTGACGATGGTGTACTGATAGTGCCGGGCTAGGTGAGCTTATGTTTAAACCAACGAAAAAAGGGCTTCCCAATGCAGGATTCACTATGCTAGAGCTGGTTGTGGTGTTTTTAATTCTTAGCATTCTGACAGCTATGGTGTGGCCAGTACTAATCAGACAAGTGGCTAAGGCCAAAGAGACAGAAGCGATACAAATGCTCAGTACCATAGGGTTTTCCCAGCAGGGTTATTTTTTTGAACATCGGCAGTTTGCGTCCAATTATGGCGATTTAGGGCTTGACGCCAATGGAGCGCATTTTAACTTTCCTCCTCCTAATACGCCTGCTGGAGGCAATTACAGTATTAGTCAAGCTGTAACCCAAAATGCCGGCTTGGATGCTTCACGTAATTATTCCCTAGGAGTGTACTTCAATGGAAGCAGTTATCAACTAATTCTTTGTCAGGGTTCGACCCCGGGGGGGGCAGTATCGGCGCCGTCGGCGATTGGTGGCACTTGTAGCGGAGGTGTTCAGATAGATTAGTCTGAAGTAATTGGGCAAAAAAGACTAGTATCTATAAGGTGTAGACCAAATTGTTCGGATTGACGATGTTTTCTTCCTGGGCTAGATCTTTGTTTGCTGTGACAACCAATGGGTTAATTATGCTGGGTTGTTTTGTCGGCATTGTTGTGATTCAAAACAGAAACATGGATAAGTCTGAGCAAGAATTGTCCGCGGAGGACTACGAAGAACTGGTTAACGATGAAAAAATTAATTTGGAGTTTTTACGCCGTGTCCCCAGCATGGGGTTAGGCAATATGATTGCCGATTGGGGATATCTTGGGTTTGTTCAGTATTTTGGAGATGTTCCGGCTCGGGACAATACTGGTTATGGGCTTTTGCCACAATACTATCAACTCTTGGTGGACAAAGACCCCCACTTCACTGATGCTTTATCGAAACTTGATGTGGCCACTTCTCTATTTGGCGGAAAACCAGAAGCAAGCGCTAGTTTTTTAGGACAGGCACTGAGTAAAATACCCAAAAGATTTATTACTAACATTCCACCCTATTATCTCTGGCGGGCTAAGGGCAACAATGAATTACTTTTTGCCGGTAATGTCGATGCCGCCAAGAAGTCCTATCGGCATTCGATGGAGTGGGCAAAAGCCTATGATGATGATGAAAGTCGGAGAATGATAAATATCAACAAAGATTCCCTGAAATTTTTAGCTAACAATCCAGATAGTACGGAGGCGAGAATCGGAGCTTGGGTGGGGATACTAGCCAATAGGCCAGACAAAAAAACTGTTGAGCGGGTAATTAAAGAAATCAAAGCTTTAGGAGCAAACGTTGTGGTCGAACCTAATGGCAATATCAGGGTCACTCTGCCCGATAACCTATAAAATCTTAACCTATAAAATCTCTAAACTGCTCGGCTGATAACTGCATTGTAAAGGAATTGTTCCAGGCCCTTGATGCATTCTTGGTCATCAAATAATTTGTTTTTATTTTTCTCCATAAGATCTCTGATTTGCTGTCGCCAATGACTATCTGCTCCCAGTCGAACAGCAATCTCAATGTATTCTTCTGGACTTTGGGCAATGGTTTCCGTAACGTCAATCATTTTGAGCATGCCATAGGAGTGGCGCGCCCGCATAAACTTCCCAGGACAGGTTACTACGGGTAGATTACAGCTGATAGCTTGATGGGTAGTTAATCCTCCAGACCAACTCAGACAGTCAAGAAAAATATCTGCCAATTGGTTAACCTTGAGAAAATCGCTATTGGACAAGCGCGGCAGAAAAACACAATAGTCCCGATAGTCCAAACCATATTTAGTAAAAGTTTGGTTTAAGCGCTGGGCAAAACAGTTCCTGATCACTTCGCCGTGTATGGGATCAACAAACACAAATTGAAACATTTCACTTTCGGCAGCAATGGCGGCAAAAAGCCAGTCATGCTGAGGTAAATACTTATACATAGACTGGGAACAAAGATATATAACTTTGTCTTTTCCCAGTTGCCAATCACTTCTTGTTTTATCTAGGGAAGGCAATTCCACGGGAGGCAAAGAAAAAGCAAGATTAGGCAAACGAACAAGAGTTTCTGAATAGTGCTTGTCTCCATTTTCTGGTTCCATCAAATCACTGGAAAGAAAATAGTCAATGGTGGGACTACCGGATGTGACAGGATGACCCCAAGTGGTACATTGAACTGGGGCCAAACGCAAATAAGCTAAGAGGTTAAGAATAGGATCAATACCAAAATCAGGAAAGATAAGTACATCTATTTGATCATCGAGAATAACCTGACAAACTTCATCCCAGCCCATGCTATAGTAAATCGATTTATACTGAAAACTGAATTTTTGAAAATCTACTTTTAGTCCTACAATAGAATCCTCATTTTGCTCACAAACGCTATAAATATAAGTTTGGTATTTTTTTCTATCTAAGTATTTTATCCATCCCAAATAAAGCCTTCCTAATCCCTCCAAACGTTGAGATATGAGACCAATACGAATTTTACGTTTTTTGCTTAGAGCTTTAGGAATAATAGGCTTGCAAGAGCTAGGACGCATTTTTTGAAAATTTTCATTTATGTAATTTCCGTAAACCCTATAAGTTTCTAAATCGTTTTTGTACTGATAGGCCAGATAAAAGTTGCTTTTTTTTGAAATGGACTTAATAAAATCGTCTATTCCTGTTTGAGTTTTCAAAATTTTCTCTTTTATTAACTCATCAAGAAGAAGCTTAAAGCGTTGATGATACAACTCAACCTCTTGTGTATCAGAATAAAGAACTGGCAGTACAGATTGGTGCAGTCTTTTGATCTCTAGACGATTATGGGGAAACAAATTTAATGCTACATCTAGGCAATCAATAGCAGATTTTGTCTGATTACACATAGCATAACAATTTGCTAGGCAACCATAAAAATAAAAATCATTAATCTCAGAACCATCAGTTAGACGTAAATATTTATGAAAACTCTTTAATGCTAACCAGAGGGAGCCAGTATTACCGCTGGAATAGTCTGCATAACCCTGGTATAAAAGTTGATTTTTTAAATCTCCAAGTTCTGAATAAGTATCTGACATTTTCTGGAGAAAAAAAGTATTCTTAGGGTACTGTGACAGTGACTGTTGATAAACATTTAGTGATTTATTCCATTGCCTAAGTTTGCTATAACTTCTACCCAGAATTTCATAGATAGTTAAGTTTTTAGAGTCATAGTTGAGAGCCTGATAACAGACATTGATTGTATCTTGCCAACGCCTCTGTTGCTCCAAATTTATGGCTAAAAGCAGATAATTATCAACTCTAGTTTCGTCTATAGTGATTGCTCTAGTAATTATAGCTTCTGCCTCTTGATAGTTTTTAAGATGATAATAGGTAAGAGCGAGAGAATGTAGTGTGTCCCCATGATTTGAATCTAACTGCAACGCCTGCTCGTAAATCGCCACAGCATCTGCGTAATCTTTACTAAAACTTAAGGAAGAGGCATAGAAAGTTATAGCTTCTACTAGTTTTTCCCTCATGCCACTATTCTCGTAACCAGGATCTAATTCAACAATTACTTCGTAAATTAACTTTGCATTACCTAATCTGTTTAACTTAAGCTCCTGTGTAAGATTAGTTTGGAGAAAATAAACCAGATCTTTTAATGCTGATTCTGCTTGCGTAGATTCTAACGATAACAGGTAAGATAAAAACACTTCCTCGGCAGCTCTTACTTCCCCGATTAAAACATATACAAGTCCCAAATATTGATAAGCACAAGAATTTGTAGATTTATTCCAATTTAAGTTTTCCAGAATCTTTAATGCTTCATCAAAATTTGCTCTATCGATTAATTCTACTACTTGAGTCAAATATTCTGACATTAATCATACCCTCTAAAAATCAAAAAAATGCTGGACAAAAATAAGCAGTAAAAAGGAACAAAAGTTTTATTTAATTTTAGCTACAGCTTCTATAAAAAATGATTCTAAACCCCTAATGCAATCTCTGTCATTGAATAGTTTTTGCTTATTATATTTCATTTTACTGCGAATCTGCTCTCGCCATTGGTCATCCAGACCAAGCTTGACTGCCATCTTAATATACTCTTCTGCATTACTAGCGATAGTATCTGTTACATCAATCATTTTTAACATGGCGTAAGAATGGCGGGCTCGCATAAATTTTCCAGGACAAGTAACTATCGGTAAATTACAGCCAATAGCCTGGCGAGTAGTTAATCCTCCCGACCAACTTAAACAATCCAAAAAAATGTCAGCTACCAAATTAAGATTCATAAAGTCAGCATTGTTTAATCGGGGCAAAAAGTGACAGTAATCTTGATACTTTAGATTAAGACAACCAAAAGTAGTTTCTAAACGTTGCTGAAAAAATTTTGTTACCATTGGTCCATTGGGAGGATCAACAAAAACAAAACAGAAATTATTACTTCTTTGGGCGATTTCAGGGAATATCCAATCGTGCTGAGGTAGGTATTTAAATAAAGATTGGGAGCATAAATAAATAATTTTATCATTTTCCAAGCCAAAATCAGTGCGAGATTTATTATCCGGAATAAAATCAACCGGTGGCAAGGGAAAGGCAATATTGGGTAATTTAATTAATTTTTCTGTATAGTGTCTTTGGCTATTATGAGGCTCCATTAATTGACTGGAAAGATAGTAATCAATGGCAGGACTACCGGAGGTAATGGGATGGGCCCAAGTTGTGCATTGAATGGGGGCTAATCGTAAATGACAGAGAAGATTTAGAATTGGATCTAATCCTAATTCAGTATAAATGAGAATATCTAAATTATCACTAATTAGGCGATTAGCAATGTCCATTCCAGATAGACAATTAATAGAAACTGTAACTAATTGATCACTGTAACGAGTAAAATCTTCAACCAAGCCTGCATCTGTTTTTTCACTAGAATTAATAAAATCATAGACCGTTATATGGAATCGCTCATGGTTGAGATACCGGACCCAACCGAGATAAAGTAAACCTAAACCCCTAAGGCGAAAAGAGATTAAGCCAATACGAATCTTCCGGGACAATAAATTTTCACATTTTTGAGTTAACCTGTTTTGGTTTGTCCACTCTGGCAATATTTTTTTTAAGTTATCTTGTATCCATTTTCCGTATTTTTTCTGCAGAATTGTGTCATTACGTCCTTGATAGCTAAGGTAAAAATTGGAACCGGTGATTAGACTCTCAAGAAAATCTATCTTTTCTGATGAGCTAATGGGTTTTAATTGGCAAGTTTCAGCAAGATTAAGGGCAAAATTTTGACGGTAGAAATTAATTTCTTGCAAGCTAGAGTAGAGAATGGGAAATGTTGATTGTATTAGTCTATTGATAGTAAACTCCTTATCTTTAAATAAATCCAAGGCTAACCTTAAGATATTAAGAGCATCCTTAGTGTAATTAGAAACTAAATAACATTTACTCAAATCTCGATAAAAGTTGAAATCTACCAACTCATGATTAAAATAATTGTCAAAAAAAGATTTTAGATGCTCTAAAGCTTGGCTCAAACTACCAAGTTCATCTGAATAGTAGTAGCTATAGCCCAGATAATAATTGGCTAGATTCGTTTGCCCCAAATGTAAATAAGCTTGACCCAGCTTGGCAAACACTTGAGTATGACGGGGAAAATAAACGAGGGCATCTCCAAAAACGCTAATTTGTTGTTCATACTGTTGTTGCTTTTCGTATAGCTCTGCCAAAGACAAATAAAATGCTAGAGTATTTGGTTGTAGCGTAATCGATTTTTTATAATATTCATTAGCCGAAGAACTACTACCAAGCTTTTCCGCACATTTGCCAGCAAGATGATACTTACTAGCATCATTATGATTGTTATTTAAATAAAAAATTTTAGCATTTTGATAACTAGTATTAGCTAATACATAGTCTTCTAGCCCTTCTGCAATTATGCCCATCAGGTAGTGAGAATCTCCCAATCGATAACCAGATTTAATGGCTCTATAAGCCCATTTTTTAGCCTCGGTATAATTTTCAAGCTTATAATAGCTGTAGGCCAATTGATAATAAACTTCATTTTGCTTACCATTTAAATCCAGAACTTCTAGGTAAATTTCAATTGCCTCTTTATATTTATTTATTGATTCAAGCTTTTGTCCAAGAAAAATAATTTCGTTTATCAACAAATCTTGCAGAGCAGGATTGTGGTATTCTTCATCAATAGATCTCAAGGCCAAATACATAGATTTAGCCTGGTCTAGTTGTTGATTATTTAAAGTTTTCACTATCCATTGCTCTAGTAATTGGCATAATTCCAAGCTAGTGTTTTTTATAGTTTCTTCATCTGCATTGATCAGCTGGTTAATCCAGGTAGCATCAGCGGCTTCTGGCTCACCCATTAAAATGTAAGCCAACACTAGACAGCAAAAAGTTGTTGAATTACCAGGATTTACTTCTAAGATTTGTTCTAAATAGTCAGTAGCGTTTCCATAATCAGCTTGCTCAATGAGAGATATTATCCATTGGAGTTGATCTGAGTTTTTCATTCAAATCCTACACAACTTTTTCAACAATAACCTGATAGCTTTTGCAAATAACCCTGACACGATCTTTAAATACCTCCAAGAAAGAATCAACTGCTAACTTAGGGTGCATCGTCGGTTGATCCTGGTAAGCTCCCCAGCCATAATCATCAAAAATAATTATGCCTTCCTCCTTCAGTAATCCCCAACCCAAAACAACATCCTCCATAACATCGCTAGCAATGTGGGAGCCATCAACATAGTAAAAGTCAAAAGAGTTAAGTGGCAATTGGCGTAACCAATCTTGGGAAAAACCCACTAACTTTTTAACTTGATCTGCTCTACCCGTTCGCTGAATATTATAGTCAAAAACCGACTCTAACGATTTAACGTCCTCTCCCAAACCCATAGACTCATGCTCAACACTGCCCTGAAAAGTATCAATGCAA
This sequence comes from Synechocystis salina LEGE 00031, assembly GCF_015207985.1. Taxonomy (GTDB): domain Bacteria; phylum Cyanobacteriota; class Cyanobacteriia; order Cyanobacteriales; family Microcystaceae; genus Synechocystis; species Synechocystis salina. The sequence goes on along the minus strand of NZ_JADEVV010000033.1, from coordinate 14,916 downwards.
ATAATAGTGGATGACGAATCAGTTAAAACATTGTCCAATAACCAACAAGTTGCCCGGCCCTGCCAACTGCCCACCTCCACAAAAGATAAATTAGGAGAACCCATAAATTTTTTTAGAACTTGATTCCAAATGGGAATGTTACCACTGAACCAATCAGTCTTAAATTCGTATCCCCGATTTTCACAATGTTGAGTGTATATTTCCTGCCAAAAAAGAATTTTTTTGAGAATTAAATTTTCAAAAGATTGATCAATCTCCAACGCCATTTCATAGCATTTTCTAGCCCCTGCCCAATTTCCGGCTTGTAATGACTCGATCGCCGTGTCTTCCAGAACCTCCACCAACTCCGCCGTCCGTTCTTGTACATCATCCACCCGGCATTCTAACATAGCCGACATCCAAATATCTTGAGCCAAGGCTTCATCGCCCTTCAGAAGAGCATCAACCCCTTGATACCAATAAAATCTCAATCCTTCACTCATAAATTTGCGTCACTAAATAAGACCCTACTAACCTACCCGGAAAACTCAGATGCAGATCGCCTCTTCAAAAAACTTAGCAATTTTGGTTTTAATTCTGGCCTAACCGACAGCGGGGTTTATCGGCGATCGCCTAGGGCAACCAGTCCTCATCCAGTAACTGCTCAAGGGTGGCAATGGGTTGCTCAGGAAATGTACTAATTGGAAGATCGGATGTTTGTGAAACAACATCCCTTGCATCTTGATAACATTCTTTAAAAACACTACTAAGATAGGGCTTTAGACTAGGACTATCCCTCAGAAGACGTTTAATTTGTTTCCGAAAATTAATAATTTCTCCCTTCCAATGATTTCTATTTCTTTCTTTTTTTGTTTCCCAATAACCTAACTTTAAAAGATGCTCGATTAACCTCATCAATAAACTCTCTAGTTTTCGTTTATCACTTTTGCTCAAGCTTAATACCTCATCAATTAAATTTTCCCAATCCAGACTCTCCACATCACGGCATTGCATTTTTTTAACAGTCTCTAAAATCCAGAGATTGTAGTCCGTTTCATAAAGACTTTTGTTTGTTTTGGGAAGTTCAGTAACCATGATGTACCTCAAATTTTAGAATTGACTTGTTTTACTGTCGATACTTTCGTAGAAAAACACAGAAATTTCTCAAGGATGATCGTATAATTGGGGAATTTCAAGCTGATGTTATATTGCAAGAACAACTTCAGTATGTTAATAATAACCAATAACCTAGGCGATCGCCTAGGGCAACCAATCTTCGTCAATTACCTGTTCAAGAGTAGCAATGGGTTGCTCGGGAAATATATCGATGGGTAACCCGGAATCATCAGCTAATAATTCCCTTGCATCTTGATATAATTCGTCAAATATTTGGACAAGGTAATTTTTCAAACTAGGACTAGCCTTTAATTCTCGTTTAATTTGTTTGCGAAAATTACGAATTTCTCTGCGCCAGTGATTTTGATTATAATTTCTTTCAGATTGCCAATAGCCCAATTTGAGAAGATGCTCTATTAACCGTGTCATTAAGCTTTCGAGTTTTCTTTTGTCACTGCGCCCCAAACCCAATACCTCTTCAATTAGATTTTCCCAATCCAGATTGTCTAAATCTTTGCATTGCAACTTTTGTACAGTGTCTAAAATCCATAAATTGTAATCGGTATCATAAAGATTTGTATTGGTTTTGCGGAGTTCAGCAACCATAGTATTTACCTCGTAATTAGTTATAAATCTTATTTTAACTTCCACTCAATCAATGGGGATAACATCTATACACCCAAATGAGTCATGTGGCGATCGCCTAGGGCAACCAATCTTCGTCAATTACCTGTTCAAGAGTAGCAATAGGATATTCGGGAAACTTACTGAGTGGAAGTTGAGAGTGTTTGGCCGCTAATTTTCTGCCTCTTTTATACCCCTCAGCTAAATAATCCCTTGCATAATTACGCAAACTCGGACTATCCTCTAATACCTGAATGAATTGTAAGCGGAAATTTAAGATTTCCCTTTCCCAATGCTCTTGATTCCGAACAAGTTCTGCTTGCCAGTAAACAATCAAAAGGAGATGTTCAAAAATATGATTGAGAAGACTTTGTAGTTTATGTTTATCGCGCCGACTCAAGTCTTCTATCTCCTCAATTAAATTTTCCCAATCTAGACTTTCTAGGTCTTTATTTTTTAATTTGGCGATGGTTTCCAAGACCCAAAGATTGTAATCGGTATCATAAAGATTTGTATTGGTTTTGCAGAGTTCAGCACCCATAATATCTACCTCATTGACTAGTTATAAACTTAATTCTAGTTTTCGTCTATTCCGGTAACCAATCCTCATCTAGTAAATCTTCCAGGGTCGTGATGGGAGCTTCTGGGAAAGTGTTGAGGGGAAGTTGAGAATGTTTGCTTGCCATTTTTTTTCCATCTAAGTAACAAGAATGAAATTTATTGTTCAGATAATTATTAAGACTAGGACTGTCTGCTAAAAGACGGTTAATTTGCTTACGATAATTAAAGATTTCCCGTTCCCAATGCCCCCTATTTTTGTACTTTTCTGCCTGCCAATATTGCAAAATTAGGAGGTGTTCAATTAATTTCATGAGCAGACTTTCAAGTTTTCGCTTATCTCGCCGGCCCAAATCTTCTATCTCCTCAATTAAATTTTCTAAGTCTAGGGCAGAAAATTCTTGCCTTTTAAGTTTTGCCGCCATATCCAACACCCAGAGGTTATAGTCGGTGTCATACAAAGTTTTCCCTTTGGTTAGTTCCGCAACCATTCTGTTTATCCCAATCAGTTAATCGATTATAAACGGGATTTTTGGTGATTATTAAGGGTTTATCGTTCTCAAAGTCCCGACATTGCGCACTGTCCCCCAAATTGGCATCTTGGGTCTGATGTGACTAGAATCGGAAATAGGTTTATATTCACATTTGTTTACAATCACTCGCCGCTACCATGGTCAAACCCGTTAGCTTGCTCCGTGCCCAATCCTACGAAGCGGTCAGTTTACTGGCTTCCTTGAGAACTTTAATTGAACCTCTCGGCGGCATGGGCAACTTTGTCAAACCAGGCGATCGGGTTTTGCTCAAGCCCAATTTGTTGACTGGCAACCGGCCCGGCAGGGAATGTATTACCCGCCCTGAAATGGTAGCCGCCGTGGCCCAGCTGGTGCAGGAAGCAGGCGGTAAACCGTTTATGGGGGATAGTCCTGCGTTTGGTTCAGCCCGGGGCGTGGCAGAGAATAATGGCTATTTGCCTCTGTTGCAGGCATTGAATATTCCCATTGTGGAATTCCGGGGGGGGCGCTATGCCACTGATAGCGATAATTTTAATCATTTGCGCCTGTCCAAGGAGGCCATGGATGCAGACGTGGTGATTAATTTACCCAAGCTTAAATCCCATTCCCAATTGACCATGACCATGGGGGTAAAAAATTTATTCGGTTGCGTCCCCGGCAAAATGAAAGCTTGGTGGCACATGGAAGCTGGCAAAGATGCCAATCGCTTTGGGGAAATGCTGGTGGAAACTGCCAAGGCGATCGCCCCGGATTTAACTATTTTGGATGGCATTATGGCCCATGAAGGCAATGGCCCGATGCACGGTGACCCCAGGGAAGTGGGGTTATTGGCCGCTAGCCCCGATGTGTTTGCCCTAGATTTTGTCATCACCAATATTTTGCAACTAGACCCCGCTACTATTCCCACCATGGCGGCCCAGGAACGGCTAGGACTCAATCCCACCGCCGCTGAATTGACCTTTCCTCTGGCCCATCCCCGGGAGTTGGTGGTGGATAATTGGAAACTACCGGAAGTGTTGATGCCCATTGATTTTGGCCTGCCCAGGGTATTGCGCTCCACGTTTAAACACTTTTACATTCGCTTTGTCAAGGAACCCTTACATATCTATACGGGGAAAGCCTAGTTACGGGAACTTTCGTCAAATAGGCTACATAAAGCCCGCCGTTCCGGCCTTAACCTAAAGATAAGACATAAAGTCAATATCACCCTCCGATTGCTAGAGGTCGCCCATTGCTTCAGTGGCGGCTTTCTTTTTCACGTTTATCTGTACTTTAGAGACGGATATTCATGGCTAGATTTAGGCTAAATTTAAGTTTTCCGTTATCGGTGGCCAGGGGCGATCGCCGTGGTGGGGGCAGGGGGTTTGTTAAAATCCTAAAAACTTTAGATGGCGCTCCCCATGCTCATGGACTGGATTCCTTTCGAAATTCCCATTAATACGGCGATGATTGCCGGCGCAACCCTATGGGCATTGGGGCTGTACCTAACTTGGGGCAGTGGGCGCAATTGGCTAATTGAACAGTTGCAACGGTGGTTTAACTTTGCCGAACGTTCCCTCTACACTTCTGTGGAAGAATATGAACGCACCAGAGAGGCTCGGGAAGCCCAGAATGCTTTCTATGCTTCGGTGATGAGTATTTTGCCCTTCCTCGTCATGGGAGCCCTTTGTAATTGGGGCTTGAAATGGGGCTTAGGAGGGAGTTGGTCCATCAGCTTGGCCATATTGACGGTCTTCACAGGGGCAGTTTACGCATTGGGGAAACAAAGTAGCAATGAATAGGGTGGTGGAACAAAGGAAGACGGCGATCGCCAAGGTAAAAAAGTTAGGCCAGCAAAATTATCCACTGGGTCGGAGTTGGGGACGAAAATTAGTCAGTATGGTGTTGTGTTGCCTCGTGCTGACTTTTTCCTTAGGAGGTTGTTTTTCTCCGGAACTAAAAGACCAGGTAGTTTTTTCCGTGCTCAGTGACCCCAAAACTTTTAATGCCGTTCTCTCCCAGGAGTCCCCCAATGTTTTTGGTTATATCTACGAAGGGCTAATCAGGGAAAATCCCCTCACTGGGGAAAGAACACCAGCTTTGGCGGAAAGTTGGGAAATTTCCCCGGATAATTTGACCATCACTTTTACCCTCAGGGAAGGTCTACGCTGGTCGGACGGCGAACCCCTCACCGTCGATGACGTACTATTTTCCTACAATGATCTTTATTTAAACCCCAAAATTCCCAATAATTACCGGGACGGTTTGAAGGTGGGAGAAAGTCAGGCCGAACCGAAGATCACAAAAGTAGGCGATCGCCAGGTGGCTTTTAACATCCCAGAACCTTTTGCACCCTTTTTAGACACAGCCCAATTTCCGATTTTGCCCGCCCATATTCTGCGGGAAACGGTGGAAAAGACCGATGAAAATGGCAATCCCTTATTTTTGAGCACCTGGGGCACCAACACTCCCCCGGATCAAATTGTGGTCAATGGTCCCTATAAATTAGCCCGCTACGTCACTAGTCAACGGGTAATTTTTAGTAAGAATCCCTATTATTGGGAAAAGGGCCCCAACGGTGAATCCCTACCCTATATTCCCCGGGTGGTGTGGGCCATTGTGGAAAGCACCGATACATCCTTGCTGCAATTTCGTTCTGGCAGTTTAGATTCCCTGGGAGTGCCACCGGAATCCTTTTCCCTGCTCAAACAGGAAGAGGAACGGGGTAATTTTGTCATCTACAACGGTGGCCCCACCTACGCTAGCACCTATTTAACCTTTAATCTCAACCAAGGTAAACGCCAGGGCAAACCCTTAGTGGACCCAATTAAATCCCGCTGGTTTAATAATCTCAATTTCCGTCAGGCGATCGCCTATGGCATTGACCGGGAAAGAATGGTTAATAACATTTATCGGGGGCTGGGGGAAAAGCAAAATTCCTTTATCCCCGTGCAATCTCCCTTTTTTAATCCCGATGTCAAAGTCTATAGCTATGACCCAGAAAAAGCGCAGGCATTACTAAAAGCAGGGGGCTTTACCTATAACAATCAACAACAATTATTGGATGATCGGGGTAACCGTGTCCGCTTTGTACTCAACACCAACGCCGGTAATAAAGTTCGGGAAGCTTTGGGTACCCAAATTCAAGAAGATCTAGGTAAATTGGGCATGCAAGTGGACTTTAGCCCCATCAGTTTTGGCGTGTTGGTGGACAAATTAAGCAATAGCTTGGAGTGGGATGCGGTGGTTTTAGGGTTAACCGGCGGCAACGATCCCCATATACCTAATGTTTGGTATGTTAAGGGCAATTTACATATGTTTAACCAGCACCCCCAGGCCGGCGCCCAACCTTTACAGGGACAAACGGTGGCTCCCTGGGAGCAGAACATCGCCAATTTGGCCCTAAAAGCTTCCCAAATTATTCCCCAACAGGAACGCAGTCTGGTTTACGACCAAATGCAGATGGAGGTGCAGGAATATTTGCCCTTTATTTATCTGGTGAGTCCCTATTCCCTCTCGGCGGTGCGCAATCGCTTTTGCGGCATTGAGTATTCTGCCCTAGGGGGAGCGTTCTGGAATTTGCCTGCCATTAGTTTTTGCGACCATCCACCAACGGCGGTGATGAATTCCCCTGGGCCGGGGGGGAAGTAGGGCCTGGGGTCGGCACCACAATGGGAGGATTTTGATATTCTTTGACCTTATCCTCTAGATATTTAAAGCGGGCATACAGTTTATTGAGGCGATCGCCGCTCTGACGATTTTCTTGCAGTTGCTGATTTAGGGCAGCTTCAAATTCCCGCCGTAGGGCTTTCTGTTCCCCAATCAATTGGTCAATAGTGTCGTTTTGGCTTTGGATGGTGTTTTGTAAATCTTCCAAACGGGCCTTTTCTTCAATTACAAACGGTAGTCCCCCCTGGAGAAAATAGTAAATTCCTCCTCCACAGAGCACAGCCCCCGCAAAGATCAGACCCCCCATTAAAGTGCGGAAATAGCTCCTCTGCCGCCGTCTAAATTCCCCCAGCAAATTTAAAGCTGCTTCACAACCAGGGTCTAAGGATAGACATTGGCGCACCCGTAAATGCATTTGATCTGCATCCTGGGCACGGTGATGGTGTTTCCACTTACCGAGGTGGGCTTCAGCGGAACAAAGCAAAAATTTTGATTCTCCGGGATTAAAGGCGATGGCATCGTCCAGCTCCGCAATCGCATCATCCCAATAACCCAAACGCATATAGCCCTGGGCTCTGGTGAAATGGTCGGTTGCCTGTTTTTGGGCGGCCTTGATTTCCTCCGGCTCAATGCCCAGCTCCCCGGCGATCGCCTCCAGTTCAGCGCTGGTGGGAATGCGCTGGGTGGATTGACTTAACTCGGTCACCCGTTGGATATAGTTCTCAATTACCCCGCTGTGGACCAATGCCATGGCCTAGTTGTCCTCGGCGCTAATATCTTCCTCGATAATTCTAGCTTAGGAGTTTGGCTAGGCCTTGGGGACGGGGACCAAAAGGGAAAACGACTCCAGGGGAGAACAGGGAGCTGGTTTTTGAGTGCTTAACAACTTGGAAACGGAAAAAATTAGGGTTAAATCCCCCATAACTAACGGGTAGAGAGTCTTTCAACTTTATAGAAGCGGAAATTCCCCTGCCTCGCTTTAACAGAAAGGAGTAGTTCACAACAAGTTCTAACCGAACTGTTCTTCCACTTCCAAATCAAACAGCATTTTTAGGGAGCGCAGGCATTGCTTACGGGCTTCAATGTCCTGTTGGGCCCGCAGTTGCACCATGGGTTCATGGAGAATTTTGTTGACGATGCCTCTGGTGAGGGCTTCGATTACTTCCTGATGTTTTTCGGCAAATTCGCTGCCCAGACGGGAGAGAGCTTTTTCCAATTCCTGTTCCCGAATATCTTCCACCTTACTGCGGAGGGAACTGATGGTGGGCACTGTTTCCAGCGATCGCCACCAGAGGTCAAAGGCGGCAATTTCTTCTTCTAGTAAAGCCTCTGCTTGCCTGGCCATCTGCCGACGGCTGGCTTGGTTCTGGGCCACCACTTCCTTCAGGTCATCCACGTTGAAAGCCCGCACTTGTTCCATGGCGTGGACATCGGCGGCCACGTTACGGGGCACGGAAATATCCACTAGCATTAAGCTCTTGCGGTTAACCACACAGCCAGTCAAGTTCTGGCAATCCAAAATCGGTTCCGTCGCTCCAGTGCTGGTGAAGACAATATCCCCAGCGGCGATCGCCGTAAACATATCGGTGAGGGGACAGAGGGTCAGTTGGGCTTGGGGGAATTGGTTGGCTAAATCCTGGGAACGGCGTTGGGAACGGTTCACAATGGTGATGTCCGTAGCTCCCTTGGCCAACAAATGTTTTACCAGCAAGCAAGCCATTTTACCGGCCCCGATAATGACGGTTTTTTGGCTCGATAAATCCACCTGACGATGGACCAACTCCACCGCGGCGGAACTGATGGACACGGCTCCCGTACCAATGTCCGTTTCCGTTCTGACCCGACGACCGGCCGTAATGGCCTGTTTAAAGAGGCGATCGAGCAGACGACCTACCCCTTTATATTTTTGTCCCAACTTATGGGTAGTACGCACTTGGGCGAGAATTTGCCCTTCCCCCAGCACCAAACTTTCCAAGCCAGCGGCCACCCGCATCAAATGGCGCACCGCATCTTCGTGGAGGAGGGTAAACAAATAACGGCGTAGGGTTGCCAGGGGAATATTGCCAGTTTCGGAAAGGAATTGGGTAATTTCCACCACCCCCTTTTCCGTGTCCGTCACCACCGCGTAAATTTCCAGGCGGTTACAGGTGCTAATGACAGTGACTTCTTCGATGTGGGGATAACTCCGCAGATGGGTTAACGCTTCCTCCAACTTAGCTTCTTGGATGCTGAGTTTTTCGCGAATTTCCACCGGGGCTGTCTTATGGCTCAGTCCCACAACGGCAATATTCATGGGTTCTCCTAAAGGATTCTCTAATAAGGTGGTGGTCGCAAAAATTACGACGTTTTTTGTTAAACAAGTTTCTCTAATCTTTGCAATGTAGTCCGAATGGCAGACCACAATCAAGGGTCAATACCGCCGGGGCTCATGAATTTTTGTTAAGTAAAACTAGCTCCGGTAACCATTGGGAAGTTTGCAAAATCTTTTGTAGGGATAATTCTTTTTCCAGCAAACAGGCGTGGCCGCTGTGGGGCAATATTTTCACCATGGCCTTGGGAAGATGGGACTGTAACTTGTGAGCTTCTTCTACGGAAGGCAGTAGTAAATCCCGGCCACTGGCCAAAATTAAGCTGGGGGCGCTGATTTTTCCTAGGTCTAATCCCTGTTGGTTGAAACTTTGCAACAGAGCCAACCTTTGGGCCACGATCGCCGGAGGAATGGAGCGCATAGCATTGAGCAATTGGCGACGATCCTGGGGCTGTAAACGTTCTACGGCGGCTAAAAAGGGTAGCCCGGTGAGGGTGGTGACGGTTTGTAGGGCGCTGGGTAACCACTGATGGAAAGGAATGCCCCACTGTAACCAAGGGCGACGGTCAAAGGCGGTGGCAGGATTGACTAAAATTAACTTGGCCACTTCCCGGGGATATAAACAGCTATAGGCCAGGGCCAAGCAACCCCCAAAGGATTCCCCACAGAGGTAGAGGGGCAACGTCAACCCCTCCTGTTGCTGGATTAGTTGGTGTAATCCCTTGGCAATCGCCGACCAATCGTCTGGGAGAGGCCCCGGAGCCAGGCGCAGAGCTAGCAGGTTAAAGTAATCCACCAACTCTGGCCGTTGCCGATAAAACAATTTACCCGTGCCATCCAACCCAGGCAAATAAAGCAAGCTGGGCCGTTGGCGATCGGGGGGATGAAGATTAACTAACTGCATTTTCTGTTAGATTTGTTGACGTAATTCTCTCCCTACCTATGGACGTTACCATTTATCTTCGTTGGTCCGCCTACGCTACGATCGCCAGTTTCATTTTCATGGTGCTGGCCTTTATCTTCCGTTGGGGATTCCGCTTTCGCCTGGTGGGGGTGACGAGCTTCATGACGGTTTTAACGGTGGGTATTTTTGGCCTCGGTTTGGGCATGTTTGACCGCCCAGCAGTGGAAGGGTCGGTGCGCTTCAATCGGGTGTATGACAATGGCGCCAATCAACTTGTCATTAGTGTGCCGGTGACCATATCCCCCACGGAAGTGGAAGCCACCCTCAAACAGGCCGCCAATAATTACTTTTCCCTCGGCCGCATTTCCACCGATGGCAATGAACAAATGGTCATTCGGGCCCGAACTTTGGTCCATCCCCAGCCCGGCTTGACTAAACCCCTCTATCTAGGCTCCGCCTACCGCACCCTAGGCACCAAGGAAAACGATCAAATTGAGATTAAACTTGACCGTAAAGCCCTCCAGGAATTAGCACGCAGTCAGCCGGCATGAAGAATTTTTTCCAGCAAATGGTGGCTAGTTTCCTCGGAACCTTGGCAGCCATTGTGGTTTTGCTTAGCCTTGGGGCCAGCAGTTTGGTGTTGTTGTTCGTACTGATTGCGGCTGAGGCAGACCCCGTACTGGAGGAAAAAACTGCCCTCATTCTCGATCTAGCTACCCCCATCAGGGACACCAGCCCTACCCTCAATTTACAGCAGGGTTTACTGGGCAATCGGGAGGAAATTTTACCCCTGCGAACGGTGGTTAATGCCATTGAAAAGGCCGCCGGAGATGACCGCATTGTGGCCCTATTAATTGATGGTCGTCGCAGTAACCAAGTGGAAGGTTATGCCAACTTAAGTGAGGTGCAACAGGCCCTAGCTAAATTTAAACAATCGGGCAAAAAGATTATTGCCTACGGACTTAACTATAGTGAACTAGGCTACTATTTGGCTTCCACTGCCGACTCCGTTTTAATTAATCCCATGGGTGGGGTGGAAATGAACGGCTTGGGAACCCAGCCAATTTTTTTTACTGGAGCGTTGGCCAAGGCTGGCATTGGGGTACAGACCCTGCGGGTGGGTAGCTACAAAGGGGCCATTGAACCTTACACCAGGAAAAACCTGAGTCCAGAAAATCGCCAGCAACAACAGCTCCTGCTAGAGCAAATTTGGCAAATTTATTTAACCAGTGTTGCTGATAATCGTTCATTAACAGTGCCCCAACTCCAGGCGATCGCCAATGAAGAAGGTTTACTCTTTGCCGACATAGCCCTAAGGGAAAAGTTGGTGGACAAAGTGACCTATTGGGATGAAGCTTTGGCGGAGTTAAAACAGTCAGGGGTTTGGATTAATGACTCCGATGAAGCGGACGAAGAAGAAGAACAGGAGTTTAGAAAAATTAGTTTGGCTGAGTACCATCGGCTACAAACATGGGAAGCCGAAAGCCACGACCAAGGCCCCAAAGTAGCCATTGTTTACCTAGAAGGTTCCATTGTTAATGGTAGGGGCACCTGGGAAAATATCGGCGGCGATCGCTATGGGGAACTGTTAAGAACTATTCGTCAGGATGATGACATTAAAGCGGTGGTACTCAGAATTAATAGTCCCGGTGGTAGCGCCAGTGCGGCGGATACTATCTGGCGGGAAGTGGAGCTTTTACAGGCCCAGAAACCAGTGATTATTTCCATGGGCAATGTGGCGGCTTCCGGTGGTTACTGGATTGCCACCGCTGGGGAAAAAATTGTCGCCCAACCCAACACCGTCACCGGTTCCATTGGGGTTTTTAGCATTCTCTTTAACGTGGAAAATTTAGGCGATCGCCTGGGACTAAACTGGGACGAAGTGGCCACTGGGAAGCTGGCCAATGTGGGTTCCAGCATTAAACCCAAAACCGAGTTGGAGTTAGCTATTTTCCAACGGGCGGTGGATAGAGTTTACGATGTTTTTTTAGACAAGGTAGGCAGTGCCCGCAATTTACTCCCCGTCGCCTTGGATTCCGTGGCCCAGGGGAGAGTTTGGACTGGGGTGGAAGCTCAAAAAATTGGGCTAGTGGATCAACTGGGGGGACTGCAAACGGCTTTGACCTTAGCGGCGGCCCAAGCAGAGTTGGGAGAGCAATGGCAAGTAAAGGAATATCCCACCCCGAGGGGGCTAAATTCCCTCCTATGGAGCAATCTAAGCCATAGTTTCACCCAGACTAACTCCGTCATCCTACCGCCATTTCTGCAAAGCAATTGGCAACAGTTGGAGCGGGAATGGGCAGAGTTGGCTCAATTCAATGATCCCCAAGGTATTTATGCCCGCTTGCCCTTTTCCTTCCATTTCCTTAATCCTTAACCATTTTTTGGTTGGTTGATCCCATGGCAAACCAGAATTTTCCAGCCCACAATCATCCCCAAACGGTGGTCATAGTGGGGGCATCCGGGGGCATTGGTTTAGGTTTTGTGCGTTATTTCCTTACCCAAGTTCCCTTTCCGGTCAAAATTTGGGCCACCTACCGCCAGGCGATCGCCGAGTTGGATCATTTAGCTCAGGAAAATCCTGACCGTTTAACCTTGGTGCCGTTGGATATTACTTCAGAAAGCCAGATTGCACAATTTAGTCAGCAATTGGGTAAAACCGAAGTTAATTGGCTGATCAATTGTGTGGGCATTCTCCATGTGGATGACAACCCACCAGAAAAAAGTTTGCGCCATTTACAGCCATCACAGTTACAGCAATATTTCGCCGTTAATAGCATTGGGCCGGCGTTGTTAGCTAAACATTTTTTGCCCCATTTCCGCCATGCTTCCCCCAGTGTTTTTGCCACTATTTCCGCTAAAGTGGGGAGCATTGGCGATAACCAGTTGGGCGGCTGGTACGGTTACAGAGCTTCTAAAGCGGCGCTGAATATGTTGCTCAAAAATACGGCGATCGAATACCGTCGAGTTGCGCCCCAATGTGCAGTAATTTTGCTCCATCCTGGCACCACTGACACTTCCTTGTCTCAGCCATTTCAGAAAAATGTGCCCCCGGAAAAGTTATTTACTGTGGAGCGAACTGTAGGGCAATTAATGGCGATTTTGTTGCAGGTAAAATTAGAAAATAGTGGCACGTTTTATAGTTGGGATGGCAGTATTTTGCCCTGGTAATCTGTCCGTGAAAGTTCTACATACAGCTGATCGAGCCAAAATCAGGAGATTGCAACTATCGCTTTTCTATCTTCCCTTTTCTGATATAGCAAAGATTGCTAAGGTTAGGACATAATATAGGGAAAGAGTTAGGAAAAAAGCGATGCCAGCCCCCTACAGTATAGATCTAAGAGAGAAAGCGGTAAGTGCAGTAGAAAAAGGAGAGAAGAAAAGCCATGTCTGCCGAACACTGAACATTAGTCGCAACACCTTAGACCTATGGATAAAAAAGAAGAAAGAGACAGGAAGCGTGGCCCCGAAGAGAGATTATGAGCGTGGTCCACGACCGAAAATAGATGATTTGGATAAATTCAGAGAATTTGCGGAAGAGAACGGTCATTTAACGCAAAAACAAATGGCAGAAAAATGGCCAGAGCCTGTAAGTAGAATAAGAATAAGTAAGGCTCTAAAGAAAATAGGATTTACTAGGAAAAAAAAACTTATATTTACAGGGAAATAGATGAGGATGCGAGAAAGGCATTTGAAGATGAAATCAAGCAATATGCGCCAGAAAGACTGACATATATGGATCAAGCCGGTCTAGATGACACTCTAGACTACCCCTATGGGTACTGTCATAAATCAGAGAGATTCAAGGCAAATAAATTAGGACATAGAACCAAGAGAGTCAGCATAATAAGTTGTTGGTGGAATGGAACAACAATAGCTCCAATGATATTTGAAGGATACTGTAACGCTCAGGTAGTATGCACATGGATAGAAGAAATGTTATTACCAGAGTTAATACCAGGTCAGATACTCATCATGGATAATGCAAGCTTCCATCCGAAAGAAAGAATAAAGGCATTGCTAGCAAAAGCTGGGTGTGAGGTTATATTTTTACCACCATATTCACCAGACTTGAACAAAATTGAGAAGTTCTGGGCGAGACTAAAACGTTATGTTTCCCAACTTGTTAGTAATGGAGAATCGCTGATTTCTGCATTGGATATAGCGTTGAGAGAACTGTCCTAACTAACTCGTCCTTTGCTATAGGAGAGCGATAATTTTGGGGGTGAGTCAATTGTTGTTGTGATGGCGCAGCAATTTTGTTCCTGCAACAAACTCTTGGCAACTCATGCCAATGCCCCTACGAATATTTGCATCACTTGTTGGATTGGTTTTCCAGAATGAAGATATTCAGGGCTTAATTTTATATTCCCAGAGATTAATTTAGGCGACAAGAAAATCCCCAGAAGAATTCGCAGGGAAAAATACAGCCGGTGAGACATGGAAAAATTTAGCCAATTCTTGGATATGGCGGGTTGTGAGTTGTCGCTTGCCATTCAACACCGCAGAAACAATCGATTCTGTTTTGAAAATTGGCACTAGATCTTTTTGCTTTAATTCATTTTCTTCTATCAAAATTTGCAGAAGTTCTGCACCGTGGATATCAGAAATAATATCCCCTTGCTGTTGTTCGTATTCGTAGATTAAGGTGCCAAGAACTTCCAAGTAATCTTCTTCGTCAGCGGTTAACGCCTCTGTATCGAGCAGATTATTAACCACTGCTTGAGTTGCTTCAAGCTCTTGGGCGGAGCGAATGGGTCGGGGGGGGGAAAGACTGAATTAAGTCTAAATATGTAACGCGCATAGCAATATTTTTATGGCAAGTAGGGTAATTTATTTTTGACAAAGATTAATCTGAAAAATTAAGTGTTTAAAGAGGAAAGCAAGATGATTTTAGGATTTTTTCTAAGTTAGCTATTCCTTAATCTTTTAGGAAATTAGATTTATGATTTGAACCATGAATCCTTTTTCCAATTACCTTTGCTATAGTCTGCGTGGGTTAACACGGCTCTGATATAAACTCGGCCACTATTGCTTTCTTTGGTGGGAAAGACAATTTTGGTGATGAGCCTATAATTTTTTCCACCAATGTTAAATACAGTTAGTTGCCCAACTGGATCGGCATGGGGAAAGGTTTGACGGGAGCATCCCAGTTTGTCAGCAAGCATAAATACTCATAGAGAAGGCGTGATTAAGATAGGCACAGCGCAGGCGTAGCATTCGGTTAACATTCTTGGGAGACCATTGAGCACCAGATAATTTGAGAC
>NZ_JADEVV010000032.1 GCF_015207985.1 Synechocystis salina LEGE 00031 | reverse complement strand
CACCACCACCCCACCGGCCACCATGCCAAAGGCAACGGAAAGGTTATTGATCATGATGCCGCTGGCCGCCACCGGTTTCATGGTTAAAATTGAGCCCATCCAGAGCTGGCCTTTATCCCGAACGGTGCTGATTAAATCCGTTGGTACTACTAATTCCAAAAAGGTTGGATCCCGCCAGCTATACCACCAAGCAATTACACTGGCCAGGAAAAAAATACCGAAGGCTAACATGGTATAACTAAAGGTTTGGCGCAACACTAAGGGCAACTGCCAAAGGTAGAATTGTGCGACTTTGTTCCACTCCTGACGGCGATCGCCCTGGTAAATTTGGCCATAGGCCCTGGTAATGAGACTTTGTAGATTCTGCCTCAGACGGGGATTGAGGTCGTGGGTTTTGGCCCGGGCCAGGTCGGCGGAAGTAGCCCGGTATAAACTAGCCAACTGCTGAATGTCCTCCGTGGGCAGGGACTTGATCCCCTTGGTTTCCAGGCGGGTCAAAATTTGGTCAAGGGTCTGCCAATCCTGATCACGGCGGGCAATCCAGCGACGAAAATCCATGGGAAAAAACCTAGAAAATAAACTATTTTTGCACTTAGTTCCCGCCCTTGACCCCCTAGTGGACGGTGGAGATTTACCCTGGGCGGTGGCCACTCCCCGAAAATATCGCAAGCAATCGTTAGAATGGAGGGCAATGTCTAGTTTTCCTGACTACATCACAGGTCACCTATGCCCCAATTTCCGTGGAAAGATAACGATGCCGATTTGTCTCCCCTGGAGGCCTTCCTAGCAGAATGGGACGATCCCGAGGCTGAGGAGGAGGATTTTCGGAACGACTTTTTCCGGGGATCGGAAGGGCGGCGCAAAAAAGCCGCAGTGGTGCTCATGGCCATTTGGACCCTGGTGATTACCCTCCATTATTGGGTTTGGGGTAGTTGGTTAGTGTGGGCCTTCACCGGTGCTCTCTCTTTGCAAGCCCTCAGGTTAATGAAGGCAACTCCCGAAGCGCCCCCCCCCATGGTGACTGGGACAGAATCGGCAGTGCATTATCCCCAGGTTTGTTTGATGGTGGCAGCGAAAAATGAAGAAGCGGTGATCAGTAAAATTGTCCGGCAGTTATGCACTTTGGATTATCCAGGCGATCGCCATGAAGTTTGGATTGTGGACGACAACAGCACTGATCGCACTCCGGTTATCCTTGATCAACTACGCCAGCAATACCCCCAGTTACAAGTGCTGAGGAGGGGCGCTGGGGCCAGTGGCGGCAAATCTGGAGCTTTAAACGAAGTCCTGGCCCAAACCCAGGGGGACATCATTGGGGTATTTGATGCCGATGCCGATGTGCCCAAGAATTTGCTGCGGCGGGTGGTGCCCTATTTTGCCAGTTCCACCTTTGGGGCCCTCCAGGTACGGAAGGCGATCGCCAATGAAGATGTCAATTTTTGGACCAGAGGCCAAGGGGCGGAAATGGCCCTGGATGCCTATTTCCAAGAACAAAGAATTGTTACCGGCGGCATTGGAGAACTGCGGGGGAATGGCCAATTTGTGGCCCGCCAAGCCTTGGATGCGGTAGGTGGCTGGAATGAACAAACCATTACCGATGACCTAGACTTGACCATCCGCCTACACCTCCACCAATGGAAAGTTGGTATTTTGGTCAATCCCCCGGTGGAAGAAGAAGGGGTAACCACGGCGATTGCCCTTTGGCACCAACGCAATCGCTGGGCGGAAGGGGGTTACCAACGTTACCTGGATTACTGGCGCTGGATTTGCACCCAACCCCTGGGCTGGAAGAAAAAATTAGACCTCTTTTCCTTTTTGTTGATGCAATATCTTTTGCCCACCGCCGCCGTACCGGATTTACTCATGGCCCTGTGGCAAAGGCGCTTTCCTCTGCTCACTCCCCTCAGTTATCTGGCGATCGGCTTTTCCTGTTGGGGGATGTACCATGGACTGCGACGATTAACCCCCGCAGAAGGACAGTCATCCTGGCGGCAAGTCCCGGCCCTATTAGTCCGTACCATTAGTGGTACCATTTACATGTTCCACTGGCTAATCATCATGCCCGCTGTCACCGCCCGCATGGCCTTCCGACCAAAGCGTCTCAAGTGGGTAAAAACTGTCCACGGCGCTGCTACGGAAGATGCCCTCGAGCTAAAGCAAAGCTAAGGAACAAGCAAATTTTCGATTGTTATTAGGGCCCGATCATTGTGTTCAACCTGCCAAAGTTTTCTGCTGCTCTCCTCTCTCCCCTATCCCTGGTACTTTTGCTAGTCGGCATGGGAGAGAATAAGGTCGAGGCCTTGGAACTGAGGGAGCCGGCCGGTCAACTACAGGCCCTGCGGAAAATTTTCTGCTCGACGGAAGATGGTCAACCAATAACCTACTGGTGGGAAGGCAAAACCTATAGTCGGATTCCAGGGGAACCAGACCGCTTACTTTTTCTGGTGGAGGGCATGAATATCCGTCAATGTGGCCCCCTAGCAGATGGCAATGATGACGAGGATTTTCGCATGGTGAGTCGGGAGATTTTACTCTACAAAGATCCCGTGACCGGAGAGGTGTTACGTCAGTGGGAAAATCCCTGGACCGGCAAAACAGTGGAAGTCTTTCATGTGGCTAACGATCCGGTAAATTTTAGCTATCGCTTAAAGGACAATGACGGCAGTCCGATCGCCAGAGACATTACCGTGCGAGGAAACCAATGGTGGATAAACGTAACCGTGCCCCTGTTTTACCCTAATCCCTTGGGTGGAGAGTTTCAGCGTTATGTGGGGGGAACCTATCACGCCACGGAAATGTTCAATTTCTTTGGTAGTGTGGATGAGTTGAGTAATCCCCGGCAGACCTCAGCCCCGGCCTCCATCGGTTGGGCGCGGCTTTCCAACTGGTTGCCTTGGATGGAAATGGGCAATCGGGTTGGATTGTTGTATTTTCATACCGCTGGACGTAAATTAGCCAGCTTCGACGATTTGTCGGTAGTAATGAAAACAGAGATTGCCAACAACTTTCCAGAGTACGTTAAGCCACCATCCCTATCTGACCAACGTCCCAACGAAACCAGTTGGAGCTCATTCCGGCAACTTTTAGAAAGTGGCGGCAATCAGTAACCGGACACTGTTTTAGTATTCAACATTGGATTTTTTCAACACCAACGTCGAGTTTCCGAATTATCCGCCCCACCAAAGAAAGTGGAAATTACCAGTTGAAAAAGGCGGAAGACGTCATTGTTTGCTATGATATGGAACTGTCACTCTGGAGAGATGGCTGAGCGGTTGAAAGCGGCTCCCTGCTAAGGAGTTATGGGGTTTATAGCTCCATCGAGGGTTCGAATCCCTCTCTCTCCGTTTCTTGTCTGGTTAATTTAAGTTGAGTCAATTAGTTCAAGGCAAGAGTGGCGGTAACGTTACTTTTTTAAAGTCAGCCCCACTCTAACCAACGGATTGCGAGTTTTTCCTCCTGCTATTGGACAATCACCGTCACGGCTTCTCCAAAATCTTCTCCCTCTAGGGCAACGTATAGCCACACCACATCATCGTTTTCCATGGCGGTGTATTGCCACTCCGTCATCATGATCGCCCTTTGGATGGGACCAGAACCATAGCTAATCATCTCTTCCACCGTCGTTTGTAAAGTTTTGGGAGAATATTCCCTTTTAAGCTCCGGGGATAATAAATCCCAAGCTTTTCCATAATCACAAGCGGCAAGGCGATCGCCAAATTTTTGGGCCAAGTGGATGGCGGGTTGGATCATGGTCTTTGCCCCCGTTGGGAATGATTACTGCGATTTTGAGCTTTAACCCAGATGAAAATCAATGGCAAAACAGGTTAGCATTGAGTGCAGAATGGATAAAGGCCCAACCAGAAAAGGATTTGTCTATGTTCGCACAACTGTCAGAGCGACGGATGCACTGGATTCGGTGGATATTAACCGGGGGTTGGCTGTTAATTATTGCCTCCCTATTCTATGACCCCTGGACATCTGCCCTCACCACTGCGGACCATCCCTGGAGCCCACTGCGGTTGTCGAATCAATGCATTGAAGTCCAAGGGGAATGTTTAGCAGAGCAACCCTACGCCCTGGGCACAACCCTGTTTTGGGGGGCAATCGTGCCAGCGGCCATTTTTATCCTGCTAGTGTTCGGCCATGAACTGTGGCGACGGATTTGTCCCCTTTCTTTCCTCTCCCAAATTCCTCGGGCTTTGGGATGGCAACGGCAATTCAAACGGGAAAATAAAAAGACCGGCAAAGTGCGCTACGAACTGGCCAAAGTGGACCGCAATTCCTGGCTTGGTCGGAACTATGCCTATGTGCAATTTAGTTGGTTGTTCATCGGCCTATGTGGGCGCATCCTCTTTTTTAATGGCGATCGCCTAATGCTAGGGGGTTGGCTATTATTCACAGTGGCCATGGCTATCACCGTCGGTTACCTGTATGGCGGCAAATCCTGGTGTCAATATTTTTGCCCCATGGCCCCAGTGCAGAGTATTTACGGCGAACCGGGGGGATTGTTGGCCAGCAAAGCCCACACCAGTGAAGAACTCATTACCCAATCCATGTGCCGCACAGTACTGCCGGATGGCAAAGAGCAGAGTGCTTGCGTAGCCTGTCAAAATCCCTGCATTGACATTGATGCGGAGCGCACCTACTGGAACAGTTTAAATCAACCGGAAACGGCATTTCTGCGCTATGGCTACGTCGGTTTAGTCATAGGTTATTTTGTCTATTATTATCTTTACGCTGGCAATTGGAACTATTACTTTTCTGGAGTATGGTCAAGGCAAACGGATCAGCTTAATTCTTTACTATCACCCGGATTTTACCTATTTGACCAAGCTATTAATATTCCTAAAATAGTGGCAGTGCCATTAGTATTAGGGGCGTGTACCGCCATTGCCTATGGTGCTGGAAGATGGTTAGAAAAACGAATTAAAGCCCATAATCGGCAGCAACAAAACAGTTTAAATATAGATATTATCCGCCATCGTATTTTTACCGTTTGTACCTTTGCGATTTTCAATTTTTTCTTTATTTTTGCCGGCAGACCATTAATACAACTTCTTCCCCTGGCAGTGCAGTATCTGTACGATATAGGATTGGTAACCCTAAGTACCCTTTGGTTGTACAAAACCTGGCGACGCAGTGCCGATTTATATTCCCGGGAAAACTTGGCTAACCGTTTCCGCAAGCAATTAGAAAAACTGCAGGTCAACGTTTCACAATTTTTAGAAGGGCGGACATTAAGCGACCTCAATACCCATGAAGTTTATGTGCTGGCAAAGGTTCTGCCCGGCTTTACCCGGGAAAAACGCCATCAGGCCTATAAAGGGGTGGTCCGTGAAGCATTAGAAGAGGGTTATGTGAATTACTCCAGTAGCTTGGAAGTTCTACAACAAATGCGCCAGGAATTGGGTATTACGGACGATGAACACCGTTTAGTGCTCGAAGAATTGGGCATTGAAGATCCAGCATTGCTCAACCCCGATCGCCAAAGAACCCTGGAGAACCAAATACGCCTGACTGGTTATCGTAAATCCCTGGAACGCCTATTATTGCTACAACAAAAACAGGCGAGTTTCAACACCTTTGAGCCGACATCATTACAGGATTCTGCCGCCATTCGTTCCCTGCGCCGTCAATATTCCATTACGCCCCAAGAAGAAGAATGGATTTTAAGTGGTTTTTCCGATGAAACCAGTAGCATAAAAAAAGCAGAATTTTTACTGGCCCAATTGCCGGAATTAATTGATTGTTACCGTGCCCTTAATCAACCCATCCTCCAGGAACATAAGGCAGTATTAACCCTGTTACAGGAAAACATTAGCCACAAAAAAGAATTAATTGTCCGCTCAGTTCTACAAACCCTAGAGCAACTGCAATCTGCCCCGGCATCTTTGCCCCTAGCACAATCTTTACAACAGGCTTCTCCAACGGTTTTAAGTGAACTTTTAGAGCAGGAACATTGGGATGATCGCCTACCGGCAGAAATACGTCAATGTTTGACTGAACCGGGAGAAAAACCTTTGTCCTGTTCTTTGGAACTTTCTCCAGAAACCATTTTGCCCTACTTAGAAGTTCTGCTCCAGGATCAAAATCCCATGGTCCAGGCCGCTGCCCTTTATATGTTGACCCAATTAGCACCCCAACGTAGTCAAACCATTGGCATTAATTATGGCCATCAGTTTAATTCCCATCTAGTTCAATACACTCTAGATCACTTCCTCGCTTGGCAATCAACATCAACAAAAAATCCCCCTTTAACTGAATTTCCTGACCTAGAAAAAGTAGTTTATTTATTTAATAGTGATTTCTTCCACCGTATGCAAAGTGAAACTCTCATTGCCCTAGCAGAGCGGGCTGAAGTGAGGACCTATAACAAAGGAGACGTGATCACCGAAGCGGGGGATACCTGTCGAGAATTACTATTGTTAATCGAAGGGGATGCTAATGTTCACTATCAAACGGAGACTGGAGTTCGAATTGAGCAATTACATCCTGGGCAAACATTAGATGAACTAGAAGTTTTAGCCCACAGTAAATCAGAAAATACTATCATTGCTGACAGTAGAAGTACGAGGATTTTAGCCATTTCCGTAGACCAGTTTGACGATTTACTCGACCATGATCCTGATTTTGCCCGGCGAGTTTTGGAATTAGAAAGTCGTCAATTGCAAAGATTTGTACGTTCTGTCCAAGTATTTTAATCTCCCTGAGGAATATTCGGAATTAAAGGCGATCGCCAGGCAGTGATGATGATTACCCATGATGTAGATGAGGCAATTTATATGGCCGATCGCATTGTATTAATGACTAATGGTCCCAATGCCACCATTGGTGAAATTTTAAAGGTGCCTTTTCCCCATCCCCGCGATCGCCATGCCATGCCAGAAACTTAAGAATATTACGATTTAAAAAACCATGCCTTAGATTTTCTGGAGCGATATTTTAACCATCATTAGTGAGCGGTGTTGAGCAATCTAAGGCTAGAATTTACCCTTGCTCTATCCTTCCTGAACAGTGCCTAGCAAATAGAGCAGGGCCATGCGGATTGCCACCCCACTGGTAACCTGGTCCTGAATTAGGCTAATTTCCGGGTCATCCATCAATTCTGAACTAATTTCTACTCCCCGGTTTACGGGCCCCGGATGCAACACTTTCACCCCCGGTTGACACACCTTCAGGCGATTGTGGGTAATACCGAAATAATGGTGATATTCCCGCAAACTGGGCAAAAGATGAGCCGTCATTCGTTCTTTTTGCAACCGCAGAGTCATAACCATATCCGCCCCTTCCAAGGCTGGCTGTAATTGCCAGTGGCAATGGAGTTTCCCCGATCCTGGCGCTAGGGTTAATTGTTGAAATTCCTTCGGCAATAGGGTGGGAGGTCCCGCTAAATGCACGTCGGCCCCAGCGGTGGTCAAGCTCCACAGGTTAGAACGAGCCACCCGGGAATGCAAGATGTCCCCCACCACAGCAATCTTTTTTCCCTGCAGGCATTGAATGGCAGGATTGTCCGGCGCAAATTGGGAGCAAATGGTAAATAAGTCTAGCAACCCCTGGGAAGGGTGCTCATGTTGTCCATCCCCGGCATTGAGTACCTTGACACCGGTTTGGAGCCGGTCCATTTGGGAAGCAATAAAATGGGGCACCCCTGCCTGTTGGTGGCGGATAACAAAAATATCAGACCCCATGGCAAGGTAGGTTTTGGCGGTGTCTAAAATGGTCTCCCCTTTGGTGAGGGAGGAACTGCCGGGGGCAAAATTCATTACATCGGCGGAGAGGCGTTTGGCGGCCAGCTCAAAGCTACTGCGGGTGCGGGTGGATGGCTCAAAAAAAAGGTTAGTGACCACCTGCCCCTGAAGGGCTGGTACTTTTTTGGTTTGTCCTTTTAATACTTGCTGGAAAGTGGTGGCGGTCTGTAGCACAATATCTAATTCTTCGCCCCGCCAATCGGTTAGGTCTAAAATGTGGTTTCGAGTCCAACTGGCCACCATGGTCATTGCCTTAAATGGATATGGGGCAGGCACTGCTACCCAGCGATCCATCTTGGCGGCGATCGCCAGTTAACGCAAGTCTTTTCCCCGCTACACTAGGGGGGAACGTTCCCATGTATTTAGCTAAAAGTCCGTGGTATTCTGAAATGCGCCGACGCTGTTTAGCTTTTGCCCTAATTTGACTGCCTTTGAATATGACCACTGCAACCCATTTGCTGAAACTTGCCGCGACAGTTCTATTAGGAAGCTTGGTGACAACGGCCCCATTGGTTAGGGCCCAGTTCATGCCCCCGGCTCCCCAAAATAACACTGCCACCCCAATTCCCAAGGTGGAACTAAATTTTCAGCCTCTGGAAACGGCCTTAGGGGCCCAGCAGTTTAACCAGGCCAATGAAATTACCCGCCGTCTGCTGTTGAGCGCCGCTAATCGCACTCTGCAGGGTTGGTTAACCACCGACACCATTGAGCAAATTCCCTGCCAAGACTTGAAAACCATTGACCAGTTGTGGTTGGAACATTCCAAGAATCGTTTTGGCTTCACCCCCCAATTGGAAGCGTTTTTGGCCACGGGAAATCGCCCTGGTAGATTGATGTCACCGGAGTCCTATGATCAATTTGGCGATCGCATCGGCTGGCGTAAGGATAATCAATGGGTCATTTTTAAGAAAAATTTGGACTTTACCATCAACGCTCCGGTGGGTCATCTGCCCAGCCCCAGGGATGAGTACCAAATTAATGGTGGCCGTTTAGAATACACTGCCCTTATGGGTAGATTCCAGTCCTGTCAATCGGGACAGCTACCCACTGCTCCAGTGCGCTTTACTCCCTTTGGCTCCTAGGGAAAATCTCTCTGCAGAAGAATCTTGAGCAATTAATTCAGCAAGGTAACAGGTAAGCCCATGGCAAATTTAGAAACCTATGTGCGGATGGCGGAGGACGAACTGACGGAATATAGCAGTGAAGCCCGCAAAATCGAAAAAATCCGTCGCAAAATGGCTTTGTCCCTTAACTACAAACAACAACAGGAGTTAAAAGCAGAGGTGCTGGCCATTATGCCCCAGGGGTTTTTGCCCCGTTTAGTGGAGGATAACCGCCAAACAGCGGCCCTACCTTTTTGGGGCATTGCGGGCTTGGGCTTACTGTTCGGTATTTCCTTGCAACAACCCTTGGATTTTCTGGCTCCGGCGATCGCCTTACCCATAGCAATCAAAATTCAACAGTGGGGCTGGAAATTACAAGCTAAAAGGTTGCTACTGAAAACCATTGATGAACTGGAACAGAGAATTAAAAATCCCGAAACAATTATCTCATAATCGCTCTCTATTCATAGAGTTAAACAGTGAAATTTAGCTTATCAATCCATTTTTCCTACGTAAATTTTACAAAATATTAATTTTGACTGCCAATTTTTTTTGCTACGGATTAACATAAGCTATGGGTATGGGAGTCTTTATAGATGCCCAGTTTGCCCCA
Source organism: Synechocystis salina LEGE 00031 (assembly GCF_015207985.1). Lineage (GTDB taxonomy): Bacteria > Cyanobacteriota > Cyanobacteriia > Cyanobacteriales > Microcystaceae > Synechocystis > Synechocystis salina. Next base: position 38,702 of record NZ_JADEVV010000032.1, on the reverse strand, counting down.
TTTTGACCTTGGAGATTGTGGAAGAGTATAAGTCTCTCTTGAGGAACGGCTGGTTAACCTAACACCAATACTTGGGAAACGATTAATTCCATACTTTTCAGTAAGGGAACTTTGCTCTTATGGCTATCAGTAATTGGCAACCAATCCTAACCTCAGCTTTAAACTACCTACAGTCCTTTGCTTCCCTTGGCAATAGCGAGGTTCTACTGCAGGAAGTTTTTGGTGATCAAGTTTCTTTTGACCGTCTTCTTGACGGGTGGAAATTGGGACAGTTCCTCTCTTTACCAACGTTAAGATTTGTGCCAGCGGCTCAGATCAACGATGCCCAGGGGGCATTTGCGGCCAGCGCTAATACCTTATATCTATCCGAAGAATTATTAGCCCAGGGCAATGTGTTCACCCTTACCCAGGTTTTTCTGGAGGAGTATGGTCACTATCTGGACAGTCAGTTAAATCATGAGGACACTCCGGGGGATGAGGGGGAATATTTTGCGGCGGTGGTGATGGGGCAACCCCTCTCTGACTTAGATATTCTGCGCTTGCAGTCGGAAAATGACTGGGCAATGGTAACTCTTGACGGTCAACCAACGGTGATCGAGCAGAGTGGTTTTAATATTGTTCAAATTACAAATAATAATTTTGACGATGGTGTTAATTCCCTATTTGACCCATTGGCTTCTGGCCGATATTCCAATGACACCGATAACAATGGTGACAAACTAAAGGTTTCCGGCAACAAAATTACTTGGGAAAGCGACCATGGCATTTATTTATTCGATAGCTTTATACCTCGATCACTTGATTTTTATGGAGGTAATCCACAAATAAATGGTGACAGTGTAGTTTGGGATCATGGTTATCTTGGCAATGGAATTAGTCTTTATAAGACTGGCTGGCATACGCCTCAGTTATTACCGAGTCATTACGTAGGTGGTAATAATCCCCAAGTCTATGATGGAAAAGTTGTTTGGCAAAATGGCCAGGGAGAAGATGCTCACATCTTTTTCTATGATGGCCTTACAACAATTGCCTTAAGTGACCTTCCAGAATCCCGTAGCTTTTTTAACCACAGCCCACGCATATATGGCAGCAACATTGTTTGGTCAAGTGGTAATTGGTATTGGTTGGGTGATAATCCTCAAATTCACCACGCCCAAATTTACTGGTACAACGGAGAACGTACTGTACAACTAACTAATAGTCCTTTCTTCAATAGTTCCCCTGTGGCATCGGAACAAATTATAGCTTGGACAACCTTGAGTTATAACGAACTTGGCTGGGGTATTAGCAGTTTTGATGAAAATAATGGATTTTCTGGAGTTCATATTTATGATATAAACACAAGTCAAACAACTCAAATTTCTAGTGCTTCACCTATTCGAGACTTACAAGTATCAGGCCGTAACACAGTTTGGCAGGAAGGTTCAAATGAAGATGTCGCCACTACAATCATGTTTTATGATGGTACAACGGTGATTAATCTGTCGAATACTAAACTCGGTGGAGAATTCGACTCAAATCCCAAGTTATTCGGGAACAAGGTGGTTTGGGAACGTTGGGATGGCATTGATTACGAGATTATGTACTATGACGGTAATAGCACCCGTCAGGTAACCAATAATAACCGTGATGATCGCTATCCCCAGGTATCCGATGAGATTGTTGCTTGGACTGGTTACGACGGTAACGACTGGGAAATCTATCAAACCTATATTGGGCCAGACAATGGGCTTCGGGACAAATTAACAACCACCCTAATTCGTTTTCAAAACACTGATAGGCCTGGAACCTATCTTTATGTCGGGGAGCAGGAAGCCGTTTCTATTCGCCAAAACTATCGCAATTTCGTTGAAGAGGGACTTGCTTTCCAAGTTGCGACCAGTCAGACCGATCCATTACTGCAACCTCTCTACCGTTTCCGTAATACCAGTCCTGGTCGGGAAGGAACCTACCTTTTCAGTGGCACAGAAGAAGCTGTTTCCATTCGTCAAAACTATCCCAATTTTGTTGAAGAAGGAATTGCCTTTTACACCTATTTTGGAGGCGTAGGTGGTGGTATGACCAATTTCAACCGCTTCCAAAACAATGAGCTTTCCGGTACATACCTATTTGCGGGCCCTGCAGAATCCGCTTCGATAGTTGCTGGCCATTATCCTTTCGCCTATGAAGGCCCGGCCTTTGCGGCAGGAGGTTAATGTCCCCCGCAATTGCCAATTTAAAGATTTATCCCCCTGAAAATAGTACATATATTGATAAAACTCACTTCAGTAACCTAGTATCAACCGCAATGTCTGTGTTAGCCAAATAATCTTCAACAGGATTAAAACTTTTCACCACCCGGCCGCCGAACCACCATTTTTGAAAATATTTATGGCTAATAGGGTCGGTTAAATTCGTCAGGGAATCCATGCCAATACCGTTGCGGCCATGGGTTTGGCCGGAACTGTGGATATATTTTCCTTCCCCCAGATACATCCCCACATGATCCACCCGTTGATTGCCAAAAAAGATTAAATCCCCCGGTAAAAATTCTCTGGCGATCGCCGCTACCTTTTCAGCATCCAAACTATCCGATCGCCGTTGGGGGCGCACATCAACAATTGTTTGGCAAAAGGCAGCTTGTTGATAGGAATCCCTGGGCAACCAAATACCCTGACTAGCAAAAGCGGCTTGCATTAAACCGGAACAGTCATAGTTGGGGCCAACGTTACCTCCCCAAAGATAATAATTTTGCCTTTGCTTCGCTGCCAACAAATAATCAATTACCTGGGGAATGAGCTGTTCAATGTCGGCTCTGGTTGCTGTTACGGCCTGATAAACACTAAAGGCCGGGGTCAAACTCCGTAAATCGTCCTCTGCTAGCCAACCCCGGTAACCATCTTCCGCCTGTTCCACCAACACTGCTGACTGTTCAATCTTCCCTGTTAAACGCAAATATCTCCCTTGCTTTGCTTGGGTGGATAATTCTTGGCGATCGGGACCGTCGTAGAGGTTTAAATCCTGTTGGCAAATGAATTGCCCCGTGGGGGATGCCGGTAATGTGAACTGCTGCTCGCCCGTCATAAATCTGTTTGCATCTTCCCCAGAAAAGCCGAGGGCCCGGATTTCACGCCTACCACAAGCATCCCGTATTGCTGCTACCTTCCGGTCCTGACAAGATTTGGGCGTTGTAATCGCATGAGTCCGAGCCATTCCTAACCTATCACACTTTCCGTCGCCTTAGCCTAGGGTTGGGGCTGACTTACCCCGGAGCAATGTTCTTCAGTCTGCGGTTGCCGCCCAAATGCTTAAACAACAAAACCAGACAAGGTAGCGGCACTTCAACTGCATTTCCCCATCTGGCTTTGGTTGTTTTTCACGGAGAGGGAGGGATTCGAACCCTCGTTGAAGTTACCCCCAAACAGCATTTCCAGTGCTGCGCCTTCAACCGCTCGGCCACCTCTCCAATATGGTCACAAGAAATGATTATACAATAGCGGAAGACACAAACCTAATTTGGATTCAAACCAGCCCATAATGTCCCGTTCCCACCGAGTTCTGATCCACGATCGCCAAAATGAAAAAGACTATAGCGTAATTGTCTCCGACGACCGTTACATCCTCCATCAGGCGGAAGACCAAGGTTTTGAATTGCCGTTTTCCTGTCGTAATGGGGCTTGTACGGCCTGTGCGGTGCGGGTCATTTCCGGACAAATCCACCAACCGGAAGCCATGGGGCTGTCCCCGGAGTTACAACGGCAAGGTTATGCCCTTCTCTGTGTTAGCTATGCCCAATCGGATCTCGAAGTGGAAACGCAGGATGAGGATGAAGTATATGAGTTACAGTTTGGCCGCTACTTTGGGGCTGGTCGAGTCCGCCTAGGCTTGCCCTTAGACGAGGACTAGGCTGGAGCTAGAGCCCGATTTTCCTGGTTGCGACCCCAATTGTTTGCCAAATTTAGAACCTTTTGTGATGACTTTTGCCCCAAAACCTCTTTTTTCACCCTCCGATCTACAAACTTGGCTCGAAATCGGCACGGAGGCGGCCCTGGCAGCGGGGGCAGAAATTTTTTCTCTTTGGGGCAAGGTACAAGAGGTGGAGGAAAAAGGCCGGGCCGGGGATTTAGTCACGGAAGCCGATCGCCAGGCCGAGGCAATAATTTTAGGCATAATTAAGCGTCACTGCCCAGACCACGGCATTTTGGCGGAAGAATCAGGACAGTGGGGGAGTGGGGATAATCCTTTTTGCTGGGCGATCGATCCCCTGGATGGCACCACTAACTTTGCCCATAGTTATCCCGTTTCTTGTGTATCCATCGGTTTACTAGTCCAGGGCATACCAACGGTGGGGGTAATTTACAATCCCTTTCGCCAGGAATTATTTCGGGCAGCTACGGGTTTGGGGGCCACATTAAACCGCCAGTCCATCCAAGTCTCAACCACCACTAGCCTAGCCAAAAGCCTCTTGGTTTCCGGCTTTGCCTACGACCGAGTTAAAACCTTAGACAATAACTATCCTGAATTTTGCCATCTCACCCATCTGACCCAAGGGGTGCGGCGCAGTGGCTCAGCGGCGATCGACTTAACTGATGTGGCCTGTGGTCGGCTGGACGGCTATTGGGAACGGGGCATTAATCCTTGGGACATCACCGCAGGTATTGTCATTGTCCAAGAAGCTGGGGGCGTGATTTCCAGCTATGATGGCTCTCCCCTTGATTTAAAAACTGGCCGTATCCTGGCTACCAATGGTAGGATTCACCACGAACTGAGCCAGGCCCTGGCCGATACTCCCCAATGGTTTCAAAATTATGCAATCTCTAGAGTGCAAAAAGATTAGCTAGCTCAAATTGGGGGGGTACAAAAGCCAGACTTTGGTGAATGTTTTTAACAATTTACGGGTATTTTTCTCTTTCTGAGGAATAATGGAGTAAAAAGGGATAGAAATGCCCCCCGACCGCAATTTTTATGAGCCTGTTCCCCATCAAGCAAGGACTGTTTAATTATGACGTAGTTGACCACCACGCCATTCTTGGCTGTCCTCTGGATGCAACTCCCCAGGAAATTCGTAAAAGTTATCTCAAAATTGCTTTTCAACTCCACCCCGACACATCAAAAGCTAGCAACGAAGAAGAGCAAGCCTTGGCAGCCAAACTTTTTTCTAAGTTTGTTAACCCTGCCTATGAAATTTTGAGCAGAGAGAATGACCGCAAAGAACATCTGCTCATCCTCCAGCAGACTGCGAGCAATCTGGCCAGCATTGGGCAACTGAACTTTAGTTAGTAGCGCCGAGTCCCAACAACTCCAGGGAGCAAAACAAAATTTGGAATTGGTTTACCGCAAGGTGGTCACCCCCCTGAGCAAAGGGCTATACGAAGACTTTAAAACGGTTTTCCCTAAGATTGCCCAAGTGAGCGAATATAATCTCATTTTCTTGATGGTCAAGGGGGAAAATGCCTCTGCCCGTCCCGTGTTCCAAACTAGTGTTTCTTCCAAGGAAACGGTGCCTCCCGTGGTGCCAGGGCGATCGCCCCAGGAAACCTCATCCCCTGTTAATCCTTCCCCCGTTGAAGACCTTTCCCCGTTTGAAAAAAGCTTGCGGCGAGCCCAAGAAAACTTTGACCGTCGGCAGTACGACAAGGCCATTGCCGAATTGAAATCTGCCCTGAAGACTGACCCCAAAAATGCCCAAGCCCACTGTTTGCTAGGCATGGCCTATTTGAAAAACAACATGATGACCATGGCCAAAGTCCATATTGGCTCAGCGGTGAAGCTCGACCCCAATGACCCCAAAGTGACGGCGGCTAAGAAAGAATTGGCTAAGCATACCAGCGCCGGCAGTAGTCAAGGAGGAGCAAAATCCAGCCAGGGGGGTTTATTTGGCGGTTTGTTTGGCGGCAAAAAGAAATAGTTAAACCAATCCACAGTTAAGTGGTCAGCGGGAAATTTGAAACATTTTGAGCTTTCTAAGCCCTAACGTCGGGGACGAATCACTAAACGGCGGTGGGGTTCATAGCCCTGGCTCTCTGTTTCCAAATCTTGGGAATCCTGAAAAAAGCTATGCACCTGACGGCGATCGGCCGCAGTCATATCCGCCATTTCCACTGGCTCAAGGGTTTCCCGTACCCGTTGGGCCGCCATTTCCGATAAGGAAATTAACTCTGACTGACGACGGGATCTAAATTCTGCCAACTCCACCGTGATGGGAGTGAAGTTTATACCACCGTCGGCTACGGTAGGTCTAAGGGAAGCATTGAGTAAATATTGAATAGCATCTAAAGCTAACCCGTTCTCCGCCAGTAGTTGCTCAATTTGACTTGAAGATAGGTTTTTTTCTTCAATGACCAACCAAGGGCCCATGACTAAAGTATTCTCTTTGTCCCCTGCTACGGTGACAGAACTAGCAAAACCCATCAGTGTGAGCAGTTCTTCGAGCCAAATCTGGGCTTGGGTAACTATTTTTTCCATCGTCAATATTTAGGGCTCAATTTAACTTCCGTAATCATAATAAAGTCTTCATCTCTCTGGGAAAGGTGAAGACTTGTGGCCTAGAAATTTAGGAGGTTTTTTCCTTCTTTTTATTACTCTTCTTCTCAAAAGGTAGAGACTCCCGACCTTGGCTTGCTTTTTGCTGTTCGTCCAATAACTTCTGTAGGTTTTCGGGTAAGGGTTCCCGCATCAGAATGAGGGTCTGTACCGTCTGAAAAACGTTAGCCATGACAATGTACATCAAAACCCCCGCCGGCAAGGGAAAGAAAAGAAACATACCGCTGAATAAAATGGGGGTAATTTTATTGATGGTCTGTTGTTGCTGGGCTTGGCCATTGGCAGCACCACCGCCGGAGGCACCGGATAACTCCTGGTTAAGGTAAATACTAAAACCAAAGAAGATGATCATGCCGAGGATGTCCCAGTTGATCTCCCCGTTTTCACCGGTTACCCCCACTTGGCCCAGGGCTTTGATGAAGAGAAAACCTGTACGGGCGGCAATACCGGGAATGGTAACTTGCACAGTGGCATCGCCGGGAACCAGGGCTTCAACGGTGCCATCGGCGCTGACAGCAATGCGGTCTTCCCCTTTGGTAACGCTGTATTTGGGCGTTAAAGCCTGACTATTCTTTTCGGGAATTACTTGTTCAAAGGTTTTACCAGCGGTGCTCTGGATTTCTAGTTGGGTTTTCTCGCCAACGCCAACCATTTTGCCACCGGGCAGGAAAACAGCAATGGGATAATGGAGAGCTTCGTCTACGTAGATATTTTGGGGTTTGGTGGAGAATGTTTGGGGAACGATGCGTTCTGCCTGTTCCTGGGGAAGTATTTGTAGGTCAACGGTGTAATTGATATCAGAAAAGGGCGATCCCCGCAGGGTGGCAAAGAGGGCGAATAGGATAGGCATTTGCAGGAGCAGGGGCAGACACCCCGCCAAGGGATTGCCAAACTCCTTCATGACCTTGGCCATTTCTTCCTGCTGTTTGGCTGGATCGTCCTTGTAGCGTTTTTGGATTTCTTCTTGGCGCTCTTTCATCAGAGGCTGGGTGATGCGCATTTTTCGCATGTTGCGGATCTGGCCAGCACTGAGGGGATAAAGCGCTAAACGAATTACTAGTGTGAGGGCAATAATAGCAAAACCATAACTGTGTACAATCCCAAAGAAAAAATCTAGGATTGGCAGCATGATATTTGTCGAAATAAAACCGATACCAAAATCCATTGCTAACAAGCTCTCTAGATAAATATTGCCAAGTTTGCCGGGGAAACTGGGGTGCTTAATAGCCCCAGTGCTTGATTAATACCATTGATGACCGTTGGTCCTACTTTTGGGTGATCGCTTCCAGGGGGCGTCCGGTTTTGTCGGCGACCCGTTCTGCCATATAGTCATAAACTTCCCGAAAGTTGGGCATGGCCCGCAGTTCTAGCCGAGAACGATCATTGAGGGTAACAACTATATCCCCCCAGATGCCTATGCCCCTGGGCATTTTAATCATTTTGGCCACTTCTCCGTAGACGATGTCAGTACGGTCTTTGCCCATCCAACCGCCGGTGACGGAAATACGGCGATCGGTGATTTTGTAACGGAGCCAGATGGCCCGGACGATCGCCCCAATGGTCAAAGGGAGAAAGATGACGGTGAATCCCAATAAAATATTGACGATTAAGTCCCCGATGTGGGGGCCGCCCTCATAGTAGGTGGTTTCTCGAATGCCCATGGTCAATAATCCCGGCTTGGCTAAATAACTGCTCTAATTCTCGCAAAAAACGTTCATAATTGCACCCAATGCCCTGGGGCAAGACAATAATTACCACATCAAAGCCCGGCTTGATTTGGGGCTGGAAATGGTTAATGACGGCACGAATTTGACGTTTTAGGCGATTTCTCACCGTGGCTTTTTTACTAACTTTTTGGCTGACGGTGATGCCGAAGCGGCTATGGCCGGCTGGACGATCGCCGAGGACCCGCATTAGTAAATTGCTGTGACGGTGTCGTTTTCCTTGCTGATAAACGGTCTGGAAATCTTGCCAGTGTTTTAAGCGCAGTGTTTTGGGTAGTCCCACGGAAGGAAACTATACAGCCAAGCGATGACGACCTTTGCTCCGGCGGGCCTGGATAACTTTCCGGCCATTATGGGTACGCATTCTGGCCCGGAAACCGGAAGTACGTTTTTGTTTGCGGTTGGTTCCGCCGAGGGTTCGTTGAGTCATGACCCGTTACTCCACAAAAAAAGACACAGTCTCCAATTGTATCATTGCTCATGGATTAAGCTAACTCTAAAATTCGATTGGCGATCGCCGGAGGGACGGGAAGCACGGAAAGACGGTTACCTTTTTTTAGGACTCCTAATTCCTCCGGATTAAACTGAGCTTTGAGGATCGGTAACGTAATCATTTCGGGAAATTCTCTGGTAAAACGGGCTTTAACGGTGAACCAGCGGGGCTTTTCCGGAGTAGCTTTGGGGTCAAAGTATGGGCTGGCAAGGTCAAATTGGGTGGGGTCCACCACTCGCTCGGCGGTAATGGTCATTAGTCCGACAATACCCGGTGGCTTGCAGTTGGAATGGTAAAAAAAAGCTTGATCCCCCATGGCCATGGCCTGTAAAAAATTGCGGGCTTGGTAATTTCTCACCCCATCCCAGAGGGTTTCTCCTTCCGCTTTGAGATGGTGAATGCCATAGGTGACCGGTTCGGACTTCATCAGCCAAAAAGCCATAGTTGAATTTGATATGGAAAGGTTGGGAATGATTAATTGAGGTGGGCTCTTTGTTCGTAGGCCTGCCAAGCCAAATCCACCAGGGCAGTGATGATGGCCGCTGCCACCTCGGCTCCCCCTTTTCTTCCCTGGACTGTGATGTGGGGAATATTAGCTTCTTGCAAATTTAACTCTACGTCCCGGCGATCGCCAAAATTAGTAGCGGTGGCAATGACCAAGGCCGGCTGGATGCGTTGGGCTGCCACTAACTCCATCAGGGCATCTAAGGCGGTTTGGCCATGGCCGATCACAAAAATCCCATCTGGGTAACGGTGGGCGAGGTTGAATATACCCCAGGCTTCTTCCGTTCTTTCCTTTTGGGGCCTGGTGATGCTTTGGGTGGCACAGTAAACAGGGTTAGCAAAAGTTTTTTGCAAAGTGGGGACAATACCCACCTGTACCATGGGCACATCCACCAGAATTGTGGTGCGAGAAGCTAAAGCGGCGGCGCCGATGGTCAGTACCCGTGGAGAAAAATGTAGTAGGTTAAGGTACTCAAAATCCCCCGTGGCGTAGATAACTCGCCGCAGAATTTCATACTGGGCAGGGCTATGGCCATGGTCTTCAACTTCATAGTCGATGGTAGCTAGGTTTTGGGCGTCGCTAATATGCCAATTCATTATGCTTGTGCCAGTGCAGGGGATGAAATGCCTCCATACCATCTTCCCCCATTTCTACAATCCCGGATGGTGGGGTGGCGAGGATTTTTCCCCACTAGAATTGTATTTGTTTACTTTCCCTCCCTTTGGCCATGGTCAATTTTCGTCGTCGGGCCCTCCAACACCGTCTGCAAAGCGATCCCTACTACCGTTTTCAATCTTGGCAAGAATTGGCGATCGCCGGAGAGTTGGGGCTAAGGATCGAAGTCAACCAAGCCACGGTGGATGAGTGGTTGCGCCTGCCGGGGTTATCCATTCATCAAGCCCGACAACTGAAAGAGTTGAGCACCATGGGGGTGCAATTTTTAGCCATGGAAGACTTGGCGGCCGCCCTCAATGTCCCTGTGCAACAAATTAAGCCTTGGGAACCCATACTTTCCTTTACCTATGCTGACCCAGAGAGTCTACTGGCACCACCAAAAATTCCCGTTAACCAAGCTGACCTTAACCAATTGCTCACTGTGCCCCACCTATCCCCGGCGATCGCCACTGCCTTGTTGCAAGAAAGGGAGGCAGGGGGAGAATATCGTAACCTGGGGGATTTGCAAAAACGCTTGGGATTACCGGTGGCCTTGATTACCCAATTGCTCCACTATCTACAGTTCTAAAAAGTTCAAAATCCACTCTCACACTAGTCAAAATTTTGGACTGATCCCTCCCTCAAGCCGGGAAAAATTCCATTACTTGGAGCTTGGACTATATTGGACTAGGGAGTTAACCCAAGTTAAGCCATTTATCCCTTGCCCATCTCGACCCTTTCTCAACCTTTAGTCATCTGTGTCTGCATCTGCAATTGTTTTAGACTATCCTGCCAATTTCCCCCTGCCCCGGCTCGCTTGATCCATGCCCAATCCTCGACGCCTTATCTTTGGTGATGTCCACGGCCATTTCGATGCCCTTACTACTTTGTTCGAGGCGATCGCCCCCAATGACCAAGATGGGGTTTACTTTGTCGGTGACTTGATCGACCGGGGACCAGAAAGCGCCAAAGTGGTGGATTTCGTCATGGGCAACAAATACCATTGCCTGCTGGGTAACCATGAACAAATGATGTTGGATGCGGTGGGGGGAGTTAATTTTTCCCCTCAGTTGCTCCACGCTTGGATTTACAGCGGCGGCAAATCAACCCTGGAAAGTTATGATCACCAGATTCCCCAAAGTCATGTGGACTGGATGCGTAATTTACCCCTCTATTTGGACTTGGGGGACGTTTGGTTAGTTCATGCTGGGGTGGATCCCCGCCTCCCCATCGAGGAGCAGGGAGAAGCCCAGTTCTGTTGGATTCGGGAAGTGTTTCATCGCTATCCCTATCCCTATTTTGCCAATAAGTTAATCATCACCGGGCACACCATAACCTTCACCTTTGCCAACGTGGAACCAGGCAAGTTAGTTTCGGGGCCTGGTTGGTTGGATATTGACACTGGAGCCTATCACCCCAAAAGTGGCTGGCTCACGGCCCTAGAGCTGAATAACCAAGAAGTTTATCAAGCTCATATTTTCACCAACGAAGTCCGGCGTCTATCCCTGGAAGATGCTGTGGTTGCCCTACCCCCCGAGAATTTCCACCGTTCTCGCCAGAAAGGTAAAAAAAGAGGCCTGCCGGGGTAACTTAGGCAAAAAAGTATTGCTCTGATGCTTGTCGACTCAAAAAATTATTTGATTTTTGACTGATCAAAATTAAGCCCCAACTCGCTACCGCTGAAATTGGGGTTTTCCTACACCCAATCCTGGGCAAAGTCAGAAATTAATTATTTTTAGCAAAAGACGATGACGGAAGTTCCCTAATCCAAGTTGAACTGGTTGCCCCGCTTATACTGCAGGTAAGCCGCCACAAACAGCCCCGATAAAGTCACAGGAATCAGTCCAAGTACAATGCCGAGCAATAGGGGTTCGATCACAGGTTTTCTCCAAAGGGTTATTTATTATCTTTGCTATCCTACCAAAAATTCCCCCAGTGCTCCCCACCCAAAAAGCTTGCGGAAATTTCGACCGTTGTGATAGTGTTATAAATCGTCAGGTAAACGGCTAGGGCTTGTAGCTTAGTGGATTAGAGCGCGTGGCTACGGACCACGAGGTCGGGGGTTCGAGTCCCTCCAAGCCCGTTTTTGGCTTCACGCCGATTATTATCGCTGAACTGGGTTCCCCTAGTTGGACCCAGTTTTTTATTAATTTAGCTCCGGTATGTCCAGCTTGCTGGTTTGAAAACAGGATGTAGTGGACTGTGGATTTCCCAGGATTTCCCACTGCTGAACCAAAAATTACATCACCCCCAGAAGCTAAAATTAGAAGTATGAAGGTGAGTTTGATGCACCTGTGTTTTGCTAGGCCACAGATATGGGGCAGGAGTTTCCACCATGGGCTACGGAAGGATTTTAGTCGCCTTAGACCGCTCTGAATTGGCCAAGGACGTTTTACAGCAGGCGATCGCCCTGGCCCAGAAGGAATCTTCTCAGTTAATGCTGTTCTACTGTATTCCGGTGGACAGTCAAGATTTGAGTATTTACCCCAGCTTTTATGGGGAAGCTGCCATTGGTTTTTCCCAGGTCATTCAAGAGCACTTGGAAGAACGACAAACGGAAGCCCGGGAGTGGCTGCAATCCATCGCCCAACAGGTAAAGGAAGATGGGGTGCAATGTGAGTGGGACGTGAAAGTGGGGGAACCGGGGCGCTGGATCCGTGACATGGCCAAGAATTGGGATGCGGATTTAGTGGTGCTCGGTCGCCGGGGACTAAAGGGTTTAGCAGAGGTATTTTTAGGGAGCGTTAGTAGTTATGTCATTCACCATGTGCAATGCTCGGTGTTGATCGTCCAACATTAGCTAGATTTTCCCTGCCCCCGATTGAATTTCCCTAATTTTTTGATGACGAATTTACCCCATCCTCCGGAGTCGGCATCAGACCGAGACCGACAAATTTTTCTAGAGGCGATCGCCGGTCGGGAAAGAACCTTGGCAGATGTGATTGGCCAGGCAGGGGGAGATTTTCTCAAGGGAGAGTCCCCCGTACCTAAATTGATACAGCGAAAGACGGAGATGAAATTGTTTGTCAACGATCATTTGAAGGATTCCGAGGGGGCATTATTGTTGGTGTTGCAATATCGCATTGACGAAGCAGACGCCTTAATTAGTAAGCACTTAGAGTTTCCCCTAATGGCGCTGACCACCATGCTGGAGCAGGTATTGGGGAATTCTGCCCTGTTGAGAGAAATTGTGCATCAAGCGGATTTTCGCTGGGGACAAATCTATGGCGAACGACCCCATTTTGAAATTCCCGGTAAGCCCCCTGACCCGGATGATCCCTACACTGCGGCATCGGTCACAGACCAGCTAAAAAATTTGCTTTTGGTTATCGCCGCCGAAAAGTCGAGAAGTCAAGACTTTTGATAGTCTTAAGTTGAGAGCCACCGTCGGTGGTCTTTGTCAGCCAAGGAAAAACACTTCATGGAAAAAATTTGGGTCAATGAACAGCTAGATCCCACGGGCATTATCTATGCTTGCATTGCTTGTTTGGACGAAGAAGCCGCCCAGGATTGCCATCGTTCTTGGCAGGAAAATCTTACCCCTGCTCAAAAAGCAGAAGGATGGACAGCACAACTCCGCACAGTTGGCTCCTGGGATGATGTCCCTGTCAACGCCCTTAAGTTAAGTTTTTAGCCCAACTTTTTAGCTCTTCTGACTTGTGAACTACTTTAAATTTTTTGTTGTCACCAGGGGTTTATCCTGCGGTGTTCCCATGGATATTGCCTTAGGCGTTGGGGAGCACTATACAGAAACCTATGGTTTTTATACATCAAGGAGTACCGTAACTGGGGCTTGACCTGACAGCTTCATCCTTTTGCAATAGTTATTACCCCGGTCAAAATTTGCCTTTGACCTGTTTTTGGTAAGCTGAAGAGTGGAGTTTCACCGGCAATTGCCCATGACTGTCGCCCCTCACCATCCCTTCAATCTGAGTATTGTTTGTAAACGTTTGCTCAGTTTTTTGTTTTTAACCCTAGTACTGTTGGGACTTAGTCCAGCCCCAGCCTTGGCCACTGGCGTTTACGATCTACCAATTTTGGACCCTGGCTCTAAAACTTTTTTAGTGGATCAAGCAGAAGCCATCAGCCTGGCCAATGAAAACAGAATAAATGGCGATCTAAAAAAATTAGCCCAGTCCAGTGGGCAAGAAGCTCGGTTTGTGGTTATCCGTCGTTTGGATTTTGATGCTACCATCGACGGCTTTGTCAATGATCTGTTTGAGCGTTGGTATCCCGATAAAGCCAGCCAGAGTAATCAAACCCTATTAGTGCTAGACACCCTCACTAACAGCACTGCTTTGCGTCGGGGAGAGGAGGCAGAGGCCCTATTAACCGATGAGATGGTCGATAGTTTACTGCGGGAAACCCTGGCGGTCCCCCTCAAAGATGGGGCAAAGTATAACCAAGCGTTAATTGAAGCAAACAAACGTTTGGGTGCTATTCTGGCTGGACAACCGGATCCTGGCCCCCCAGCCCTAGAAGAAATTAGCTTGGAAGGAACTTTCACTACAGCGGAAGAAACCGATGATACCAGTGCCACCATCTGGGTAGTGGTGCTGTTGGCGTTGGCAACCCTAATTCCCATGGTGACTTACTTCTGGTACGTGGGCTTACCGGGACGGTAAATAATGGACATTGCCCGGTAACAATAGTGATGTTGAATTTGATGAGTCGGACTTAGCCGTGCCCCTAGTCAGTCAATCGGATTTAGTTTCAGCGGCGATCGCCCATCGGGTGGTCAGTTTTCCCACGGATACAGTGCCGGCATTGGCGGTGCGTCCAGAAAACTCAGGTTTAATTTATGAACTTAAACAACGGGAAACCAATAAACCATTGATCCTCATGGCGGCAACCATGGCGCAAATTTTTCCTTACCTGGCAGGGAGTCAGCGGGAAAGGCAGGTGTGGCAAGCAATAATGGCAAAATACTGGCCCGGTGCCCTAACCTTGGTGTTACCTTCTAGTGAGAAGTTGCCCCCGGAAATTAATCCCCGTCAAGACCGGACCATTGGGGTTCGTATTCCCCACCAGGCGATCGCCCTGGAAATTTTGCTGCAAACGGGGCCCTTGGCAACCACCAGTGCCAATTTGTCGGGACAGCCCCCCCTGGAAAAGTTGGCCGACATTGCCAAAACGTTCCCTTCTGTGCATTGTTTAGATTGCCTTGCTTTGGAGCGACAGGGACCAATTGGGAAAGGTCTGCCGTCCACCGTTGCCCAATGGAATGGAGCGAAGGAAGTCTTTCAAATCCTGCGCCAAGGAGAAGTTGTGTTGCAGGATTATTGATTGATGGTTGTCCACAACAGCCCAAAGCTCCAACGAGAGAAATCACCCTGCAAACTCTATTCCTGCCTTTAACTCAGTCGCTTGCCCTGGCATTGCATTTGCCCTGTTCCGAAGAAATCTGGCAGGAAGTCAAGACAACGGATGAGAAAAATGAGAATCCCAACGGTTTTCCCCAATCCTCTCCGCCGCCACCCGCCGGCAATTTTGTTACAGAATACTTAACAAAACGCACGGTTCCTTTTCCTTAACTGCGCCAATCCCAGGCCAGACAACGATGACCATCACCTTATCAATGGCGATCGGCAACCCCTAACAACCATCCACTAGACAAATTTGTTGCGGCAAGCTATTTACAAATTGTTACAATCTTGTTATATTAGCTACATACATACAAAACCGGCTCCCAAGCAAAGATATTTCTGAGCTTGAATGCAGCCGAATTTCTCGAACCTTGACAAGTACATAAGGAATTATAACCAAATGACAACGACTCTCCAACAGCGCGAAAGCGCTTCCTTGTGGGAACAGTTTTGTCAGTGGGTGACATCTACCAACAACCGGATCTATGTCGGTTGGTTCGGTACTTTGATGATCCCCACTCTCTTAACTGCCACCACCTGCTTCATCATTGCCTTCATCGCCGCTCCCCCCGTCGACATCGACGGTATCCGTGAGCCCGTTGCTGGTTCTTTGCTCTACGGTAACAACATCATTTCCGGTGCTGTTGTACCTTCTTCCAACGCCATTGGTCTTCACTTCTACCCCATCTGGGAAGCTGCTTCCTTAGATGAGTGGTTGTACAACGGTGGTCCTTACCAGTTGGTAGTATTCCACTTCCTCATTGGCATCTTCTGCTACATGGGTCGTCAGTGGGAATTGTCCTACCGCTTAGGTATGCGTCCTTGGATTTGTGTGGCTTATTCTGCCCCCGTATCCGCTGCCACCGCTGTATTCTTGATTTACCCCCTTGGTCAAGGCTCCTTCTCTGATGGTATGCCTTTGGGTATTTCTGGTACTTTCAACTTCATGATCGTGTTCCAAGCTGAGCACAACATCCTGATGCACCCCTTCCACATGTTAGGTGTGGCTGGTGTATTCGGTGGTAGCTTGTTCTCCGCCATGCACGGTTCCTTGGTAACCTCCTCCTTGGTGCGTGAAACCACCGAAGTTGAATCCCAGAACTACGGTTACAAATTCGGTCAAGAAGAAGAAACCTACAACATCGTTGCCGCCCACGGCTACTTTGGTCGGTTGATCTTCCAATATGCTTCTTTCAACAACAGCCGTTCCTTGCACTTCTTCTTGGGTGCTTGGCCTGTAATCGGCATCTGGTTCACTGCGATGGGTGTAAGCACCATGGCATTCAACCTGAACGGTTTCAACTTCAACCAATCCATCTTGGATAGCCAAGGTCGTGTAATCGGCACCTGGGCTGATGTATTGAACCGTGCCAACATCGGTTTTGAAGTGATGCACGAACGCAATGCCCACAACTTCCCCCTCGACTTGGCTTCTGGGGAGCAAGCTCCTGTGGCTTTGACCGCTCCTGCTATCAATGGTTAATTCCTTGGTGTAACACCAATTGAATAATCAGCGAATTGCACTCTCCTTTCCGGGGGGTGCTTTTTGCTTGGTTACTGTCCTTCAACACAGCTTAAGTTGACAACTATCTCTCCCTATCGCCACTCTTAGAAGGAGAGTAAGCCGATCTACCATGGATAATCTCCGTCTGCACCCAGACACCATCCAAGAAATTAAGCAAAGAATAGACATTGTCGAAATTATCGGCGATTATGTCGTCTTGAAAAAAAGGGGACGGGATCACCTTGGTTTGTGTCCTTTCCACGACGAAAAGTCCCCGAGTTTTAGCGTCAGTCCAGCCAAGCAAATGTATTATTGTTTTGGCTGTGGGGCTGGAGGCAATGCCTTTAATTTCTTAATGGAACTGGGTAAACGTTCCTTTACAGATGTGGCTTTAGATTTGGCTCGCCGCTATCAAGTACAAATCCAAACCCTAGAGCCGGAGCAAAAACAAGAATTACAGAGGCAACTATCTCTGCGGGAACAACTCTATGAAATTATGGCGGTGGCAGCCGGTTTTTATCACCATACTCTTTTTCAGCCCCAGGGACAGGAGGCTCTAACTTATTTACGCCAAAAGCGTTTTTTATCTTCTACCACAATCCAAGAATTTCAGTTGGGTTATGCCCCAGCGAGTTGGGAAACTCTTTATCGTTACTTAGTGGAGCAAAAACGTTATCCGGTGACAGCGGTGGAACAGGCCGGTTTAATTAAGGCTCGCCAATCTGGCACCGGGCATTACGATCAATTCCGCCATCGTTTAATGATTCCCATTCGCGATGTCCAAGGTAGAGCCATTGCTTTTGGTAGTAGAACTTTAGGCAATGATGAACCTAAATATCTCAATTCTCCAGAAACCCCCTTATTTCATAAAAGCAAGACTTTGTTTGGTTTAGACCAGGCCAAAACTGTTATTCAAAAAGTAGATGAAGCAATTTTAGTGGAGGGCTATTTTGATGTTATTGCCCTGCACGAAAGTGGTATTAAGCAAACGGTGGCGGCCTTGGGCACAGCCTTAAGTCGAGACCAGGTGCAAAGTTTGATGCGTTTTAGTCAATCAAAGCAAATTATTTTTAATTTTGATGCGGATAAGGCGGGCATTAATGCCACCCAACGGGCTATTCAGGAAATTGAGCCTTTGGTTTATAGCGGTCAAGTTAATTTACGCATTTTGAATTTACCGGCGGGGAAAGATGCTGATGAATTTATCCATAGTAGTCCTGAAAATAAAGAAATTTACCAAACTTTAGTCAAGCAGGCTCCCCTCTGGGTAGATTGGCAAATTCAGCAATTGCTTAAGCAAAAAAATCTTAAAGATCCTCTTGATTTTGAGCAGGTGGCCCGGGGCATGGTAGAAATTTTAAAACGTTTAACGGACCAAAATAAACGGGCTTACTACCTACAGTTGTGTGGAGAAATTTTGAGCCAAGGAGACAGTCGCTTAATTAGTTTGCAAGTTAATAATCTTTCCAGTCAGCTCACCTATGGCGATCGCCCTGGACAAAATGGGTCTAGGAGATGGCAGGCTAAGGATCCCACTAGTAGTTTACTAGAGAAGGCAGAAGCTCTATTGTTAAAAATTTACCTCCACTGTCCCCAGGAACGGTCAACTATTGACCAAATACTGACGGAAAATGATCTTTTATTTAGCTTTGCTCACCATCGTTTACTGTGGCAAAAAATTGACCAGGTGCGGGAACATTTTAATTTGGACTCCGACCCCGATAACCAGTTGTCCCTGCTAGTGCAATTAGCCTATCTGGAGCAGGAGGGAGATTTTAACCCCGTCGAGTCCCTGTTTCAACTGACGGAAACCAGCGCCGAAGAACTGTTTCGGGCTAATCTGCGAATCCCAGAGGCGATCGCCATTATGGAAAAAGTTCCTTGGGAAAATTATCAAAAGCATTGCTTTGGTAAACTACAGCAGTTGGATCCCCGCACCCAGGCAGAAGATTTTCGTTATTATCAACAGCAATGGCAAAAGGCCAGGCAAGAAATTCAAAGGCTGGAGAATCAACGGCTGAACCAACCGGTCAATTGAGGGGGAGGTATTACCTACATTTACCCTAGGGAGAAACGGCAATTTTTCCCGCATCCCAGTCTTATACAGCGAGATCTAATCTGACCAGGAGGAGGAGCAAATTTTCTACGGTCTAGCCATTCGGGAAAAAATGGCCACAACCCTCCAAAATAAAGACATTGAGGCAAAATTAGGGCAAGAAATAACCAAACTTTATTTTTTGTTACAAAAATCGTGTTCCATGTTACAATTTTTTATATAGAAATCAAGGACTGCGCGAGTTGGGAAACCGCCACTGAGATTTCCTCAAGCAACAACAACATTTGGTGGAGTCAGGGAGAGTTTCTCTGACTCTTTTTGGTTAACAGGTAACTGCCTTAATTTTTTTCTAGTTGTTCCTGTTTATCGTGCAAATTTTGCTTGGATTGTACCAGGGGTAAGCGATTGGGGGCATCGACCATCATCTCGTCAAATTTTTCTACCAGTTCCCCCGGATAGGTTTCCAAAATGCGGGTGGAAAGGGAAATACGATTTTTATACTCGTCAATTTCCTGGACATAGACACTGATGGCTTGGCCAAACGTGAACAGGGTATTGAGAGAATCGACCCTAGTACCACTGACTTGGCTGACATGGAGTAGCCCCGTTACCCCTTCAATTTCCACAAACACGCCATAGGGCTGGATTTTGGCCACTTTGCCTTCGTAGATATTGCCCGCCGCAATTTTGCCCATGGATTCAGCCTGTTGAATGCGACGCTGGGTCAACACCAATTTATTGTTATCCTGGTTAGCTTCAAGGATATGGGCATTCAGCACTTGCCCCACCAGGGCCTCCATATTGTCTTTGTGCATGAGGTGCGACCGGGGAATGAAACCGCGCAATCCTTCTACATCCCCGACGACACCGCCCTTATTGGTGCCAGTGACAACCATTTCTAGGGTTTTGCCACTCTCCTCCAACTCTGCCAAATTTTCCCAAGATTGCTGGATTTGCAACTGACGCCGGGAAAGTCTTACTTGCCCTTCATCATTTTGCTCACTGGTGACGAGGAAATCCCAAGCACTGTCGAGGGGAAAACTTTCCTCAATCTCTGCGTGGGGCCTTAATCCTAATTCCTGCAGAGGGACAAAGCCAGGGGATTTACCACCAAAATCCACATAAACTCCCTCGTTAGCGTGCTGGCAGACTTTGCCATGGACGGTTTGGCCTTTCTCAGCATGGTAATCGTGTTTGTCTAGGGCTTTGGCAAATTCGTCAAGGGAAAAGGCTGCACTGTTGGGGGAAGAAGGCATACGAGGACAGATTGAAAAATCAGTTTGAATGCCTTATTCTAGCAGGATTGCTTGGGACTTTCGTGACGAGCTAGTTCCAGTTTGGGACTACCCTTGCCTGGGTGAGATCAGTTTTTTGCCTTTACCTTTACTACTGTCGTTGGCTTGCTAATGAGCGCTCTTTCTTCCCATAGTCAAGCATTATCTGTGCTTCGTACTACCCCGATCAATTTCAACCATTGGTATGTGGTGGCCCAGGCGGGGGAATTGGGCCAGGGACCGCTGGGAGTTATTCTTTGGGAAAAGCAGATCGCCATTTATCGGGATCAAGAAGGCCAGGTGCGCGCGGTGGAAGATCGTTGTCCCCATCGTCAGGTGAAATTGAGTGAAGGGAAGGTGTTAGGCAATAATTTAGAATGTGCTTACCATGGCTGGCAGTTTGATACCCAGGGTCATTGTACGAAGATTCCCTACTTTAGCAAAGCTCAAAAACTTCCCCCTTGTCGTTTGCGCACCTATCCTGTGCAGGAAAAAGATGGGTTTATTTGGCTTTATCCAGGCGATTTAGATTATCTTGCTAGCCATGGACCGGCACCCATGGCCATACCGGAGTGGCACCATTTAAACTACATTGGCAGTTTTGCCGCCTTTGATTGTCCTGGTCACTTTTCCTATTTGATCGAAAATTTAATGGATATGCACCATGGGCATTTGCATGATAATTACCAGGCTTGGGCCTCCGCTTCCCTACGGCAAATTGAAACTAATGGCGATCGGGTAGTGGTGGACTACGACGCCCAAAGTTATTACAAAATTGATAAAATCTGGTCCATTTCCCAACTATTCTTCCCAGCCCTACGGCGATTGCATCCAGAAAATTTACGGGTGAGCTATATTTATCCCCATTGGTCATCTACGTTAGGGGCAGACTTTAAAATTTACTGCCTATTTTGCCCCGTTTCTCCTAATCAAACCAAAGCCTATTTAGTTCATTTTACTTCCCTAGAAGCTTTTCCTAAACTGCATAAATTACCCATTGCCTTTAGAAGTTTTTTGAAAAATTGGTTATCCGGAACAGCCCGGCCTTTGCTGGAGGGGTTGATTGACCAAGATATTCGCATGATTACCCAGGAACAAGCAGCGTTTGAACAAAATCCCGATCGCCAAAATGTGGAAGTTAACCCAGCCCTAGCTAAGGTACAGCAATTAATTCGTCAACAGGCCTTGGCCTCGGAGAGTGCATGACTTCTTTAATTAGACTAATCGGGGTTAGTACCACGGACTTAACCGGCTCCACCGTTTTACTTAATAATATTTCTCTCCACATTGACCATGGACAAATTATTGGTCTGCAAGGGCGATCGGGGGCAGGTAAAACTACATTGCTACGGCTATTAAATCGACTTCAGGAAATAAGTCAAGGTACTATCTTTTATAATGAAAAAGCTTTAAATAAATACCCAATTCAGCAACTGCGTCAAGAAATAGTTTTAGTGCCCCAGGAGCCAAAACTTTTAGGTATGACAGTGGAAGAAAGCTTAATTTATCCCCTAGAATTACAGAAAGTCAGCAAAACAGAATGTCAACGGCGACGGATTCGAGCCTGTGATATTTGGGAAGTTCCCAGTGATTGGCTAGACCGCAACGAGTTACAGCTTTCTGTGGGGCAAAGGCAATTGGTTACCCTGGTGCGAGCCACCATGTTAAGTCCCCGGATTCTTCTGTTGGATGAACCTACTTCGGCCCTTGATCCGGCCCTAGCTCAAAGGGTTTTGACCCAGCTAAAATTAATAAACCAAGAGAATGGTACCACCATGGTTATGGTTAACCACACACCGGAATATTTAGAAAGTTTTTGTCAACGTATTTTTACCCTTAACCAAGGACAATTGGAACAGGAAATGACTCTCAAAAAAAATTAGCTTGCTTGAAATTTAACCGCCAGTAAAGTAATGTCATCAAACTGTTCCGCTTCCCCCATATGCTCGCCCAGGGAATTTTTGATATTAAGCATTAACTGGTCAACGGAATTAAACTGACTACCTAGGGCTTCTAATAGTTTTTCCTTGCCAAAGAAATTGCCTGCAGGTGATTTAGCTTCCGTTACACCATCGGTATAGGACAACAATAAATCCCCCGGTTCTAAAATTACTGCCCCCGTCTTAAATTCCAAATCCGGCAACATCCCCACTGCTGGCCCAGTAGAAGTTAATTTGGCTTTTAATTGATGGTTAGCGTCAACAATAAAAACTGGTTCGTGACCACCATTAATATAAGATAATTTTCCTGTGCTAGGCTCTAGAATACCAAAGAAAATTGTCGCAAACATACTAGCTTCGCTGTGGTTAAAAGCGACGTAATTATTGATTAATTTAATAGACTCCAATGGTTCAAAATTAACGCCATCCAGCAAATCGTTTAGGTTGATTTTTAGATCTTGGCCGCCAGGTAAATTAAAAGAAGGATTGATTAAACCATCCAGGGCCGCTTGCCCCGAAAAAATACGAATTAAACTGCGAAATAGTCCCATAAATAATGCCGCTCCTACCCCTTTGTCGCAAACGTCTGCCACTACCACCCCCAGGCGATCGCCTGGAAGTTCGAACAAATCATAAAAATCCCCAGCCAGTTGTTGAGCAGGACTAAAGTAAGCGGTAAATTCCCATCCTTTCCTAGTTAATAAATGGGCTGGCAAAAAATTCTTTTGCATTTGCCTACCTTTCTCTAGCTCCTTGGCCATTATTTTTGAAAGGGCTTCCACCTGTTGGGTGTATAATTTTTCTTGATCCCGTAAACGCTTTTTTTCTAAGGAAGAACCAATGCGGGCTTTGAGCAACACTGGATCAAATGGCTTGGGCAAAAAGTCCTCTGCTCCCATTTCAATGCAACGAATAATACTTTGAAATTCATCTAAAGCTGAAACAATAATGACCGGAATATGCTGAAACTCTACACTGGTTTTTAAATATTCTAAAAACTGGTCTCCATTAGTCTCCGGCATTAGCAGATCCAGCAAGATTAGATCATAACTCTGACTTTCGAGGAGGTTCAATGCTTCCTTCGCACTTAAACAAGTGGTAACTGTATGACCTTTACGGGTTAAGTGCTGAAAAAATAAATCTAAATTGCTAGGACTATCATCCACCACTAAAATTTTTCCCGTTAGCAGTTCCCTTCCCTCAATACTATTAGTTTTGATGCTACCCAAAATCATTTCGTTGGTAGTTGAGGAAGATGCAGAAGTTAATTGAGGAGATAAATCGGCTTCGTGAACAGGATTTAATGACTCTAAAAAATTAGTGAAAATCGATTCAATATTATTCACTAATCCCTGTAAGCGCAAGGCCGCTAATTCTATTTTTTTAATGTCTTCAGTAAGGCCAAGTTGATTAACACATTCCTCTGCTTTGAGTAAATTATTACAGGAAAGAATAATTTTAGTAATAGAAGAATTAGTGCTATGGGGAATAGTGGAAAAAAGCTTATGAAAATCCGACTTCTCTTCTCCGTCAGAATGCTTAACAAATAAGTTGATAGCTTCAAGTAATTTTTGTGCCTCTACTAGTAATGCATCTAATTCTTCTGCTAGGAGGGAGTTGGCATCCGTGAGCTCTTCTTGAACCATTTCTCCGTAGCCAACAATTGCATTAATGGGAGTTCTGAGTTCATGACGAATGAAAGCAGTAGCGCTTTCTATATCAACTGACTTAACTGAATGATTCATCATCTACCAAAGAAATTATGGTTAATCAAGCTAGTTTTACAGACTATTTTAGTTTTTGCCAATGATTAAGCAATTATCAAAATTTATCGAAACCCTTAAATATTGTACCTGAGCTTTTTAACAAAAATTAATTAAATTTGACTTAATTATTGTTAAGTTAAGCTATAATCTCTTTTGAATTACCTCAGCTCCTAATAATAAATTTTTCTGTAAAAACTATTGATAAATGGCTCAACCAGAAAGATAAAAGCCAACAATATTTTAATTAATTAATTAATGCCTCTATTTTTTGCAATAGGCGATTGATCTCAATCGGCTTGGTATCATAGTCGTCACAGCCGGCGGCGATCGCCCTCTCTCGATCACTAGCCATGGCATGGGCGGTTAGGGCAATGATGGGAATGTGAGCCCCATCAGGATGACTTTTAATTTGCTTAGTAGCAGTCCAGCCATCCATGACCGGCAAACTCATGTCCATGAGGATAAGTTGGGGAGACTCTGAGATAGCCATGGTCACTGCCTGTTCACCGTCAACAGCCATTACTACTTCATATCCCTTGCGCCCCAAACGACGGGATAGCATGTCACGATTCATTTCATTGTCTTCAACCAGGAGAATCTTAGTCATAGATTCAATACTGAACAGTTGTTAGAATTATAGCAATAGCTGTCCTGTTTTATCCCCAACTAAATTGTTAATCTTTGCCACAAAGTTTATCTAAACAAAAAATGTTCCCTCACTAATTCAATCTTCGGGTGACAGCTTGGTGTTATTTCCATCAAAATCTTCAATAATTGTATATTAGTGATTTTTAACCATGGTCTCAATTATCAAGTCAGTGCGAAGAAGTCTGTTGCTGAAGTTCGTTCTTTCCTATTTTTGTCTTTCCAGCGTGGTAGTGGCATCAATTTTTTTAGTTGCTAACTATAGGGCAGTTAAGGGCATAGAGAATCAAACATTCCAACGTTTAACTATTTCCAATAATCTGAAGGAATATCAACTAGAGCAATGGATGGAAAGTCAGAAAGATATACTCTTTCTGCTGAGCGAAATCAATAGCATTCAAATGGGAATTGAAATGCTTAAAAATATAACCAACGACGGTTCTGACTATAAAGCCGCCCAGCAAATTTTAATTGACGAGTTGCAAGAAATTAATCTTTTTCTTCCCCATGTTGAAACTATTAACATTCTCAACACTGGTGGTATTGTAGTGGCCTCTACTGACTTAGCTGAAATCGGTGTCTACAAAGGTATTGGAAATCAGACCACTTATTTTGCCAATATTAATTCTGATTTTAAAACTGTACCAAATTTCTATTTTTCTAAAGTTTATAATCGTCCCAGTATGACTTTTGCTACTAGCATAAAGCATGATCTAACAAAGGAAAGAATTGGATATTTGAGTATAGATATAAATTTGAATGCCGTTGATGACTTAATTCGTAAGCGCACGGGATTAGGAGATACGGGAGAAACATTTTTGGTTGGAGAAATAAATAATCAAGTTTCGTTTATTGCGGCAGATGAAAATAAAAATTCGACTGCCAATGCCCCCAAGCCAAATTTTAATACCCTAGGAATAAATTCGGTGATGGCCGGCAATAGTGGTCAAGGCACCTATGTTAATTACGCCGGCACGCCCGTGTTGGGAGTATACCAGTGGATAGATAAATATAATTTAGCTTTAATTACTGAAATTAGTGAAGTAGAAGCATTAGAGTCGGCTCGAAGATTTACCCGCATGTTAGTTTTGGTGGGATTGGTGAGCACGGCTTTACTTTTAATTGCGGTTTATCTACTATCTATCAAAATAACCAGACCAATTTTGCTAATTACCAAAGCTGCCACCGATATATCTTCTGGCGATCGGGGAGCTAGGGCCCCGGTGTTGGGAGAAGATGAATTGGGCATTCTAGCCAAGTCCTTTAATATGATGACTAATGAGTTGCGAGAATCCTATTTTAGTTTACAGAAAAAAAATCAAGAATTGGAGTTAACCCAAAAACAGTTAGCGGTGGCTAATTCTTGTTTAGAAGAAAAAGTTCAACAAAGAACTGAAGAATTAGAAAATACGGTTAAAGCTTTGGAATTGGCCAGTTCCGAAGCCGAGGCTGCCAATGCCACGAAAAGTATTTTTCTCGCTAATATGAGCCATGAATTGAGGACCCCCCTGAACGCGATCATTGGTTATAGTGAAATGTTAATTGAGGAAGCTGAAGATTTAGAATCAGAGGAATTGGTTCCGGATTTAGACAAAATTTTGCGTTCCGGGAAGGCTTTGTTGACTTTAATCAATGATTTGCTAGACATCTCCAAGATTGAAGCAGGAAAAATGGACCTCTATCTGGAAACTTTTAATCTCAATGAACTAATCGCAGGTATTCTTGATACTATTAATCCTTTGATCAAAAACAATAACAATAAATTAGAAGTGGAAATTTCTCTGGAATCGGCAGAAATGTATGGAGATTTGGTAAAAGTACGCCAAGGGGTGTTAAACCTGCTCAGTAATGCCAGCAAATTCACCAAAGAAGGGGTTATCAGCTTCACAGTCAAAGAATTTAAAGTAGACGAAAAGGATTGGCTTTCTTTTCAAGTCAAAGATACGGGAATTGGCATGACTGAAGAACAAATGTCGAAATTGTTTCAGCCCTTCACCCAGGCAGATTCTTCGACTACCCGTAAATATGGTGGCACTGGCCTAGGTTTGGCTATTACCCGTAAATTTTGTCAGATGATGGGGGGAGATATTTATTTAACTAGTGAAATGGGAGTTGGTTCTACTTTTACTATCAAATTACCCAAACATGTCCAGTTAAATTCTGTCCAAAATGATTGATTTTCATCATTTTTTTGATCACGTTTAAAATTTGTTCATGACTATGGTGATAGGGAGAGGAAATTTTCCTTGCCAATGTTACGGTCGGTTTGCTAGTATCCAATCCAATTACCTTATTACCTTGGGATCTGCCCAGAGCACCAAAGGACTTTATGCCAGCTGGAGAAAAATATTAATGGTTAGTTCGGGGTCAAAATGGTGACTGCTAAAAATTCTAATAAAAGGGGGTCTGGTAGCCATAATGGCAAAAAATCCCCCCGCAAAGGTAGATTCCAGGGCGGTAAATGGTTATTAACGGGTTTCGCTTTAACGGCGATCGCCTTGGTGTCAGCAGGGGCGGGTTCTTTGTTGGCCATGTATTCAACTCCTTTGGGTCAGAGCAGACTTACGCCAGAGCAGGCGGCGGTATTTGGTCAGAAAAAGGCAGTTTCCTACAAAAATCTCAATATTCCCCAACTTAGTCGCCCCATTAATGTGTTGGTGCTGGGCACCAAGGTGTTAACTTCTGAAGAGCCCGACCCCAGTCAGCCTAACCCCGGTTACCATGCGTTGGTCAATTCAGTGGAAGGCCTCACCGATACGATGGTGTTGATTCGCCTTGATCCGAAGGAAAAATCCCTGGTGGTGCTATCCATTCCCCGGGATACCAGGGTGGAAATTCCCGGCTACAACGGAGCTCGGAAAATCAATCAGGCCAATGCCTTGGGAGGGCCAGCCCTGGCGGCTATGACGGTGACGGATTTACTTGGGGATGTGCCCATCGACCGTTATATCCGGGTCAATGTACAGGCGGTGGAAAAATTAATTGATGCCCTGGGGGGAGTAGACGTATATGTACCCCGGGACATGAAATACCAGGATGATAGTCAGCGTTTGTATATCAATCTCAAGGAGGGACAACAGCGTTTAGACGGGGAAAAGGCTCTACAAATGTTGCGATTCCGCCACGATGCCCTGGGGGATATTGGCCGCATTCAAAGACAGCAAATAGTTATGCGGGCGGTGGTAGAACAAGCCCTCAAACCCCAAACTATTCTGCGGATACCGGACATTGTCAAAATTTTGCAGTCCAACATTGACACTAACCTCAATATGGAGGAGTTAGTGGCGATCGCCGGTTTTTCGTCCCAAATTCCCAGGGAAGACGTCAAAATGTTGATGTTGCCAGGGGATTTTAATGGCACCGGCCGCACTAGCATTAGTTATTGGTTACCCCACCAGCGCAAAATCCAGGAAATGACGGAGGAGTATTTTGGCGCCATGGCCTCCAGTTCTTGGTTGTGGGATATGGAAATGGAGCCAGATTTAACTACCCTCGACCCCTATGCCGTGCGCATTGCCATCCAGGACAGTACCGATCGCCCCCAGGCAGTGGAGGCTTTGGTGAAAGAGTTGGAAACTGCTGGCTACAGCCGCATCAACGTAGTCAGTGCCCTTTCCCAGCCCTTACAAACAACCAGGGTAATTGCCCAACAAGGCGATCATTTGGGGGCCAGGCAAGTGCGTAATAGTATTGGTCTGGGGGAAGTTTTAGTGGATAGCAATGGTTATCTAATCTCCGACGTAACCATCCAAATCGGCGCTGATTGGCAATAGGAAATTCCGGCGACATATTTTTGTTAAAATTCAGTCACAATCAGTTTGTGCACAGTTCACCATAAAATCCTGCTTAATTAGGAGAACCACATTAAATGTTAAAAAAATTGTTTGGCGCTAAAAAAGAATTTTACGTCCAGCTAGATGAAAATCAAGCTCCGGCCAAGGTGGAAGAAGCCGACGTGGCGATCGTGAAATCGGAGGTAGCTCCGGTGGAAACCCCAGCCCCCACCCCTTCGAAAAAAACTTCCATTAAGAAAAAGTCCGCTGCCAAAGCCGAGGCTCCAGTGGAAACTCCTGCCCCAGTGGCTCCGGCTCCTAAGGCCAAAGTTGATCCCAGCCAAGTGGCGTTTGCCAGTGGTGATCCCATTCCCCAAAATGTAGCCCGTCGTGCCCCTGGCCCCAGTTTGAATCGTTTCAAGGAAATGGCTCGCCAAGTTAAGGTTAAACGCTAAAAAATCCACTAATTTACCGTTTTATAGTCAATTAGGCTAAATTCGGAGCGACAGCGGCTGACAAAATGCTTGTATATAAGCAATTCAAGTACACAAAAATGTACTTTTCTTAAATAAGTCAACCAGAACCTTAGTCTAGCCATTTGGGGGATAGGATCCCTCTCCACTGCTTGTGAGAATGATCACAGGCAGTTTTTTGTTTTTCAGATTCGGAATTGGTTGCTGAGAGTTCAATTGGTAGACCTTAGCATTTCTTTATAAAACCTTGCAATCCAGGCCAGGCGATATTTTTTCCCCTTTGGAAACTATGGGGTAGCAATGGAAACTGTCTTGTCAGGGGTCGGAAGATTGGACAGGATAAAAAGCAACATCGAACTTTTTCTTGGGCTTTTCAGTTGCCTAAACCCAGTTAAATTCCTTGGCTTTAAACCTTAACCTTTAACATTTTCCTATTCATCACCGATGGTATCCACCCCCCTGCCTACCCAGCTAGAAACCATTCGCCCCGGCATCAAAGCTCCAGTGAAGGAAACTCTCCTCACCCCCCGCTTCTACACCACCGATTTTGATAAAGTCGCCAATATGGTGTTGAACCTCCAGGATGAAGAAATTGAAGCGGCGTTGGAGGAATTACGAGCTGATTACAATCGTCACCACTTTGTCCGTAATGATGATTTTAAGCGTAGTTTTGACCACATTGACGGAGCCACTCGTTTAGCGTTTATCGACTTTTTAGAACGGTCTTGTACCTCGGAGTTTTCTGGTTTTCTTCTGTTTAAAGAATTGTCCCGCCGTCTTAAGGGTCGCAGTCCCAAGCTGGCAGAGGCTTTTCATCTTCTAGCTAGGGATGAGGCACGCCATGCCGGTTTTATTAACAAAGCTATGGCAGATTTTGGACTTTCCCTCGATTTGCGTTATTTAACTCAAAAAAGAACCTATACTTTCTTTCCGCCGGAGTGGGTAATTTACACGGTTTATTTATCAGAAAAAATTGGTTACTGGCGTTATATTTTGATGTTTCGCCATTTAGAAAAAAATCCAGACCACAATATTTATCCTTTGTTTAATTATTTTGAATGTTGGTGTCAGGATGAAAATCGCCACGGAGACTTTTTCAAAGCTTTACTCCGTTCCCAAACAGCTCTGTGGAAAACTTGGCAATCTCGACTTTGGGCCCGCTTTTTCTTGCTAACAGTATTTGTCACCCATACCCTAACGGTATTTGAACGGGGCGATTTTTATGAATCCGTTGGTCTAAACGCTAGGCAATATAACGTTGATGTGGTTAAAAACACCAACGAGACGGCAGCCCGGGCCTTTCCAGAAGTGTTGGACACGGATAATCCTAAATTTTTCTCCCGCCTAGAAGCCTGTGCCAGTGCTAACGAAAAACTAACGGCGATCGCCAACGGTAAAGCTCCGAAACTGGTCAAATTTTGTCAAAAAATGCCGTGGATTGCCGTGATTGTCTGGCAAATGCTCTGCATCTTTCTGCAAAAGCCAGTGGACGCAGAAACCCGCCGGGGTATGGTGTGCTAGTTTAATCGCTTTTTAACTTGCTCCAATTGTTTACTAATTACTGCTAATTTCCTTTGGTAAAAACCATGACTAACCTTGCGCAAAAACTCCGCTACGGTACCCAACAATCCCACACTTTGGCAGAAAATACTGCCTACATGAAATGCTTTTTAAAAGGCATTGTGGAGCGGGAACCTTTTCGGCAATTATTAGCCAATTTATATTATGTTTACAGCACCCTAGAAACAGCTCTGAGGGAGCATCGGGACAATCAAATCATTAGTGCGATTTATTTTCCTGAATTAAACCGCACTGATAAATTAGCCAAAGATTTAGCCTACTATTACGATGCCAATTGGCAACAGGAAATTCAACCTACCCCCTGCGGTAAAATTTATGTTGATCGCCTGAAAACCTTAGCCGAAAGTGATCCTGCATTGCTCATTGCCCATTGTTACACTCGCTATCTGGGGGACTTATCCGGTGGCCAGAGCTTGAAAAATATTATCCGTTCTGCATTGCAATTGCCGGAGGGAGAGGGCACTGCCATGTACGAATTTGACAGTTTGCCCAGCCCAGGCGATCGCCGTCAATTTAAGGAAATTTACCGGGATGTGCTGAATAGTTTGCCTTTAGATGAAGCCACCATGAACCGCATTGTTGAAGAAGCCAATTACGCTTTCTCCCTTAATCGGGACGTGATGCACGATCTAGAAAATTTAATCCGAAAGGCGATCGGTGAGCACACATTTGACTTGTTAACCCGTCAGGATCGCCCTGGTAGCACAGAAGCTCGGAGTACCAGTGGTCATGCCGTCGCCCTCATGGTGGGGGAATAGATTAAACGGGGAAATTAAGAGAGTATTTAAGCTAAAGTAAACACTCTCTTTGACAATTTTTTCTAGATAAAAGCTAGACAAAAAGTTAATCAAATCCGAGTTGTATTAGCAATATATTTGTTGTTGCTTAAATTTTCAACTCAATATTTGGTTGATTTAAGAAAATTGGCAAAATAATTTCCCCAGGGTTAGAGCCAAGAGAAAACATTTTAAATACCTCGATAAAAATCCATTTAAATAATCCCGATAACATCCAAAATTTATGACTACCACCTTTCCTGCTGTTGAATTTAGTGCTGAATTATTAAACAAATATAATCAAGGTATTCCTCGCTACACCAGCTATCCTCCGGCCACAGAGCTAAGCCCCGCATTTGATCCTAGTGATTTTCGGGCGGCGATCAACCTGGGCAACTACAAAAAAACGCCCTTGTCCCTCTATTGTCACATTCCTTTCTGTGCGAAGGCTTGTTACTTTTGCGGTTGTAATACCATCATCACCCAACACAAACCAGCGGTGGAGCCCTATCTGAAAGCGGTTGCTAAACAAATTGCCCTGGTGGCTCCTTTAGTTGACCGACAAAGGCCCGTGCAGCAACTCCACTGGGGCGGTGGCACTCCTAATTATTTGACCCTGAAACAAGCGGAATTTTTATTCAATACCATCACTGATGCCTTTCCATTGGCAAAAAATGCGGAAGTTTCCATTGAAGTTAACCCCTGTTACGTTGATAAGGATTATATTTTCGCCCTACGCCAACTAGGTTTTAATCGCATTAGTTTTGGTATCCAAGATTTCAATCCCCAAGTTCAGGAAGCAGTCAATCGTATTCAGCCGGAAGCAATGTTATTCCAAGTCATGGACTGGATTCGGGAAGCTAATTTTGAGAGCGTTAATGTGGATTTAATTTATGGTTTGCCCTATCAAACCTTGGGCACATTTCGGGAAACTTTACATAAAACAGCCCAACTTAACCCAGACCGCATTGCTGTATTTAATTTTGCCTATGTGCCTTGGCTCAAGCCAGTACAGAAAAAAATGCCGGAAGCGGCCCTCCCTCCAGCGGCGGAAAAGTTAAGAATTATGCAAGCTACCATTGCTGACCTCACCGATCAGGGTTACGTTTTCATTGGCATGGATCACTTTGCCAAACCTGATGACGAGTTGGCGATCGCCCAACAGCAAGGAAAATTACATCGTAACTTCCAGGGTTATACTACCCAACCAGAGTCCGATTTGCTCGGCTTTGGCATTACTTCCATCAGTATGTTGCAGGATGTGTATGCTCAAAATCATAAAACGTTAAAAGCTTTTTATAATGCCCTGGATCAAGAAGCAATGCCCATAGAAAAAGGCTTTAAACTGAGCCAAGATGATTTGGTTCGTCGCACTGTCATTAAAGAATTAATGTGCCAATTTAAGTTGTCTGCCCAGGAGTTAGATGACAAGTATAATTTAGGCTTTGACTGTGATTTTAACGACTATTTTGCCAAGGAACTAGCTGCTCTGGATGCTCTGGAAGCGGATGGTTTGCTCAGTAGGTTGGGGGATGGCTTAGAAGTTACCCCCCGGGGGAGGATTTTAATTCGTAATATTGCTGCTGTGTTTGATGCCTACCTACAAAATAATTCACAACAACAGATGTTTTCTCGGGCAATTTAAGGACATTTTTTCATTGGGTAAGCTATAATCGAGCCAGCTAGAAGAACTAGCAGATAGACATTTAATTCGCCTCCTTATTTACCTCCGCTGCTCCATCCATTTCTTCTTGGACTTGGAAAAAACGGGGGTAAATTTTTTCAGAAAAGAAGAGAGTACCAGCGGTCACGCAAAATGGAATGGTGACGAGATTAACTAGGGGAATACTTACCCAAACTAGGCTGGCTAGGGCAAACCCAGCGCTGAGGGGTAAACATTGAAAAATTATTAATAGTTTACGACGAAATTTGAGGCGACGACGTTCTAAAGGGGGATCAAAAAAATCGATGCAAGTTAATAAAGATGTAGAACTAATCCCTACAATGGTGGCTACGGGGGTACCAAAGGCGGGTATCAAGTTAGAAGCAAAACCCACAGCAGTGAAAATGATTAGTAAGACTAATTTTTTTAGCTCAAAGGCTAGGGCTCGCTTGACTTCTTGTAGCATTCCCACTTCTTGCACTGTTAATTTACCTAGCAGTTTTTTTTCTAATTCTTCTGATAATCTACCGTACCAGGGAGAACCAAGTAGTCCTCCCACTTGGGAGAGTAAAAAACCCGCAATGATGAGCAGTAAAAGCCGCACTAACCAAATATAAAGGAAAAAGATAACTTGCAATATTGGTAAAATGTAGGGCACGATCTCGGGAATACGTTGCTCTAAAATTTCCACCCATTGCTGGGCGTAACTACGGAGAATATCGACGCTGTCATTGCCGAAGTTTAGTAACTGCCAGTAAAGCAATATGCCCAAGCTAATATTAATAATTAAAGGAATAATAATATAAATAGCTAATTCGGGAGATTGACGTAAAATTTTAAATGTACGCAGTGGGTAGGCAAGACCATGAAAAAATTCCATAAATATTCATCGATTAGTGATTATAAAGCTTAGTATTATATAGAAAAATTAGATGAGATTACCACCCTAGTTTTTCATAAGCTGGGCTAGGATTTTAGTCTTTTTAGACCCCATCCAATGCCGCCAGTAGCGCCTTCGCTTTTTGTAGCGACTCCAGCCATTCTTTGGTGGGATCACTATCCGCCACAATGCCAGCTCCCACCTGTCCTATCACTTGCCCAGGGGTAAATAGAAGGGTACGAATGAGAATATTTAAATCTAAGTTGCCCCGCTGATCCCAATAGCCACAGGAACCATAAAATAAACTGCGTCGTACTGGTTCTAATTCTTCGATAACTTCTAAACAACGAACTTTGGGACAGCCGGTAATAGTACCACCGGGAAACAAAGCTTTGACCAAATCCACCCCAGTTTTGCCCGGTTGCAAAATGCCACACACATTGCTAACCAAATGGGAGACATGGCTATAGCGTTCGATCGCCAATAACTCATCTACTTCTACCGTTCCCCAGGTGCAGACCCGGCCGAGGTCGTTGCGCTCTAAATCCACTAACATGATGTGTTCTGCCAACTCTTTGGTGTTGACTAGTAATTCCTGTAATAATTGTTCATCTTCCGCCAAATTTTTGCCCCTTGCCCTAGTGCCGGCAATGGGTCTGGTTTGGGCCACATTGCCTTCTAACTTAACTAATCTTTCTGGTGAACAACTCACCACATCTCCCCACGGCGATCGCCAATAACTAGCGAAGGGAGAAGGATTAATTGCTTGTAATCGCCGATAAATTTGCCAACTGTTAAGCTGGGCATCACTCTGGGCAATGAAACGTAAGGTTAGGTTGGCCTGAAAAATATCCCCTGCCTTAATGTATTGTTTGGCTTGGTTGACCATGGTTTCATACTGATCTTGGTCAGTGGTATAGGTCAAATTTAAGGGGGGAACTTGGGGCGATGCAATGGGGTTAATACTTTTTGATAATCGGGTTTGAAAAACTTTAGTTTGAGCTTGATTGGTAGTGGCTAGCCACAATAGTTGTTCCCGATGGTCTAAGACTGCAAAATCTTCAGGTTCGTACCAATAGGCCACGGGAAAAGGCAAATGATCTGGGCGCAGGTAAGGTAAAGTTTCAATCGCCCAAGCGGTGTCATAACCTAACCACCCCAACCAGCCGCCGTGGAAAGGTAAATGGTCCGGTACAGTTTTGGGCGCACCACCACACCGGGGTAGCTGATGTAAGAAGCTAAAAATTTGCCCAGGGCTAGGAGTCCATAATTTCCCAGGGCGAGGCTCACCAGCACAGATGGAATAACGGCCTAAATGGGGATAGTCCGGCGACGGCGGATAGGGACTTTCCAGTAGGGTGGCGATGGATTGATGGCCAAATAATTGACTAAAAACTTCGCTGCCAGTGCGACCTTGTAACGGCAAATAACACCAATGCCAGGGTTGGGGTTCCATTAGGCCATGCCTCCCCACACGATCCGAGCCCCCCAAAATACAACCAAAGTTCCCAGCACCAACCAATCTGCCCTCACGATGCGTAATTGATGCCACTGCACTTGATGCTCGTTGGGCGTGGTGAAGCCCCGCACTTCCATGGCGATCGCCATTTGTTCTGCCCGCAGTAAAAGATTTTCGAGTAATCTTTCCACCACTAAAATCCAAATTTGGGCGCTTCGTTTGATGCCTAGTTTTTTCCAATTAATCGCCCTGGTGCGAATGGATCGGAATAGGTTTTGAATTTCTTCCATCACCAAGGGGATAAACCGTAAAGCTAGGGTTAAAATTAAGGTGATTTCCGTAATGGGCAATTTAAAGCGCCGTAGGGGAGTCATTAATTCCTCTAGTCCAGCGGTAATTTCCTCCGGGGCGGTGGTAAGCAAATATAAATTGGTGCTATAAACCAGGGTAAAAATCAAAGTGCTGATACGAATTCCCAATTCTAGGGAGCGGCGAGTAACTAATAATTTGCCCCATTCAAATAAAACATACTGGTAGGGGGTAGGGGGCACCACAATTTCACTAGCAGGCGATCGGGGTTGTTCCAACACAGTGAAACCGTCCGGACTAAAGGTAGTTAACAGGAAAATTAGGCCGGAAAAAAATACAAGTAAGCCCATTTGTTGCTTCCACACCCGCCAGGGAATACGGACTGCAAAGGTTAATAGAATTAGAAAAACGACAATGCCAAGGCGCCAAACGGCATTGGCCAACACTGGGGCTAACAAAAAACTCATTAGCCAAGCTAGTTTTACCCTGGGATCAAGGCGGTGCAACCAAGTCACCGGATTTTCCAAATATAAGCCGATGGGTAAAGACCGCATCAAATCCATAGCAAGGCCCGCCCTACAACAATTGGTTCCCTAGCATTTTGCCACAATCCCATCAGCCGGGGTTTTTCCCTGTTCCCCTAGCGCCCCGACTCAAACTGCGGGCGATGGCAGTTAACTGGCCACAGGCTCGCAGGGATCCTTGGATTAAATGACTTGCGGCCAGGGGACGGCGCAGTAAGGCTTGGGCCAGGGGGAGGGGTTGCAAGGCCCCTTGAGCGGTAAAAACGCCGCTGAGATCTGGTAAATCCTGGGCCATGGTGTCGCTCACCACCCGTAAAATAGCCACGGGAATTTCGGCCGTTGCTCCAAAGGCCAACACCGCTATATTTTCCATGTCCACCACTTGGGCACCGGATTTTTGCCCCAACAGTTGTTTTTCTGCCCCACTACAAACCACCTGGGGCACGGTAATGCCTTTCACCAGCGGAATCTGCCAATGGGGCTCCAACAAATGATTAATTCGCTCCATCAAATGGCGATCGCCAACGTATTCTGGTTGCCGACCATGGTCCCCATGGCCCCAATATTGACACTGCTCTACCCAGACAGCCTGGCCAATGCCGTAATCAGCGGATAAACTCCCCGTTACCCCCATCACCAATAAACCTTGGGGCTTTTCTGTTTCCGCCCAAGTCTGGGCCAGATTTTCTAAGAAAGATTGCACCGCTGTGGCCCCCACTGGCATAGCCTGCAAATGTATGTGGTTGCTTTTCCCTAACCCTTTGGCGATCGCCTGGGCTTCAGTGCCTTGAGGGGCAAGAATCCACCAAGGGAGGGTGGGGGGATTGAGATCGGCTGGAATCATGTGTTAGTGTTAACTCTTGCAAATAATTCTTATTTAAAGTACCGTTTAGATACTCGCTTTAGATAGTTCAGATCTGAGTTTTAAACGGGATCAGCGTTCCCACCATTGTTGCCGCGTTTCTGCCCCTGGTTCCTATGACAGTCGCCCAATCCTCTCCCGTCGTCTGCTTTTCCACCGAAGAATCCGTTTTAACGGTACAGGACGTAGGCAAAAGCTTTCGGGGGCAATCCACTCCAGTACTCCAGAAAATCAGCTTTAATCTGGCACCGGGGGAAATTCTGGGATTATTGGGACCATCGGGCTGTGGCAAGACGACTTTGTTGAGAATCATTGCAGGCTTTGAACCCCCCACCAGTGGCACCGTTCATTTGGAGGGGGATTGTGTTTCTGGGGAACATGGGCTTACTCCCCCAGAAAAGCGACAAACGGGTATGGTCTTTCAGGATTACGCCTTGTTTCCTCACCTTACCATTGCCGATAATATCGCCTTTGGTCTACGCCATAAATCCCAAAAGTTGAACCGTCAACAAATCCAAGGTCGGATAGGGGAGGTGCTCCATTTAGTGGGATTAACGGGGCTGGAAAAACGCTATCCCCACGAACTGTCCGGTGGTCAACAACAGCGCATTGCCCTGGCCCGGGCCCTGGCCCCCAAACCGAACCTGATTTTGTTGGACGAACCCCTCAGCAATCTAGACGTACAGGTGCGCCAAAGGCTACGGCACGAAATTCGCCATATCCTCAAAGCCACTGGCACTGCTGCTATTTTTGTCACTCATGACCAGGAAGAAGCCATGGCCATTTCCGATCGCATTGGTGTGATGTATCGGGGTAATTTGGAGCAAATTGGCAGCCCAGAGGAGATTTATCGATCGCCGGCTTCCCGTTTTGTAGCGGAATTTGTTACCCAAGCCAATTTTGTGCCGGCCCAGCGCCAGGGAGAACTGTGGGCCACGGAGTTTGGCCAATGGCCTTTAACTTTCCAAGGCATTCAGCCGGAATTGCCTTCAGCGGGGGAACTGATGTTAAGAGAAGAAGAAATTGCCCTGAGCCCTGCTAGTGATGGCCCGGTGGTCATCCGCGATCGCCAATTTTTGGGACGGGAATATCGCTACTGCCTGGAAACCGCCGCCGGTCGTCAAATCCATGCCCGTACTTCTTTGCAAACGGTAATTCCGGTGGGCAGTAGGGTAAATTTAACTCCCACCAATCCCTGTCCCCCCCTATTTGCCCAGGTCTAAGGCAATTTGATGGTATTAGTCAGTTAACGGTCTAGAATGGGCGGTGTTGTGGCCCCACCATTGCCGTGAGTGAATCTCCCTTAACGATTGTCATTGTTGATGAGGATCCTGTCTTTCGCCTGGGATTGATTACCGTTCTGGGAAGGGAGACCGGTGTGCAGGTGCTGGGGGAGGGGGACTCCCTCGATAATCTCCGGCAACAGCTAGAAACTCTGGCCCCCAGTATTTTACTAATCGATCCCCAGTTTCCCCGTCGTTCCCAATCTGGCTGGCCCCTCCTACGGCAATTAAGCTCTGCCTATCCCCAGGTCAAAATTTGTTTGCTCACCGCTAGTTTGGAATACGATCAACTGCTGGCGGCCAAAACCCAGGGTGTTGCAGCTTACTTCCCCAAAGGAACGGCGATCGCCGACTTGGTGACGGGCTTAAAGCAAGTCCATGGCGGCCAAACCTGCTGGCCTAGTTTGCAAACTGTCAACGCGCCCCCCTTGAGTTTGTGGGAAAGGCTGATCTGGCCTCTGTTCCGGGACGGACTAGGGCAAATCGAACAAGGGCTCCAACAAGTCCAGGTGAGTTTACAAGTACCATCCCTATCGGACTTTGACCGAATATTTTGGCAAGGCAGACAAAGGGAACTTAAATTTGCCCAGTGGTTAGTGCAGCATTTATTGCCCCATCGTCTCAAAACCTGGCGTAAAGCTACGAATGTTCTGACTGCCACCCCCACCCC
>NZ_JADEVV010000031.1 GCF_015207985.1 Synechocystis salina LEGE 00031 | reverse complement strand
TCTATCAATCCAGCCACTATCCCTAGATGATCTAGATTCTCTACTTTCATTGCAGGCTCCATACACCCTCTTCATTATTAATACATCCCAATTATATCAGTCCCCGCTTTTAATAGCGGAATGTAAGGTGTAATCTTCAATTTATGGCTCCCAACACAATGGCGCTCAGGAGAGAGCCTATGTTGGCGATCGCCATTTGTCAATATTGAGAGAAGCTGGGGGCCACAGTAGACGATTTAAAGTAAAGACCGTAAACGTTGTAAACTTTGAGTGAAATCATCGTCATAGCGAAAAGTAAAGACAAAATAACCAAGTTCTGTTTCTAAGTCTGAACGTATTTGATGATCTTTTTGTTTTTGGGATTCAGAATCATGGACAGAGCCATCACAGAATACAGCTATTTTTTGTTCCAAATAAATAAAATCTGGTTTACAGTTGACTATTTCAATATAGGTTTGACTAGAGTCGGGTAAGGGCAAGTTACTATCATATATTAATTGAAGAAAAGTTTTTTCTAGTTCAGATTGAGGGTCGGTTTGTTTCATCAAGACTTCAAAGTGTTGTTGACGATCGCCGTATTGTTGATTATGTTCTGCCAGTTTAATTTGGCTATGGCTAAGTTTTTCGAGGTAGGAGTGAATTAAATAACGATTGATGAGGGGATGATCAAATTGATTGCGATAGGATAATAGGCATTCATAACAAGCCTGAATGCAACTCTCTTTGGGCTTGTTGAAATGACAAATGTCTAGGGCCGTAGCGGCGATCGCCTGGAATGCGGTGGGATTGTCAAGGATTTGGGAAAGGACACCAGCCCCTCCCTCGGCAGATTCCCAAAACATTAGCCAGTGCCCTTTGCCTAACCGTTCTGAAGCGAGTTCATCGGGTTCAAGACGATAAACAGTCTGGATTCCCCTGGCGATCGCCTGTTGGAAGGTGACCAAAAATGCCTCGTTGTCCTCTTCAGGAACTAGTTGAGGTTGGATAATTAGGACGTTAGAAGTATCTGCAACCTGTAAATAAATTTCTCGATCAGTATTTTCTGGATCAGTGCTGTAGTTTTCATTCTGGGTG
Source organism: Synechocystis salina LEGE 00031 (assembly GCF_015207985.1). Lineage (GTDB taxonomy): Bacteria > Cyanobacteriota > Cyanobacteriia > Cyanobacteriales > Microcystaceae > Synechocystis > Synechocystis salina. Next base: position 49,124 of record NZ_JADEVV010000031.1, on the reverse strand, counting down.
CCATTCCATTCCCCTGTGGTGCGGTCAACAGCAAAGCCCTTATCTTGAGAGCGTTTTAACCCTTGATTAATACGCCAGATACTAGCAGTATCACCATAGGATAGGGTTAGTAAAATCTGCCCTTGTTCATCGATAACAGTGGCATTTTTTCGTTGTCCTTGGGCAAAGCGATAGTGGGTTTTAACATCATAACCATACTTTAATCGTTCTTCTTCATCACAAGTAATGCGCTCCCGTCGGTAGCAAGACATGGTATCCATAGTGAGGATACGGTTAATTTTACTAGATATTCCTTCGTTGCTGGTAATGAGCTTAGTCCCACAATTTTCACAGTAATTAATAGTTTCACTGTGTTCCCCTTCATGAAAATAACCACATTCATAACAAATAGCCGCTTTATGATAATCGGCTTCCACCCCCCGAATGGAGAATTTTGTTTTGGCAATTTGAAAAGTATTGCCCTCGTAGTAAAGAATATTGCGAGGGGCTAATTCCCGAATGGCGACAACTTTGGGACGGGAAATAAAATTCCCCCCATTTTTAGCAGGAATAAAAGCTCGCACTGGGAGACGGGGAAAGTTAAAACCTGGCAAAAATCCTTCCGCCGCCAAATAACGATAGGGATAAAACTCAAATTCGCTAACAGACCTGTTTTGGCTGGAATGTCCCACCAATAGATCAATTTGACGTTGAGCTTCTTTTTGTTGACGCTCTGCTTGATCCCGTTCCTGTTTGGTCATACTGCCAGAAGCAGACTTGGCAATAATTTGAATAGCTTCATCTCGTTGGTTGACAGCATCTCGATATAATTTGCGCCACCGATCGCCAGCTCGGTCAAAGGCGTTAATAGCTTGACTCAGGATTTGGGTAATATAGCTAGGGCTGTACCATAGGGTTTTATTTAGGTCTTGGTCACAAAAGTAATCCGCTAGAATTTCGGCGATCGCCTGGGCGCAATTATCCAAAGCAGTTTGATTAAGGGTTAATTGGGATTTTAGATCTGGTTTTAGAGGATAATCATGGATCTCCAAATTTAAAATTTCATTCATGGAATTCCCCAACCTAGCCCCAGTGTGGGAAAGCCAAACGGAATAAATATGGGAGCGGATTAAATCTTGATTACCTAATTCCAAAGTTGGGGGAGCCACTGACCCTGCCACCATCTGGGCCTGACGTTGGAAAAAATATTGATCATGGCCACTGCCCACGGATGAATAGGTCATCACCAAAGCGGCCTGCCCTCCCCGACCAGCCCGACCACTGCGCTGGGCATAATTAGCAGGGGAAGGAGGCACATTGCGGAGATGCACAACGTTTAAATCGGCAATGTCAATCCCTAGTTCCATGGTGGGGGAACAAAACAAACTGGCTAATTTACCCGCCCGAAATTCTGTTTCCCGTTGCTGGCGATCACCGGAAGTAACTTGTCCAGTATGTTCTCGCCCTTCAAAATTACGAATAGCGGTCGCATTGCGCTCATAGAAATCTTGGAAAAACTGGTTTGCTGGAAGAGGACGGGACTCACTACCCTCAAGGCTTTTGCGGTTGAGAGGGTCTGATTCAATCACTGGCACTTTTTGGGATTGCCAAACCATGGTGCTGACACAAAGCTGTACCCGTTGATTTTCCTGGTCATAAAGCAAATAGCCTGACTTAGCCAGAATCATGATAAAGGTTTGAATTAAGCTTTCGTAGTCTATTTCTGATAGGGGTTGAGTCAAACTAGACCAGGTAGCCGGGTCGCGTAAAAAACGCCCCAGTTTACTGCGGGGAGTTAGTTTAATAGTTTCTTTACTCCGTCGAGGATCATTATTAGTCGTTAAAGAGGCCCAGATTGCCGAGCGTAATCGTTCTTGGTCGCCAAATTTCCATTGGTCATTTAATCTTTGATTAATTTCTTTGGTAAATTGCTCTGTTTGCTCCGGTTGCAATAATTCCGCATCCACCGCCAATTCTCGCCGTAGGTTATCAAGAAGAACTTTTGCAGTTTGATACCTTTCTTGGGGATAACTTTGTTGCAATATGGAATTAGGGTAAGCCTCCCATGGTTTAGGATCATGGCAAACATCTTCCAAACCAGAATAATCAATCTTGAGCAAACCACATTGCTCTAAGTTAGGTTGGACAATACGCCAACCCCGCCGTAAATCTTCATAGAGACGATATTCAACCAACTTTTTGAAAGCCTGTTCATTTTTCTTAACATTGACACCAAATTCCACCACTTCCTTGGCGTAATCAGTTTGGCTAATCTCCATCGCAGAAACCACCGCCGCCGCTAACTTTTCATGGGTGAGTTCACCATGGTTTTTCAAGGCACGGTTAAGACTAGCTCGAAGAAAGCTGGTTTGAACAAAATCGTTAAAGTGCCCTGCTTGTAAGGATGCGTCTTGACGATTATCCGTAAAACTCAGAATTTTTGCCGATTCGGGTTCAATGGCTGGTTCCTCTTTTAAACGGCTAACAGTGGAAAGACAGAGGAGCGTAGTGGAGGTACTGCGGCCTTCGTTGCTGAGACGGGCTAATTTACTATATTCATTTTTCTTTTTGGTATGGACAACACCACAATTAAGGCAAACCAGAAAGGGTTGGGCCACAAACCAAGCGGAAACAATATCTTGATCCTGTTCCTTGGCCACTGCCCCTTGAACAACCTGCCCATTGTTGTGGAGCCATAGTTTTTGGGGAATGTGATTGAGATACTTATCTTTGGGAGTTCTGCCATTACGTCTGGTGACGTTAAACCAGGTATCTGGTAAGCGGTCCATACTTTCTTCGTCCCAAATTTCAGGGTCATTGAGGGCTAGGTAACCCTGGTGCTGGTCTGTTTCGATATCGTAAATATTGGGGAGTCGAGGAGTGACAATGTTGCGAGTTGCGTCATACTGCACCATATAGTAGTCTTGACCGCATTCACGACAAAATACCAGGGGATAGAGGAGGCGATCGCCGTCGGTTTTGTATTGTCCTTCCAGAGTCAGTTGCCGTTGTGAGGGTTTTTCGAGGGTGGTATAGACACTGCCCCCTTGAGAGATAAATTGATGAAGGCGAAAGGCTAATCCTTTGGTTTCACTGCCCCAGAGGAAATGCTCTCGCAGTTTTTGTAAACAGGTTTCGAGATCAATGCCCGTTTCTTGATGGAGTTGACTGGCCCCTTCCATGAGGGTTCTAGGAGTACGGCGGACAAGGTGTTTATTTTCCCCTTCTTCTTGCAAACCGAAATTATTCTCTATCCAAGCACTGAGAGGATAGCTTAAAAAGTTGGCTTTCGTTCTCTCTGACGGTATTGGTTCCTTCAACACTGCTTGTAATTGACCAATGGAAGGGGGGGACAGGGGAATGGCCTTTTCTAGGGTTTCGTCAATGACCTGCTCTGGTGCAACGGCAGTCCCAAAAAGTTTACTCGCCACCTGGGCTACGGTTTGGCGGCGATCGCCTCTGGTTCCTTCTGTGGCCATGGTTGCCGAAGTACCAATACAGAGAAAATTTTGCCCACACCGCTGCCGTAATTTACGAACCACCATGGCTACGTCAGCCCCCTGTCGTCCTCGATAGGTGTGAAGTTCATCAAGTACCAAAAATTTTAAAATGGGCGATTCTACAAAAGCTTTTTCATCTGTGCGACTTAACATTAACTCCAACATTACATAGTTGGTCAGTAAAATATGGGGTGGATTATTTTGAATCTCATTTTTTTTTGTTAATCCTTCCTGGCCTGTATATTGTTCAACCCTAATTGGTGTTTCACCAGCAATTTGAGCATAGTTTTTAAAAAATTTTTCAAACTCTCCTTTTTGGGAGTTAATTAACGCATTCATGGGATAGACCAAAATGGCTCTCAAACCACTTAAATGGGGGTTACGGTGTAAATCGTCAATAATGGGCACAACATAACTCAGGCTTTTACCAGAGCCTGTTCCGGTGGTTAGCACATAGGGTAAGTTTTGGTGATAAGACCGAAAAGCTTGTTCTTGGTGGTAGTAAAATTGAAAATTTGGAAAATATTTTTGGCATTCAGGATGGAGAATATTTTGAGCAACTAATTGATTAATATCTAGGCTTTTTTTATAAGCAGGATTAATTTGCACTAAAGGGTCTGTCCAGAGTTTTCCTTGTTGTAGTTGTTCATGAACAAAGGCTTCTATTTTTGGGTCTTTAATTTGCAAAAAGCTGGTGATATAACTGTGATAGTCATTAATAATTTCATCCCGTAACTTGAAAATGTCTAGATTGGGAAACGAAGTATTAGAGGATGGAGAATAATGACGTAATGTATTGCTATTCTTTGGATTATTTTCTACTTTTGTTTCTTTGTTTAGTTTTAGCCAAAGTTGTTCCCCTAATTTTTCGCTTAAAGCATCTCCACCAAAGGCAGTAGCAATTTCTTCTATCCCCCAGTTTTTCGGCAATAATGCCAATAGACGTTCTAAATCCTCATCCGCTATCGCCTCATAGCCAGTACAGTCAATAAAAGCTGTTCCTAGGGCAATGAGGTTAATTATTGAAGAAATTTCAACTTCACTAGCTTGAAGTAACGTGGACAGAGGAACTGGGATTTTCATAACAGTTATTTATTTAGGTCAAAAGAGGCGAAATCGTTTCCCAAGCAGGGGGACAAAGATTTTCAAAGAAGTAAGCCGCTCCTTGGGGTAAAGTAACCAGCAATGACCGCATGGCCCGGGAGCAACCAACATAAAGTAATCGTCTTTGGGTGTTTAAATAATCATTTTGTTCTTCTTCTGGCAGGACATAGGGAAGCATTTCTGGAAAAGTACTCCGAGCTAGGGCGATCGCTACAAAGGGAAATTCCAGGCCTTTGGCAGAATGAAGCGTCAATACTTTAATGTACGGTGCTTTAAGGTCAATGTCCTGCCCACTTACAAATTGAGCGGGTAATCCTTCCTCACTGAGTTGTTTGGCGTAAGCCCTCCCGATCTGATTGGTGGGGCAGAGAATGGCGGTGCTGGTGATGGGGAGGCGATGTTTTTTAGCAGCTCGGTGCAGAAAGTTTTTAATAGCTTCGGTTTCGGGATGAGGTAAACGGAAGGGGAGTAATTGAGGTCGATCGCCGTGGTATTTGGAGGGGGTTTGCTTAACGCAATCAGGGTCACCGGCTTCAGAGTTGGCCAGAATTTGTTCACAGGCCAGGGTTATTTCTTGGGTGTTGCGATAGTTGCGTTTCAAGAGCAGAGTGCGCCCCGTTACTTTGAGGTCTTGATGGATTTTTGTCCAACTAAAACCTTTTTGATACAGGGATTGGGAGGCATCGGCAGTAAGGTAAATTGCCTCGAAATTGGGTACTAGGGCCAAGAGAAAGCGCAGGGCCACTGGAGATAAATCTTGGGCTTCATCAATCAAAATGGCTTGGTAGGGTTTTTGGTCAGGGGGAATTTTTTCGGCGATCGCCAGGGCAAGACTGCGTACCTGTTCAAAGGTGACAAGACGATTTCGTTTGAGTAGATCGCCCCAGAGTTCATAAACTATCCAAACTGCTTCTCGTTGCATTTTCTGGAGTGGACGACCTCGACCCCGACGAGCGATCGCCAAATAATCTTCTAAATTTGTAACTCCTTGGTCAAGAATAATAGTCTGGATTTCTTCGAGTAGATAATCAACGCCTAATTTTTCTAGAATTGATCGCCTTGCCCCACGGGTCAAAGGATTTTGCCCTAGTTTATTTTGGCTAACGGCTTGCTTAATGGCTTGTTCCACTAAACTTTTTTGCCGGCCAGATTTAGCAAATTTTGGTTCCCCGTAGCGGCTTTTGTAGTATTCCACCGCTAACCAATCCACCGTATTGACTGCTACGCCTTTCCTAGCAGGATCGACTGCCAATAGTTGGGTCAGTAGTTGTTGGGAATAGTTGACCAGGGCATTGGTGTAGGTGGTGAACAGAATGGATTGATAACCATCTTGGATCAGTTTTTCGACCCGATACAGGGCCAAGGTTGATTTTCCTGCGCCGGGGCCACCTGTGCCAAAATCCTTGAGTTTTTCCTGGTCGGGGTCAAGTTTGAGCAAAAAGTCAGTAATATCCCCTTCAATAAATTTGTCGAGGTCTGTAGAGTTGGGCAAAACCAAACCGGGTTGGGCTTCAATTTCTTCAATGGTGCGGGGGAAAAGGTTATCTAAAATGCGGTTCAAGTATTTTTCGGGTAGGGCGCTATTCAGTAACGCTTCTTCGGTTTGAATTTGTTGTAGTTGCGTCCAGTATTCCTGGGGAATCAGCCATTGCTGGAGTAATTCTTGGCTGAATTGTCGGGGCAGAGAGGTTCCATCCGGTATCGGTTCAGAGTCAGGTTCTGGAGGGGGTGTAGTGGGAATGTCGTCGGGTAGGGTAACTGCTAGGATTTCTGGGTCAGTAATTTTGGCTGTGGGTAGGGGGTCGGTGCTATCTTGGGGATTTCTGTAGGTTTGATCGTCCCGTTTACGGACTGTGAGGACTTTAACCACGTTTTCGCCAATGGTGTAAAAAATGCGGTAATCCCCCACCCTAACCCGATAAATATTCTCGCGGTCTTGAAGTTTTTTTGCGTCTCCCTCGGCGGAATAGGGATCAGTTTCCAGGATTTTTATTTTATTGGACACTCGTTTACTGACTTTGCGGGGTAAGTCTAGTAATTCGTTGAGAAAAGTGGGGGAGAGGGTAGTAATCCAGAACATAGTATTTTACCAATCAATAATTTCAGGAAATTCAATAAAAAAAGGATTAATACTAGGTAATCTTTGCCTCTGTCTCTTGATTTCATACCAAACGCTGGGATAACGCATTTTTTTAAAGTCCCTTACGAAATTATCTAATTTCTCAGACGTTAAGATTGCTTTGTTTGCTTTGTAATCAAAAAGTCTAGCTCTAAAGTTAAGCGCGGCTTCCTTTCTACCAGCTAGTAAATATTCTTTATTAATATTTAAAACGGTAATTGTATATTCTGCCCTAATAAATTCAAGACTATTTTCTTCTAGAAGATATTTAGGTTGATACAGGAAAGTTCCATCTTCAATATCATCCCCCAAATCCAGTTCAATGAAGTCTAATGGATTGTCTAGTCTGGGATTTAAGAAAATATCTACTCCAGATGGCGGCGCTTGATTGGTAGATATAATCTGAAATTTTTGATTATTAACAAAAATGGCATATTGATTATTTTTCTTAGTATTACATTGACCACACGCATAAAGATAGTTATCCCAAACAAAAACAAATTCAGGGTAAAGGGATTTCGGTTTGATATGCTCTACTTCATCAGCAACGGAGTCTTCACAGTAGTTACAGCGTCTATTACCCGAACATATTTTATCTAAAATTTCGCAAACGTGTTGAAAAGTTTTTGTCCGTCTTTTGCTAGCATATTGTTTTTTAGCCTGCTTAACTTTATCGGCAAAGGTGACAAGTTGATCAATTTCAGATTGCCAGGTTTTTAGATAGTTTTCATATCTTTTTTCTAGGGGCAGGGGGGAAATTTTGAGCATAGGTAATCATTGATAGTTTGTTGTGTCGGGGTTAGTGGGCATCATTGCTTTTAATGCGGTTCTTTCTTGAGATTCTTCAGGTGATAAGGTTTCATATTTAGCTTTTTGATTAAGCTTAGCTAATTGTTTTAATTTTTCTTGGGATAAATCAGAACGAGAAACATTTTCACCAAAGGCTTCTGTACCATAGGCATCTAAGACATTGCCATAAAGCAAACGGTCTAATTGTTGCCCGGTAATCATTTCACCATTTTCATTGGTGCCAGGTTTAGGAAGGCGATAAACACTGCCAACTGTTGCGGCTTGGCAAATTAGGGGACTATGGGTAGTTACAATAAATTGGATATTAGGAAAATGTTCTCGAAACCAAAAACCAATCCTTCGTTGCCAAGTAGGATGTAAATGCACGTCTATTTCGTCAATTAAAACAACACCCGGAACAATAATCTTTGTCGCATCTTCAGGATCAAAAATTTGATCTTGACCATAAACTCTAACTAATTGCTGAATAAGTTCAAAAGTCAGACTAAGGATAGAGCGGTAACCATCACTCATTTCTTCTACGGGAATCGTGCAACCGTTACCATCAATAAAGGTAACGCCATCGGACGAAATAGAGTCAATGCGAGCATTAAAAGGTAAAAATTCGCTCTGATTAACAAATTGAATAATTGAATCTAATAATTGACCTTCTTCTGTCCGATCTTCTAGTTGTTTGAATTTTAAGTTTTTTAGCCATTTTAAGCATTCAGTAAATGCAACATTTTCTCCAAAAATTGATAAATGTGCAGCTAGTCTGGGATGGGATTCTACTAACGATTGGTAAACTTCATCACCGCCTGTAAATCTCCTAAAGGGGCCATACGCAGAGGAAAATAAACCACGACTTTTTTGGGCAGAGATAAATCGACAGGGATGGGTTTGATTGTGAGGATCATGTAGGCGATCGCCAGCAATAACTTTGCCATTAATATTTTTCAAAAGTATTTCTAACTTAAAAGGATTAGGTGGAATCAATGCTTGCTGTTCAGATAAAACACTCGTAAAATCATCAAAATCTTCATCATGAATTAAATCTAAAAATATTCGACCATCTTCACTATTTTTGCGTATCCAGTAATCAAAGCTTTCCCGAAGTGCAGGGGATTCATCAAAAATTAAAATTAGAGAGATTGCCCTGAGAAATGTTGATTTTCCTGAACCATTATCACCAATAATGACGTGCCAACCAGGATGTTGATCATTAGGCGGTTCCCAAGTTAGTGATTTAATAGAACGAATATTTTCAATTGAGGCTTTTTTGATATACATTATGTTTACTCCAATAAATTTTGAAAAGGTTGTTTATTTTTCCAACGATAAGTATTAAAATCTCGTTGATCAACAGAGAAAATACGTCCATGTCCTAGATGCTCGGCTAGAATAACGAGGGAAGCATCCGCTAAATCCATTGGCAAGTCTGCGTATTGAGTCATTAATTGACTAATTCTATTGCCATGATGAGGTTCGAGATTAAAAACGCTAAAGAGTCCTTGATTGAGTTGATCGATAAATTTTATTTGGGTTTGAACTCCTTTATGAGTTAGCAATAAATAGCAACTTTCCGTGATAACGCACCAAGTTGTAATTAAAGGTTCGTCATATTTTTTTAATGCTTGATTAGCTTGTTGATGATAGGTATCTTTTTTGTCCAGTAAAGCAACCCAAAATCCTGTATCAGCGATGATCATATTTTTTTGCCCATCCTTCAGCTAATACTTGCTTGTAACTTGTTGATAAATTTTCTTCAATTTCTACGCATCCAATTAATCCACTTTGTAAGAATTTTTCGTAGGTTCCTGTTTCAGGGGCTGTTGATTGAGAATTATTTTCTTGATTGACTTGATCAATAAATTTCAATACTTGATTGAGTTGTTGATCAGAGAGGTGATCAATTTTTTTTAAGAGTTCTTGGCGGAGTTCAGTGGTAGTCATGGCTGTAAGTTTTGGTGAGGTTTGTTTAATAGCCCATCATATCCCAGGCGGCTAGAACCAATCGTTGGGTGCGATATTCGCCGTATTTCTTGATTTCGTTGTTTTTCAGGACTCGGAAGGTTTCGCTGGGGAAGTCTGGGCCATAGACATCGGCGGGGTCGAGGATGTAGCGCAGTTCGTCACGGGTGAGGCCATAGAGTTTGGCGTATTTGGCATCGAGTTCGGCCCGGAGGATCGCCCTTCTGTTTTCATCCCACACAAAGGGATCGCCGTGGTAGCCCATATCCTCTGCGAAGGGTTTCATGTCCCAGGCGGTGTAGGTGAGTTCGAGGACTCGTTTGCTGATGTATTCGATGTCTTGGGGGCTGTAGGCTTCGGGGGGAATAACGGGGAGTTGTCGCATTGTAAAATACTTAAGATGATTTCCTCCCACTTTTTGTCTAGCAACAAAATCGAAAATGATTGTGTTTAAATTTACATATAATAGTCCTAAAAGAGTGATTTTTTTGATATTAGGAAACATTAAAAGGACTGTATCAGAACAAGCTGATTTGGGAAGTAAGGAAGATATGACCGTTCGTTCATTATTTGCACTTGCAATATCTCTCCAAGCTAAAAGATATGATTTATCCCATCTTGAAGAAAGTCTAGCGTACAAATCCTTATAATTTACCCAATAACGAGGCGTAACAGCAAAATTAAAATCTTGTTTCATTTCTGGGGTTGTTTGTGGCAATCTCCCAGCATTCATATCAGCTTGAGTTGCATTTTCATAAGTTGAAAAGCGGTGATCAAATTGGTGGAACATTTTTGCTTCATAGAGAGGTAATAAATTTTCTCCTGGTTCATTTTCAAATAAGCCACTATCATTAGCCATATCAAACATCCGCATAAATGAAATTCCCCAAGGATTAACCCCGGTGGCGTCATTTTCTAAAACTGGAACTTTACGATATATTTTCTTAGTAATTTCTGCATCTGGATTAGTTCTAAAAATTGGACAAGTGAAAGTATTTGGATTAATTAAAGCAATATCTTGAGAGCTTAGGCTAAAATGACGTTTTTTATTATCCACATCTTTAAAATAGCGACAAAAAAAGATAAAATCTGTGTCACCAAATTTGACTGATTTTCCTACCATTGACAAATTACAAAACTTAAAAGCATTATGCACGTCTGAAAAAATAAATGCTTCATTTTCATAGCCGGTTAAACTGGCAAGGGTTTTTGTTTTAATTAAATCTCCAAAGAAGTTTTTAGTCGTGTTATCCGTAGCAATTCCAACAGGGACAATAATTCCCGTTCTCCCATGATCATTAATCACTTCCCGCACCAATTCTGAAAAAATCGCATAGGTATTAATATCCCCCACCGCTGTTAACGGAAACCGCCCCGATTGCCTAATAAATTTGCTTTGGGCCTCCGCTTCATGTTTTGCCGCCTCAAACGCCTTTGCCAACTCAGGTTTACGATCCGGCAACGTTTTAATTAACTTTTCTCGCTCTGCCTTATTTTGAGCCGTTGCAATATCAGGATCACGAGAGCCAAAAAACTCCTTTTCCTGTAACTTAATTCGTTCCCAAGGTGGATTCCCCAACACACAATCAAAACCAGACCGCTCAAACACTTCTGGAAACTCCAATGGCCAATGGAAAAACCGATGATTAGCCGCCAACTCATTGGCCGCTTCCACAATTTGTACCACCCCAAACGGCGTAGACTTCGACGTTTCTCCCCCCGCAAACAACGAACCTTGCTGAACTTCCCGCTGTTCCCGTTGCCCCGCCTCCCGCAATAACCGCTTCAGCGCCTCCGTCGTCGGAATTAACCGCAAATTTTGCTCCGTCAACGGCATAAAAAACGCCGCTGTCCAGAGATTACAAGCCGAAAAATCCTGCCACCATTGGGCATTAGCGCGTAAATGCTGATAACGTTCCTGCTTACGCTTGTAACCCTCCGGCGTTAACTCCTCAATCTCATCCACGGCCAAGGCCGCTGCCGCATAGGAACCCTGACGCACCGCAAAATCGATATCAAACAACGACAACTGCCCTGACTGCTCCCGCTCCTTTTTATTGCGTTTCTTGAACTGCGTCCCCAACGTTTTGTCATCCCCCGTCACCGGCTTAAACGCCTCATCAGGAATGCCCTCCCGCAACACCTCCAAATCCATCACCCCCACCAACGAATTACCACACTTAATGCGGTGATCCAGGAAATTCAACGACATCCCCCGACAAAAGCCCTCAATCCATAACGCCACCTTGCACAAATCCACCGCCAAGGGATTAATATCCACCCCATAAATACAATGCTGAATCACATCCCGGATCGCCTGCCGTAACGGTTCCGGGGGCGGTTGAATTTCCCCCGTTCGTACCCTGGCCAGTTCCTTACCAATGCGCCGCGCCGCCGCCAACAGGAAATGCCCCGAACCACAGGCAGGGTCACAAACCTTGAGGGATAAAAGAGCCTGTTCTTGGGTAGTTTGACCCCCATCCCCAGCCCCTTTTAACCGTTCCTCAATCACCGGCTCCAACGCCGACTTGATTAACTGGGCCACCAACTCCGAAGGCGTGTAATAACTGCCCGTCGTCTTGCGATCGCTCCCCGTCACCAAATCAAAGCAATAAATCCCATCCTTTACCGTCACCTGGGGCGTAAAATCCAGCAAACTTTCATAAACACTGCCCAATTCCTCCACATCCAAAGCTTCATAGTTGACCCGCCGCAACTGCCCCTGATTTTCGTACAACGATAAACCCCGCACCGCCGACAGTAAATAATGGTTATCCAAACCACTGTCATTTAAAACTGCTAACGTTTCCGCTCCAAATAAATCCCCATTCAACGGCGATAATCCCAATAAATTGCCTTTTTCCCCCTCCTCAAATAAACCAAACGTTACCTTCAACCCCTGCCATAAATCCTGAAACCCTTCCGGTCGATACGTCAGGCGATCGGAGAAATCCCGCAATCGTGAAAAACTGTAATATTGCTGATAAATCGCCGCCTTTTCCCTGTCTTCGGCCGCCAATAGTAAATTACGGGACTCCGCCACCATTAAAAACAGACAACGGTAGATCAACATCAGCAACTGTCGGTAATACTGGGAATCCGTCAACGTTCCCGCTGCAAAATGCTCACGTAATCCCCCACTCCGGGGATGTCGCAAAAACCCATTACCCAAAATTTTCAACGCCGCTTCCACCCCGTCCCGTAACTTGTCCCGTACCCGTCCGCCCTGGGATAAAGACTCCTGGTGATAATGCTCCAACAAACACTTATCGGAATCCTCCATGCCCTCCGGTAGGCGTGATCGATGGAATAGGCGGAAAAAGAGCCGAAATTCAGCAAAATTCTCATTCTCAAAAATCTGCCCCAGGTCAAACTCCACATAGGAGAGCCGGGTCATCAAAGAGCAATCTCGCAACAACCGCCATTGATAACCATTGGTGGTAATGCCCCATAAATGCTCGGTGCGGTTCAAATATTCCTGCACCAAACCATGGGCCGATAACCGGGGCGTTCCTGATGGTGGCCGCTTATCCAGACTCAACCGACAACCAATGATGTGAACCGGCGGCGTTTCGCCCTGTCCCTCACCCAAACCCTCTCCTTCGGAGCGAAGGCTTTCCAGTTGTCCGGCTCGGTGGGAAATAGCAAAGGTCTGATTATCAATCAACTCTGCTTTGGCCTGATAACTAGGCTGATAACCCAATAATTCCAGCAACGGCACAACCCACTGTTCCCGGGTTAAGCTCGTCCCGGTTTCTCCCTCTGGCGATCGGGCTAAACGACCTTGAAAAATAGCCCAACGACTTTTGGCTTCTGACCAAATAAAGGCAATTTCATCCTCTAACTTGTCGTTAGCTTTTAAACCAAAATCCTGCGCCTGTTGGCCTTTCACCTCTCCTGCCACAATATCCGGCAAAAGATCCGCTGAAATCAAGTTTCCTTCGATGTGAAAAGCGTTGGTGGTCATAGGGATTTTCAGCAAAAACAGGGATTAAAGGGGAAATGATTTTATTACTGGGGCTGGAAAATATAGAAGCCTAAAATATCCATGGGCAGTTGGGCTTTCACAGTGACCCGCCCCTCTTTGGTAATTTGTCTCACCCGACGGTGGGATACTTCCAGTTGTTTAGCTTGTTCAACGGCGATCTCCATCAAGGCCGGTTCCAGGTCGGGAAAAGCGGTTAGTTTTTGCTCCAAGGTGATTTGTTGACGGGCTAGGGGGTAATCTTTTGTGGGTTTAGTCGTGGCCCAAAGTTGCTGGGTTGCTTCGGGGGATAACCATTGGGGATTGTCAAAACTGCCCGTAAAGGCCCGGATTAAACATTCCTCTGCCAATAATTCAGTCTTAGTTTTGTCCTTGAGCAAATAGCGTGATCGTAACAGTAACAAATTGGTTGGTTTTTGAACCTGATCCGTCACAATAAAGCCACAACGGGCGGCGATCGCTGTTTGATGTTCATCCAAAGCCGTTTCTAGTAAATGTTGGGCTAGACCTTCCACCAGAGGATGATTCCGTCCCACATATTCCACACCGTCCGGGGCTGGGGTGGTGAAGGTGATTAATCTAGGGCGATCGCCTAAGGTGGGTTGCAAAAATGGGGGAATGTGGGGGAGTGACCACCCTTGTTTTTGCTTAACCAGGGAACAATGATGACGGGCACAGGCAGTGATCACAAACTGCTCTACATCCGCCTCACTGCCCAAAATGCGATCGGATTCTTCAAGTTCTTGCTGAACTTCCTCTGGCTTAATGGCCCGCTGGGCAAAACGACTACGATTAAGCTTTTCCCTCTCCACAGAACGATCCCAATTTTTCTCGATTTCCACCAGAGGTTGATTGTTATCCGTAAGCAGGTCAAAAATATTTAATTGCACCGTTTGCGCTTGCTTAACCCGTTCAAAGAGGGATTGAAAAATAGCGGTTTGGATGCTGGTACTATCCATAGGTATCGGCACGGTAATGCCCAGAGTGCGGTGAATTTTGACCGCTTTCCGCAGCAGCACATCTAAAACCGCCCCATCCATGGGGTTATTGTCGCCATAGAGCAAAATGCAATCCACCGTTTGGGCTGTTTGGCCGTAGCGATCCACTCGGCCTTCCCGTTGCTCCAAGCGATTAGGATTCCAGGGCAAATCATAATGCAAGACAGTGGTGAAATGGGTTTGCAGATTAACCCCTTCACTTAAGCAGTCCGTAGCTACTAAAATCCGTTGAGAAAAGGATTTTAATTCCTCTAAGCGAATTTCCCGTTCATCCTCCGACTGTTCCCCGGTAATCCCAATCACCCGCAGGGATTTACCCTTTTTTTCAAATTGTTGGCGTAACTCGGCGGTTACATAATTGGCGGTGGCAATATATCGACACCAAATAATCGGGTGATGGCCCGCCTTGAGCCAATCGGTCACTAATTTAATGGTGGTTTGCAATTTGTGATCCTTTTGTCCTCGTAATGCTTCTGCCCCTTGAATAAATTGCCGCAGTTGTCGTTTTTCCCGGTCACTAAAGGACTGCTTACCCTGCTCAATGACGGCGATCGGTAGACTATCGACGGATTTTTCCTGGTCGGTGTTGTCATACACATGGGAGACAACCCATTCATCATCTAAATCTTCTAAACCGACAGTTTCCGTATTTTTCAGCAGTTGCTTGGACAACGTTAACACCGCCGCCGCCGGGGAAGACATCACACAGCGAATAATGGCCAACGCTGACCAATACCGTCCCCGCTTTTGGGCATAGCTTAAATTTTCTACATCCGTCACTAACCCCCTGGCAAAGTCATAGACATCGCTAAATAGGGCATTGTAGTCTTTGGACAGTTGATAAACGGCTTCTAGAGAATTACGGTCTGGGAACGGGGTATCCGTATCCATCCATTGGGTCACATCCTGCCGCCGTCGTTGCACAAAATGTTGAGCCAGTTCAATCCGTTGTTGTTCATTTAAGGTATCCAATGGCAACAATTCAAACTGGGGTTTTAATAGACCCAATAATGAAAGAAAAGATGCTTCAATACCGTTGTGGGGCGTTGCGGTGAGTAAAACCAAATGTTGATTGGTTTTTTGAGCAATTTCCTGTAATAACTGATGGCGTTGCTGATAATTTCCTTGGGATTTACCACCATTGCTACAGGTATGAGCCTCGTCCACAATGACTAAATCAGGGCAATGGGCAATAAAACTGGCCCGACGGCGATCGCCCTTCGCATAATCCAGACTGATGATGGTGTGGGAAAAATAACTGAAAATATGACTGCCATTGGGGATTTGCCGTTCTAGCTTTGCCACTGTACCCGAACGAATAACCACCGCATCAATGTGAAACTTTTCCTTTAATTCTCGTTGCCACTGGTCACATAATTGAGGGGGGCAAAGAATCGCACTGCGGCGGATTTCCCCCCGGTCGATCATTTCCCGCAAAATTAGCCCCGCTTCAATAGTTTTACCAATCCCGACATCATCAGCAATCAGTAAACGAATGGTCTCCAACCGTAAGGCCATCAATAAGGGGACAAGCTGATAGGGTCGGGGTCGCACCGATAACCGCCCTAAACATCTCAACGGCCCTGCCGCACTCCTCAAGCTCAATCGGGCCGCTTCAAACAGTAATTGACTCGCCTCATGGTCTCCCAACTCCTTCACCCCTGGCATAGGAAATTTTGCCTCGGCGATCGCCCCTTCTTCCAACGGTAAGTAAACACCACACACCTGGGATTCACTACCACTTAACGGTCGCAAACGCACCAAATCCCGGTGGGTGGAGGGCAATACAACCCATTGACGATCACGACAGAAAACAACTTGGCCCGGAGTGGTTTGCATAGAAATAAAACTGGCAGTAGTAACAATATAGAGTTGTAAATATTTTTATTCCTTAGTAAAATTTTAGCGATAATTGCCCTAGTGAAATATTCCCCTGTTGCCTGCGGTGGTAGTGAAGATGACAGGAGGAACAAAGAGCCATCAAATTACTAGGGGAGTTATTACCTGGATCATAATCACAATGGTGAACCGCCATCCTAAGCCTATACCGTTCTTCCTTTAGCAGACCCTTCCCGTCCCCAGGCTTAAGACATTGCACCCCGCACCGTTCACAGACCCAACTAACGGACTGCTTTTTGTCCAGAGCTAACTGAGGCCAGTCTGGGGGATAACGGCTATCTTTCATCCCAAACCCCTAGTAATTTTTGTGACATCGGTCACTATAACCCGTAATAATTTCCTGAAAGCTATATTTGGCAAGACTTTCAGTTAACTGTCCAGTAAGTAATAAACAGTGTCTAGTGGGCAATTGATAGCCCTAAATATCATCGGGGTTCAAGATGCGGGTTGCAATTTTCATCGCCTTTTCATTGACCATAACCTCGATGTGTTTGGGGCCATCCCAGAAAGTATAGCGATAGAGTTCATCACTCACTTCCTCCGGCACTTCAACATTCTCGATATTGCCAGGGTAAACCGTCACCAAAAAATCAGTGATGGATTGAATCTCGTCGGGGGTCAAATCGGGAGAATCATTCATGGAGTTAATCTAAGTATCTATTTGCTCAAACCCTTAATAATCAAGGCTTTCAAGCAAGTATCTAGTGAGTAATATACAGTGTCCAATGGTCACTAGACAGTAACATTACTGGGCTTCCACAGACCGTAAACCGGTAGTAATTTTTGTCACAGACCATTGGGCTTCCCGTCCTGCTTTCCCCTGACGACTGAATAGAAACCCTTGGCGATCAAACTGTTCACCTCTGGGCTTAACCCCTAGTAATTTTTCGATCTGGGTGGTGGTGAGTAACCAACCATAACTGACCGCATCTTCTAAATCTCTGAGATTATCCAACGGCGATCGCCGGGATTCCATCAACTGGATCAGGGCCATCATGCCGGGGTCAAAAGGCAACAGGTCAGACTCGACGGTGACGGGTTCAATACTGCTTCCCACCGTGGTCACTTCGGAGGAAGGTACAAAATTGTTTAGGGTTCCGCCTTCGGCTAGATGTTCATCTAACTGATCAAGTAACTTAACCGCTTCATCATCAAACAAAACCTTATTCCCCTTACGGGTCGGTTCAAGCCCCAAAGCATTAATGCGGTTGTAGAGGCTCTGGCGGGTCTTTAAGTTATAACGGATTAACAAATCGGCGATCGGCAGCATTGGATTCTTACACGGGTGAAATGTCTATTACTGTCCAGTGACTACTAGACACTAGCAATGTTCCGATACTTCACGCTGTCCAGTGATGACTAGACATTTAAAATGCTTGCCCAGAAAAGATTCTGAAAATACACCTCATTATTGTCTCCTGCTTACTAGACAGTTGAGAAAAAATCAAGAATAGACACTATCAAGTAGTTAATAGACACCATACTAGACAGTCTTAAAAAATTACCGAAGCTTACAATCCCGGCGTTGTCTGGGAAAAAAGGCTAGCAAAATCCCTCGTAACAGTGCCCGTAGGATCGGCTTCTGGCTTGGAAATCACATCAAAAGCTTTGTTACGGGCTTGAGGTTCAATAATTGCCCATACCACTAGTTCCGCAACATCAGCACGGGGAATAGAAGTCGGAATACCATCCGGTGGCTCAATCAGTAATTGATCGTCCTTCCCCACCAAAAGCTCTCGCTTACCCCCAGGCTGATCCAATAAACCGCCTGCCCGAATAATCGTGTAATCGATGCCAGAATCAATCAAGTATTGCTCAGCTTTACGTTTCCAGAGCAAGATATTGCCATCACCAATCTTATTAAGCATGTGATCTGGATTGGTTCCTCCCATCGAACCCACCAGAATAATCTGCTCGACTCCAGCCACCTTAGCCGCTTCAATTTGATTCACCTGACCATGATAATCGACATCCTCCGGCATCTCTCCCGTCAAAAAACCAAGGGGAGGGCGTTGCCCAGGTTCTGGTTGTCCAACCACCACAGGAATCGCACTGGTTAAGATGACCAAAACATTACAGCCCCGCAGAGGCTCGACTAAAGTTTCTGGTTTGCGTATATCTCCTACAAAACACGTCGATTGCTCCCCGAGCACCTGTTGCTGTTTCTCCGGTGATCTCCCTAATCCTCTGACAGTAAAATATTCCGGCTGAGCCTGTAATTTTTGGAACACCAATGAACCTGTACGTCCAGTAACACCAGTGACTAAAACGGTTCTGGGAAAGGCAGAAGTGGACATTCGGAATTATTCTCCATACCAAGCTATGGTTATTCTCCAACCATGGTAAGTCGGTTATGTAACCAGACCTCAAAAAATTACTAGGGGTTCACAGCCAGTCCTCGAATTTACAACTGTCCAGCAACTAGTAGACACATAAATCCTGCGGCTACTTCACGATGTCCAGTGCTGACTAGATAACTTAAAAGCTTACTCAGCAGAGATTCTGGAAAAAGCAAAACTAACTGTCTCCTACTAACTAGACAGTTAAGAAGGGAATAAAACTAGACACTATCAAGTGGTTAATAGACAGTTTCCGCAATGCGTTTAGATCCCCCAGACTGGATTCTCACAGCGAATACCGACAGGGGAGATTTTTTCAAGCTTTTCCGTTTGTCGATTGGCCCGCCAGACTTGTTTAAATTCCGTGACCCATTCTGAGTCTGGATCTGTAGTGTCTCCAATAACAAAAATTTCTGGATCTTGTTCACCGTTACGCTCACATCCACGCAAAAGATAAAATTCCCCACCGGGCAGTTGCACCGCATCCAAAACCAAAATGGTTTGATGATTCTTTAATCCTTTGGGGCGTTCCGTAATTACATTAGAAAGAATTTTCTCAAACCACATATAGTGAACATCGCCCAGGCGATACCAGGAAACAGCCAAGGGTTGGGGGATATCAACTTCACCGACTATGGAGCCACCTTCAGAAACCATGCCCGCTGGAAGGTTTTTATAAACCAAGGTTTCAAGGTCGGGATCTGAGATAGCTTCATAGCGTAACCCGACAAATGGGAGGATAACCTGAGCCACCACAGGCAAAGTGGACATTAAAATACTGGCAACAATAGGAAAAATAGGTAAACGCATGGGGTAAACGCTGGGAATATGAACAATTCTGGCAAACCCTGTAACAAAATCCATTGGCTGTCTATTAGGAGCTTTACACTGTCTTGTATCCACCAGACAGTCCTAAAAAAATTACTAGGGGTTTAGAGTCAATCAATCCGCACCAGTTCACTGGGGGGAGTTAACCGATCGCCGTTGTTGGGGTCAACTAGTCCATCACCGATGAACTTGAAAAATAGGGCCTGTAGGATGGCAACATCATTGGCGCAATAGTCCAAGACTTCCTGTTGTTTCCCCAATTGCCAAAGGATAGGAGCCAGGGTCCCATGGCCTGTTTTGTGGAAACCCAGATTAGCTTCCGCTAGGGCATCCAGTTTGTAGGAATAACCGGGGGGTTGATCTTGCCAAGAAGTTGAACCATAGGCCGCTAACTTAACCATTTCCAACAGGTCAACACTTGTCACTTTCAGCCCATGGGCCGCCAGCAGGCGATCATCAAAGCTACGGGAATTGAAACCAATAAGTTGATAGTTCCCACTCAAGGCCATTTCGACAAAATTTAGATCGGGCCAAGACTCTGCACAAGCCGGGGCAAGTTCTACTGCATAGCCAACACAACTAATACCCATATTGGCAAAGTCACGCCAACCGGCACAGACCTCCAGTTCAGGATAACGGCGATCGGGTTGGATTAATTTGATAATTTCCAGGTCAAAAAAGAGTCGTTTCATTAGTTCAAGATTTCTCGAAAAGTGAGCTGTCACCGGCGGTGATTGAGGGAGCTGTGGCAGATAGTACAGACCAGGAAAAATATGGTTGTCTAACGGTGACTTTACATTGTCCATCAACCACTAGACATGGAGTTGAGTTTACAGTGTCCATTGCTAACTAGACAGTCTTGCCAAGGTATTGCAGAATGAAGGTTACATCGAGTTTTTTTCTATCCCATTCCTGCACCACATCAAGCTTATCCTTGGGAATATAGGCAGAGCGTTTAACCCGTTTTCCCCCCACTTCAAGCTCATAATGGTAATAGTACTGCTCATAGGATTTTTTGCCGGAGCTTTAGTGAGGAAGGGGGCAAAATAAGACTTTATAAACACATTGTAATAATCAATTGATTGGACTAAGCATCAATACTAGTACACTAACAGACTCATCAACAAGACTGTTAGTATTAAACAATACCTAATTTGCCACTACTGACCGGCAGATATCATCTTGTTGATGCAGTGGAAAGAGGGTTTTCCATAGCACGGTTTAATGAAAGGTGTTTCTGCCAATTTAATCTAGCCCGTCCCCCAGAGGTTCCACGCCAATGTCTAGTATTGTCGTCACCCGCCATGCCATCCAACAACTAAGAAAACTGCGCTCTGCGATGAACAATCGAGTTATCCCAGAGATTTTTGGTCAATTATCCTTGGATAACACCGCAGGGAACCAAATTCTACGCGATAGTCGGTGTACTGAGTATCAAAAAAGAGGACTGGGGGGAGGCGGTTACCTACGTCTATTTTTTGACGACCATAGTCCCAGCCACTATACAGTGATTGCCGCCGTCCTGCGGGATGATCACACCTATGACCAAGATTTTGATGCCCTACCTAGAAATCCTTGTTACCAATGGCATGGGGAAACCGGTGTGGAATGGGACTGGTTTATCAACGACGGTTACCTCTATTCGGCCCAACGCAGTGACCAACAAATCAAGGATGCAGACGAAGCAGTCAACATCTACCACCACCATCCCTACGATCGCCGTAACCATCCTGATTACCATTACGTCCCCTACCATTCCACCATTCATCAATCTGCCCCCGGCACTGGCAAAACCCTAAACGCCGCAGAGAAAGCTTGTGAATTAGCCTATGCAGGACAAAATGTGGTCTTTCTTTTGCCAGAAGCCTTAATTGATCAACAGGTAACTAAATACCGCTGTATTCGTCAAATTCGCCAAGAATCGGCCGGGGAAAATTTATTTATTGGTACTTTTCAGCAATGGTTAGCGGAAGCCTTTCCCCAATTGCCATTCCAAGCCGCCCCCCCAGCCAAAGAGTTGCAAGTTCTGCAACAAATAGCCCAGCAACATCGCCATTGGGGAACCAGCGGCCGGGACCCCATTACCTATCGAGATGTTTTGCTTTACCAGCTTTACGTACTCAATGAAAATTATCAGGAGGATGATGTTTTTAATGATAATAAGAATCGAATTAAAGAGTTACAAGATATTCGACCCCAATGGTGGCAAGAAGCATGGTCAAGGCAGGAGTTATGCCGTCGGGATTACACCCTAGAATTACTGCAATATATCCAGGAAAATCCCCCTGGTTGCCTTATTCCCGGTTGGAGCACCACTATCATTGCTGATGAAGCCCAAGATTACTTGGTGGAAGAAATTGAGATTATCAAGCAACTATGCCACCATTGGCAAACGGAAGTGAATCATCCAGTTAATCTATGGCTTTTGGGCGATATTAACCAACGGATTGCCCCCGTTGACTTTACCTGGGGAGGATTGCACCTTAATAAAACCAAGGAATTGCCATGGGATAACTACCGCACCACCGAATCGATTCTGACTTTGGCTAACCGCTTTCAGTTAAGGGCAAACGATTCCAGACCATGGGGCGCAAGACAGCTACCCAAACCAACAGATCCTAAATTCTGTTTTGAAAAACCTGGTGATGCAGTCAAGCTTTTGGTTTACCCTGATCGAACTACGGCGGAAACCTTTTTAGAGCCCCTGGTGGCGACTGTTTCCCAACAAATCAGCGAATGGCAGGAAAAACATTCTCTACAATGGCGTTTAGCGGCCCGGGCCAGGCTATTTTGCAGTGACCATTACCATGTCAGCCCGGACCGGGTTAGATTTCTAGAATTTATGCCCGTTTCCCAAGCTAAAGGGCGAGAATTTGACTCCTGCATTGCCTTTTGCCCCTTTGATCTACCTCAAAACGGTGGGCGCATGGAGGCCTATACAAAATGGTACACTCAGCTCACCCGAGCCCGTTCTCGTTTGCTGATTGTCACCACGAAGGCACAGTTAGCAGAACTGGGAGAAGAAATTTTTCAGAATCTTATTATCAGCAAAGATGGAGAAACTTTTAATGCTGTCGAGCAACTGAATTATCAAAATCAGGAGCAGGTTATCGAGGCTCTACGGTGGATTACGGAATTAACCAGCAGTCTGGACACCTCAGAAACAGGAAAACAGGGGCTCAAAAGCATTATTCTGGAAGGCGCTTCACAAGCAGATCCAATACTTTATTATGACCTCTATAACATACTGAAAAACTATGCCACTAGCAGTCAAGATACCATGGCAATCGAGGCAGATATTGTTAAGCTTTTCTTCGGAAATTTAGAATCGCATGCGCCATTAAAAGCATATTTTGAACAACCGGAAGTACGAGAAGTTCCCCGCCTACAAACATTAATTTATCGTTGTCTTGGCCAATCTTGGCAAGCAGCAGAAGTAGCCCAGTCCCTACGGCAGTCTGATCCTAGTATTTATGAAGAAGTTATGGCCGGTATCCAAGAGGATTTACGTCACCGCTGTTTGCCTTTAGAAGCCGATCGCCTGGCAAGCTTTTATGGACTAGTAACCACCAATCGCTGCAATAACTTCCCTTGGCTCAAGACATCAGACAACCTCCTGTCCATACTTAAAACCAGAACGGAACAACGGCTTAAGGTTGGTTAACGTCAATTTATTAATATTTCCCTAACCATTAATTTTGATCTAGTAAACTAATGAAAAATCAAAACTTCACTTCTGACCAAGATACTATTAACGCTCTGGAGCAATTAACTGATTTAATTCGCCAGGGGCTAGAAAAAGCCTGGGATCCGAATATCATTACCCAAGCCAAAGCTGACCTTAGTCAGACCACGGAAACTTGTAAAAAACAGTTTGATACTATTCATCAAGAGGTACAAGAGTTACAGCACTCCTTGGTGGCAATTAACCAAAGAAGTGAGCAGTTAAGGGATGGCGTTAAAACAGCAGAAAAGGTAACTGAAACCATTAACCAGATGGGTGGGCCCGACCAACTGCGCCAAGATTTTAATCGCTTGGAAGAACTACGCTCCGTAACCGGGCAGATTGGCGAAGCTCAGGCTATGGCCCAGCAGTTGCAAAGCCAAACGGAACAGTTACGCACCGATGGCGATCGCCTGGGACAAACCCTAACCCAGCTAGGGGGGGCGGAAGCTTTGTTGGCCCAATTGGCCCAGTTGCAGGACATTGCCTCCCAGTTGGCCGGTTTAGACGGCCGCATTGACCAAACCACAACGGCAGTAATTGACCGTTATGTACCGGATTTTGAAGCGGGAAAAGAGCTCATTGCCCAATGGCGATCGGACATTGAAGGTCAGTTAGGTTCTACGCTTACCACCATAAACCAACAAAAGCAAGAACTAGAAGAATTAATGGGGGATTTGACCGCCCAAAGTCAGCAAATCCGTTGTCAATTGCAGGAATTAGAACAACAACAGCTCAGATTAGAACCCCTACTAACGGCGATCGCCCAACTGGCCGATCAGTTAGGGGAACAGGACTTATTGCAAAAGGTAGCAGCGGATCTCAAGCTTGTAGACGAAAGCATTGCCCAACAACAGCAAGAATTAGTTAGCCTCAAAGCCGATCTGCGGGCTGAATTTCAACGGATGTTTGATCAGGAATTAGAACAATTTAAAAACGAACAACTACAGGTTAATCGACGTTTGCTCTCAGAAAATCGTCAGCTCAAGGAAGAAATTGCCCAAATGTTCCAGGAGTTAAACTACAATGCCGATCAGCTACGCCGTCTCCAAGCAGTCAAATGTGATCGCCCAGTCTGGACTTTGAGCAACCTCCGTCGTCCCACCCTTCCCTACACCGAATAATTGATGGATGTCCCTATGGTGGATTTGTTCACACAGAGGGCATTGGGAATATCTAAACGTGGACTATCTGAAGCCCATGGTTCTGATCAAAGGTCATTAGCCGATGGATATCCTCAACTTTTACCGTCCAATCATCCGCACTGTTCTGCAACCTGATCAAATTCGTACCTGAGACTTGAGCCAACGCTGGTGGATCAGTCGAGGACAAATTATACAAAGTATAATTAAAGAAAAATCCTGAGGATAACGTTATGGATATTCCCCTCAGAAAGTGGGGTAATAGTCTGGGACTCCGAATCCCCCATAAGTTAGTTGAAAGCCTAGCCTGGGAAGAAAATTGCATCGTCGAGCTACAAGAAATGGAGCAATCCCTCGTCATTCGTAAAAAAACAGCACCCCTGGAACTCGATCAACTCCTAGCCAGTATCCCCGCGGATTTTCAATATCCTGAAGATGCCCAGGACTTTGTTGATAGTCCGATGACGGGCCAAGAAATGATATGACAGAACTGATTTATCCCCAACGGGGGGAAGTCATTCGGGTTCAGCTTAATCCAACCCAAGGAAGAGAACAAATGGGAGAGGCTCGCCCCTGTTTGGTGCTTAGTCATACCGCTTTTAATCAGGCCAGGAACGGGATTGTAATTGTTTCCCCCATTACTGGCACCATTAAACCAGAAGTAAAAACTTTGCTCCCCATCCCCGCAGGCTACAAGATAACGGGCTCAATAATTGCTGAACAAATTCGCACTTTAGACCTGAGCCAACGCTGGTGGATCAGCACGGGGGAAATCATGCCAACACCATTGATTGAACAGGTCTTAACGGTTTTACAAGTAATCATCGCCTAACTTTAAGCAATTACTTTCCATGAAACTTACTGAGTTTCCAATCAATTAGTTTCTCCTAGGAATGGAGAAAAATGGTAGTCGACTGCCTCGCGCGGTGGGCTATCGAGTTTCCAATCAATTAGTTTCTCCTAGGAATGGAGAGCCGCCAGGGGTTTTTCATGGAAGGCTGTGTTAGTTACGTTGGTTTCCAATCAATTAGTTTCTCCTAGGAATGGAGAGCAAAGATGTCAGTTACCCTGATTACCATGGACAAGAGTTTCCAATCAATTAGTTTCTCCTAGGAATGGAGAGAACATGGAGATGCTACCGCTCTAAAGAGTAGATAATGTGTTTCCAATCAATTAGTTTCTCCTAGGAATGGAGAGAACTTCTATAGCGCGTGCTGAAAAGTATGCTGACCAGAAAGTAGTTTCCAATCAATTAGTTTCTCCTAGGAATGGAGAGTAAGGATGTAACTCCCGGTTAAACGCATTAATCGGTTTCCAATCAATTAGTTTCTCCTAGGAATGGAGAGCTGTGGTGGTCTGACAGTGTTGAATACTGTCCTGAGGCCGTTTCCAATCAATTAGTTTCTCCTAGGAATGGAGAGTAAGCAACAAACCAGTGTACCGGGTGAGCGAGGTTTCCAATCAATTAGTTTCTCCTAGGAATGGAGAGTAAAGGATTGATTTTCATGAAACACGAAATAGTTTTGTTTCCAATCAATTAGTTTCTCCTAGGAATGGAGAGTTGTTGACGCTTTAACTATTAACATCGATCCCCAACATGTTTCCAATCAATTAGTTTCTCCTAGGAATGGAGAGCTCTCTCTTGAATTGGTATTCATCCTGAAACAAAACAAAGGGTTTCCAATCAATTAGTTTCTCCTAGGAATGGAGAGACATATCCTTTGAACCTGCCTGGCCCTGCTAGGCATTGTTTCCAATCAATTAGTTTCTCCTAGGAATGGAGAGACGCGCGCCTAACTCTGTCCAATCAGGCAGCTATTTGTTTCCAATCAATTAGTTTCTCCTAGGAATGGAGAGTAAGCAACAAACCAGTGTACCGGGTGAGCGAGGTTTCCAATCAATTAGTTTCTCCTAGGAATGGAGAGTAAAGGATTGATTTTCATGAAACACGAAATAGTTTTGTTTCCAATCAATTAGTTTCTCCTAGGAATGGAGAGTTGTTGACGCTTTAACTATTAACATCGATCCCCAACATGTTTCCAATCAATTAGTTTCTCCTAGGAATGGAGAGCTCTCTCTTGAATTGGTATTCATCCTGAAACAAAACAAAGGGTTTCCAATCAATTAGTTTCTCCTAGGAATGGAGAGACATATCCTTTGAACCTGCCTGGCCCTGCTAGGCATTGTTTCCAATCAATTAGTTTCTCCTAGGAATGGAGAGCCCCGAACGGATCAAAGTGGTCAATGACCACATCTGGATCGAGTTTCCAATCAATTAGTTTCTCCTAGGAATGGAGAGCTTGCGGGTCGCCCAGTACAGTTCGCCCTACGGCAGGTTTCCAATCAATTAGTTTCTCCTAGGAATGGAGAGGCCGAGGAACAGAACGCCAACCGTCGCCCCTACTGGGGTTTCCAATCAATTAGTTTCTCCTAGGAATGGAGAGTCAAATTCTATTGTTTCCTTATTGAAAGATCCCTCCACCCGAGTTTCCAATCAATTAGTTTCTCCTAGGAATGGAGAGCCAGATTTATAACGGCACCCCAATTTCTTTACAACCTGTTTCCAATCAATTAGTTTCTCCTAGGAATGGAGAGTAGTGTTCGCATCAGCCGTTTGACCATCACCTTGGGGGTTTCCAATCAATTAGTTTCTCCTAGGAATGGAGAGAGGGCGGTTGAAAATTGCTTGCCGGTCAATTTATGACGTTTCCAATCAATTAGTTTCTCCTAGGAATGGAGAGTAAGATGAAAGCGTCATCGTTATACGATATACAGAAGTTTCCAATCAATTAGTTTCTCCTAGGAATGGAGAGAATAAGGGTAGTTACAAGTGTCGCCCACGGAAGAAGTTTCCAATCAATTAGTTTCTCCTAGGAATGGAGAGTTAATTAAATTAGAAGGGGTCGTACTCAGTAGCCGTTTCCAATCAATTAGTTTCTCCTAGGAATGGAGAGATTCTGCGTTAACGTTGCCCATTCTCAAGCAATGGGTTTCCAATCAATTAGTTTCTCCTAGGAATGGAGAGTTGACGTACGTGATGGATTTACTGTGATTACATTTACCCTGTTTCCAATCAATTAGTTTCTCCTAGGAATGGAGAGTAGTCTCCCTCCAAGGTACGGATACTATCGTTCACCTGGTTTCCAATCAATTAGTTTCTCCTAGGAATGGAGAGGTGTCCATACTTCTGGGCTAAGTCTTCCAGTGAGCCTCCGCGTTTCCAATCAATTAGTTTCTCCTAGGAATGGAGAGCCATACAGCAGGCGGGTTACAGGGTGTTACCCTTTACACTTGTTTCCAATCAATTAGTTTCTCCTAGGAATGGAGAGACAGTAAGGGTTCTTACCCGTGGGGCGTTGCACCAGTTTCCAATCAATTAGTTTCTCCTAGGAATGGAGAGTAACCGGGTAGGTTTTTTTGTGTCCTAAAATAGTCGGTAGTTTCCAATCAATTAGTTTCTCCTAGGAATGGAGAGTCGCCATGAAATGTGACTGTGGAAGCCCTGACCGATGGGCATGTTTCCAATCAATTAGTTTCTCCTAGGAATGGAGAGTCGCCATGAAATGTGACTGTGGAAGCCCTGACCGATGGGCATGTTTCCAATCAATTAGTTTCTCCTAGGAATGGAGAGAACTAACACTAAACAAGGATGAATTATGTCTAATCTAATCGGTTTCCAATCAATTAGTTTCTCCTAGGAATGGAGAGAACTAACACTAAACAAGGATGAATTATGTCTAATCTAATCGGTTTCCAATCAATTAGTTTCTCCTAGGAATGGAGAGCCCAAAAAGCCGCTGAAGTCAAAGTCAATAAGTATCGGATCAGTTTCCAATCAATTAGTTTCTCCTAGGAATGGAGAGCCCAAAAAGCCGCTGAAGTCAAAGTCAATAAGTATCGGATCAGTTTCCAATCAATTAGTTTCTCCTAGGAATGGAGAGTTTTTTTGCCTTTTGTATTGTATGGAATGCCGGTTGGGGAGTGTTTCCAATCAATTAGTTTCTCCTAGGAATGGAGAGGACGACATCATGGTCGGACGTGGATTCCCTGCCGTGTTTCCAATCAATTAGTTTCTCCTAGGAATGGAGAGTCAACGAAAGCAATTCCAACTTCGTCCGGTGTGAATGCTGGAAGTTTCCAATCAATTAGTTTCTCCTAGGAATGGAGAGATGATTAATTCAAGCGGTCAAGGAACCGCCCAGGGGGTTTCCAATCAATTAGTTTCTCCTAGGAATGGAGAGACGTCTACAACGAAATGACCGCCGGCCTTGCCGAGGTAGGGTTTCCAATCAATTAGTTTCTCCTAGGAATGGAGAGTTACTTGGTACGAAAAGATCCTTAGTCAAGAAGAAATGTTTCCAATCAATTAGTTTCTCCTAGGAATGGAGAGTTCCCAAAGGGTCACAATCCCCAAGGTAACTATAAATGGCCATGAGTTTCCAATCAATTAGTTTCTCCTAGGAATGGAGAGATTGCAATGGACAATTAGTGGCAAATTTTGTCACCTATGGGGTTTCCAATCAATTAGTTTCTCCTAGGAATGGAGAGAGCCTGATACTTCCCCAGCATGGGCCACACCGATCAATGGTTTCCAATCAATTAGTTTCTCCTAGGAATGGAGAGCACTTTTGGAATGTCGTTGCAAATGCGGGGCTGTCAAGGTTTCCAATCAATTAGTTTCTCCTAGGAATGGAGAGTCGCAAAAAAGTGATTCTTGTTAGCCTTAGTTATGGGTTTCCAATCAATTAGTTTCTCCTAGGAATGGAGAGAGGAATGGAAGGATCAAGACAACCGGGCTTCTTGGTTTCCAATCAATTAGTTTCTCCTAGGAATGGAGAGCCGGTATCAAGGTATTAGTAGGGGACCTTGATTGATCGGGTGGTTTCCAATCAATTAGTTTCTCCTAGGAATGGAGAGCCAACAGACATACCCAAATGTCTAGGTCAGGCCCTGACAAAGTTTCCAATCAATTAGTTTCTCCTAGGAATGGAGAGACTACTACCCGTGATTGGTGTGACGGTTTCATCATCACGTTTCCAATCAATTAGTTTCTCCTAGGAATGGAGAGTGCGGAGCTTATGCTTCCTGGCATCCCGAATACGGATCAGTTTCCAATCAATTAGTTTCTCCTAGGAATGGAGAGAGGCTGAGTGTAGTCAATGACCACATATTCCGCGAGGTTTCCAATCAATTAGTTTCTCCTAGGAATGGAGAGTATGCCATGTATGCCTGGGAGTTAACCTTTAGCCAGTCGGAAGTTTCCAATCAATTAGTTTCTCCTAGGAATGGAGAGAGGAGATCAAGACATGAGCAAGAAGAAGACCACTGCCGTTTCCAATCAATTAGTTTCTCCTAGGAATGGAGAGAAGGGGGCTGTTCAGTTTGATAGCTGCGACCAGCTTCCTGTTTCCAATCAATTAGTTTCTCCTAGGAATGGAGAGTTCTCCTATTGCCCAGATGAATAGGCACTCACCCCAAGTTTCCAATCAATTAGTTTCTCCTAGGAATGGAGAGCAAATGTCTCAATCAAGCCTTGGTCAACTCCCATGAGTGTTTCCAATCAATTAGTTTCTCCTAGGAATGGAGAGTCATGCCTCCTGCCGCACGTAGCGGCTATATAGGTCAGTTTCCAATCAATTAGTTTCTCCTACGAGTGGAGAGACGTTATCTCAGTGGGTCTAAACGGATCAGCCACGGCAGTATTTGTTTCCAATCTATTAGTTTCTCCTACGAGTGGAGAGTAATACCTGGAGCAATCAACCTCCCTTCCTCAGGTGTTTCCAATCTATTAGTTTCTCCTACGAGTGGAGAGTTAATGGAGCAATGTTAGCTGATGTCGCATTTAATCAAGTTTCCAATCTATTAGTTTCTCCTACGAGTGGAGAGTGGGCCTGGGCCAGGACCCGGGTCAGGTCGGGTCGGGTTTCCAATCTATTAGTTTCTCCTACGAGTGGAGAGTCCCCCAACAAGACCCCCAGAGGGTCTTTTTTTTTGTTCATTTTTCCTGTTTTGTTGTTTCCAATCTATTAGTTTCTCCTACGAGTGGAGAGCAGCGTCATGCTTTTCCTCTACGCACGGAACAGGTAATGGTTTCCAATCTATTAGTTTCTCCTACGAGTGGAGAGATATTAGTAACATTACCAACATTCCAACTGTCCAACGGTGTTTCCAATCTATTAGTTTCTCCTACGAGTGGAGAGGAAGATGATTTTGAGGAGGTTATTAATATTTCCTTAAGTTTCCAATCTATTAGTTTCTCCTACGAGTGGAGAGCTTTAAGCAGAAGGGATGCAGGTGATTGTGTGAAACGATGTTTCCAATCTATTAGTTTCTCCTACGAGTGGAGAGAAATATAGTTTCTCTGCAGGATAAGGCTGCTTGTCTTCGGGTTTCCAATCTATTAGTTTCTCCTACGAGTGGAGAGAGAACTTCTACGCCGTTAAAGCCGGTCATAAGTTCAGCACCGTTTCCAATCTATTAGTTTCTCCTACGAGTGGAGAGTTCATGAACTATACCGCCCTTAGACACCTAGGGGGTTTCCAATCTATTAGTTTCTCCTACGAGTGGAGAGAGAGTGGTTTGACCAAGTGGTTGCTCGTCGGGCTGCCCGTGCCGCTCGTGTTTCCAATCTATTAGTTTCTCCTACGAGTGGAGAGATAGAGGACTTTGTAGCTATCGTCTATGACGAAATAGTTTCCAATCTATTAGTTTCTCCTACGAGTGGAGAGTGATTACAGGAATTCTATCCACATAACATTATAGATTAATTACAGTTTCCAATCTATTAGTTTCTCCTACGAGTGGAGAGGGGGGATGAAGTCTGCGTGGGTAGCCACGCAGATGGTAGTTTCCAATCTATTAGTTTCTCCTACGAGTGGAGAGTTGTAGCGAAGAAAATAGTACTCAATCGCACTGGCAGGGTTTCCAATCTATTAGTTTCTCCTACGAGTGGAGAGAGTCGTTGACGAGATTCCCGATGCGGCGATCGCCAAGTTTCCAATCTATTAGTTTCTCCTACGAGTGGAGAGCCCGTGTTAGTTCCCCCCACCAGGAAAACCCGGACTGTTTCCAATCTATTAGTTTCTCCTACGAGTGGAGAGCGCCGTGGTGTTCACATCCGCCGCCGATAAGGCATTGGGTTTCCAATCTATTAGTTTCTCCTACGAGTGGAGAGTTGCTGTTGTAGCAACGGTAATGTTTGCAGGCAAAGTTTCCAATCTATTAGTTTCTCCTACGAGTGGAGAGTGTCGGCTAAAGCATTAGTGGCTTGTTGAAGATCTAAGTTTCCAATCTATTAGTTTCTCCTACGAGTGGAGAGAAGCATCACAGTAAAGACCGAATCCGCCTCACGCCCTTTTTCTGTTTCCAATCTATTAGTTTCTCCTACGAGTGGAGAGCCAGTTGAGGGATGTCACCGGACTACCCCTCAACGAGTTTCCAATCTATTAGTTTCTCCTACGAGTGGAGAGCCGCAAGGTACAGCGTCAATCCGCTGAGTACGCAGACAGAGTTTCCAATCTATTAGTTTCTCCTACGAGTGGAGAGTAAAAAGCATGAATGTGTTATTCGTTTGCCAGGAAGTTTCCAATCTATTAGTTTCTCCTACGAGTGGAGAGTTCCCTAGGGAAGACTTTCGAGTTGAATACAACGAAGTTTCCAATCTATTAGTTTCTCCTACGAGTGGAGAGCTCTTTTGTTAAGATTAAAGGCAATCATAATGCGCTAGTGTTTCCAATCTATTAGTTTCTCCTACGAGTGGAGAGCGCAGCGATTGGCGGTGCCGAAGGGCTCCACCGCGGTTTCCAATCTATTAGTTTCTCCTACGAGTGGAGAGTCGTGGCTATGGCTGATTTTAAAAAGCGACAACACGGTAGGTTTCCAATCTATTAGTTTCTCCTACGAGTGGAGAGGTCAAGGGATATACGTACCCCTACGGCCCGTGCCGGTTTCCAATCTATTAGTTTCTCCTACGAGTGGAGAGAACATAATTATCTCCATTGTGGACACCTTTCTCCGTTTCCAATCTATTAGTTTCTCCTACGAGTGGAGAGACTGGGTTTACCCGTGGTCGTCTTGCAGGTCATGGGTTTCCAATCTATTAGTTTCTCCTACGAGTGGAGAGTGCTGTTTTAGCTGTTGTACGACCAGGTGCCTCTGCTTGTTTCCAATCTATTAGTTTCTCCTACGAGTGGAGAGTTCCTTTGGGCTATCACAGGTGTTCCGAGTAGCCAAGTTTCCAATCTATTAGTTTCTCCTACGAGTGGAGAGTTGGAACGTTTCTGTCTGTCTGCTCGCTTTGTTCTGGTTTCCAATCTATTAGTTTCTCCTACGAGTGGAGAGCCCAGGAAAAGACAGAGTACAAAGCAAACGGGAATGGCAACGGGTTTCCAATCTATTAGTTTCTCCTACGAGTGGAGAGAAAATTTATGACCTCGGAATGAAAGGGGAATATCCGTTTCCAATCTATTAGTTTCTCCTACGAGTGGAGAGATTATATGTAGAAAGCCCGCTTCTAAACCTGTCTCTGTTTCCAATCTATTAGTTTCTCCTACGAGTGGAGAGTAATAAAGGACTAATAAGCATTGAAGAGATAGTAGAGAGTTTCCAATCTATTAGTTTCTCCTACGAGTGGAGAGCACAACGTTCTGCCATATCCCATACAGCTTCACCGGTTTCCAATCTATTAGTTTCTCCTACGAGTGGAGAGCTACTGGGCCTGATACCCAAGACGCTTTCCCCGCCAGTTTCCAATCTATTAGTTTCTCCTACGAGTGGAGAGCTACTGGGCCTGATACCCAAGACGCTTTCCCCGCCAGTTTCCAATCTATTAGTTTCTCCTACGAGTGGAGAGTCCCCCGAACGCTTCAATTATTTGGCGCACTAGGTAAGTTTCCAATCTATTAGTTTCTCCTACGAGTGGAGAGCATCTGTAGTCTGATGGACTGGGCAGATGAAGCCTATGTAAGTTTCCAATCTATTAGTTTCTCCTACGAGTGGAGAGCCCCGAGGTAGCCACTCAGTGGTTGTACGATGAGTTTGTTTCCAATCTATTAGTTTCTCCTACGAGTGGAGAGAAGGCTTTCAGCTTTGCCTCAGGTTATACCAAGAATAGTTTCCAATCTATTAGTTTCTCCTACGAGTGGAGAGTGACCCCATTTTAAACCCTTATGGAGCAAGGTATCCAGCCACCATCTGCGAGGCTCAGCAAAAATTGACCATAATCGGAAAAGCTCAACGCAAAAATAGCGGCTGAAACCCTTATACAGCAAACCATCGAGGCTCCCAACGAAAAACGGGCATTACAGTGATTTTCCACCAGCTTCATAATAGTACACCAATAATTAGCATAGATTTTAAACAATGACCGAGCCGGGGGGCTTAGTTAGCGGTGGTCCCCCCCAAATATCAACCTGGGTGAGGGTATGTCCAGACAAAGGATAAAAGCGTAAACTATCCTCCTCCGATTGATAAATTTTGCGGAGACGTTTTTGCAATTCATTAAACTTAGACTTAGACAACGTACATTCAAAAACAGAATATTGCACCCTTTGGCCATAACCCTCCAATAAATCGGCCATCTTTTTACGACGGCGATCATCAGGAATATCGTAGGCAATAACATAGAGAAACATCAATTAGCGAATTAAAAAAGGAGAATAACTGTTAGAAGGAGAATAAACAAAAGCCTTATATTTTTTCACTTGATCGATTAGACAATGCCAGCGGGGAAAATCACCCTGGTTAAAAGACAAAACTTCCTCCATTCTGCCCACAAAAGCGCCTAGCCATTTTCTTCTACCGGAGCTATTGAGAAAACAACCACCATTTTGGAAGACAAAATCC
This sequence comes from Synechocystis salina LEGE 00031, assembly GCF_015207985.1. Lineage (GTDB taxonomy): Bacteria > Cyanobacteriota > Cyanobacteriia > Cyanobacteriales > Microcystaceae > Synechocystis > Synechocystis salina. Next base: position 14,904 of record NZ_JADEVV010000031.1, on the reverse strand, counting down.
TCTCCCGCATTGATCAAACGACGATTGATCATATACAAAACCAAAGAATCCACTATGGGGGCTCGAAACTCCTCAATTAGATCTGAAGCCAAGGCCGCATGACGTTCCGAACCTTGATGTAGACAAGCTTGATAGGGGTCTAACCCCTGCAACTCAATCAAAGTTAGTAAATGGTTCCAAAGCACCTGATAGCCAAAACTAAGCATGGCATTAACTGGATTACCAGGGGGACGACGGGAACGACCAAAAAAGATAAAGTCAGAATTTTCGATGCAGTCTGCCCAAGCTTGGAAGTACAGATTAGCCGCTGTGCCCTCATAGCCTAATAATTGCTGCAAGTGTTCTGCCTTAGCGGCCAATTCTACAAAGTGCTTTAGTCCGTCGATCGCCAACTGGAGAGCCGGAGTAGGCTGTTTACGATGCTGACGTTGCAGAAAAACTCGACTATTTTTAACCTTAGCCGCCACAATGGTGCGAGCTGTAATCAGCCGTTGCTCCCAGCCTAGTTCCTGCTGGTAACGGGTGAGATGACGATAACCCCGTTCAATGGCGATGATGCGGCCATAACAAAAGCCCATGCGGGAAAGATAAAGGATGGGAATATTACGACCAAGACAAGCGTGGATGGCCTGGGTAGTAATCTGGGCCTTACCAAAAATCAATACCTGTTCCAAAAAAGGCAGTTGCACCTCCGCCAGAGTCTGATCCTGACGTTTCACCAGAAGAAACTCTTTTTTCAGGCAAACATAACAATCAGACTGGGAAACATACAGAGTTTTCACCAACGATCCGGCCTTTGGGTAGGTTGATGGGAAGTCTGAGGCTCAATGTCAGCATTACGGTTAGCAGTAGCAGATAAGCCATGGGGATTAGTGCCCTGGAGTAACCAGCGCACCGCAGCATCACCGAAAATACTAAGAAAGAAAGTTGAACAAGCCACCAATAGGGTATTAATGATTACCGCCGCCAAACCCAAAGGGGCAATGAGCAAAATCACCAAAGTAATTAGACCGTTGGCAATGGCCAAGACGAGATTACGGGCAAACAGAAGCCGGGAAGGGGAATACATGGCAGGAGTACTGGCGAGGAAAGTTGCCGAAATTCTAACCTCCCTGCTTCCATAATAGTATGAAGTTTTTTAAAGACAAGTATTAAGAAAAGCTAAAATTCGTTCTTTTTCCAGGGAAGTCCGCTAGGCTAACGGAATCAAAGTTGCCTAATTGTTTTGAACTCTTTATGCAACCCAAAACCAGAAGGAAATCGGCCTGTGTCTGAAGTTTACTGGCAAGCAAAAATTTGGGGTTTACTCCACGACCCCGCCCTCAAAGCCCTGCATAATAACTCTGGAAGAGGAGGCGAGGGAGTTTGGCAATCTTTAGCCTGTATGCAGAATTGGGTATCGCCTAAATCAAGCGAAGAAAAAAAAGAAGGTGAACTAAGCAACACTTGGCTTGATCATGTTGGTCTGTCCGACTTAATTGCGTCTGCTAGTGATCGGGGTGCTATTCATCATATTGGTACGTTTATAGACTACGACACCGACGGGCTAAACCTATGCCACCTGCTATCTGGAGCAAAACTGCCGTTAACATTCACGAATCACGACGAAATTTTGGGTCAAAGCAATCGTCGTCAATATTTAAATCAAAAGGAGCAAACGCTAATCGAACAGATGCCTACCCAACTGCGTCAGGCTCCCGAAAAAGCGCAAGATTGTTTTTGGTGGTTGTGGCGATGTTTGCCGGAAGCCGTTGCTCAAGAGTTTGGGGCAGAAAGTTTATTAATGCCAGCGGAAACTCGTTTACCTGATGCGTCCATCTGGAGTCATGCCAGTATGACGGCGGCTTTAGCAGGAGCTTTGGCTGGATACGACACCAATGCCGAGGACATTGCCAAAGGATCACGAAATACGCCTAAATCCCAGGCTTATCTGGCGGTATTTACCTTTAGTCCTGTTCAAGAACTGATTAAAGCTAGTCGCAAGATAAAAGACTTTTGGGCTGGATCATGGGTCTTACATTATTTATCCGCTAAGGTGTGTTGGGAATTAGCTCAGCAATATGGCCCGGATTGTTTCCTCTACCCCAGCCTCTACGGTCAGCCATTAATTGATCATTGGTTACTCGAAAAATACGGTGATTATGGGTTTGACCAGTGGATTACCCAACCCAATGATCGCCAACTGTTAACCGCTGGCTTTCCCAATGTAATCATGCTGGTGCTGCCAAAAGAGAAAGTTGCGGCGGCCATGCAATCAGCCAAGAATTATTTACTGAGTGCTTGGCGCGATATTGCCCAGCAAGTATTTGAGGAACTTCAGGATAATCGATACTGGCAAAAAGACTTAAATCCGAACGATCCGACTTGGAAAAATTGGCTAGATGCCCAGTGGCAGACTTATTGGAGTGCGATGGCGATCGGGAGTGATGCGACTAATGTCAGCTTAAAAAGTGCGGGTATTCCGACCCAAACTCCAGAAAAAGAACAGGAATTAAATAATTGGATAGATCAACAAAATAAAGCGTTTAATGCTGATTTATTTAAGCAAGAAGAACTAGCATTTATTAAAAAATCGACTGAGCAATTTATTAAACAACGCAACCGTAACTATGCAGGCAGTTTAAATGTAGGTTCCTGGTGGGCAGACATCTTTGGTCAAACCAGATTTACCCTCAGTGCTGTTAAGAATGCCCGCAATTGGAAATTACCAACGGCCTTTGGGCCACGGTCAACTATTTCTGGCATGGGGCCAGTGGTTCATCCTCAATCAACTCAGCATCAACGGGATTGGGTCACAGAAGGGGAAACCCAACACTATTGGCAAAGACAGGCTGGATTGTTTGATGGTAGTGAACAATTGAATGCCACGGAAACCGTCAAACGAGGGTTGGAAAAGATTTTAGCAAAACTACTCCATCTTAAAAATGATGATGAGGAAAAACTCAAGATTATTGCCGCTTCCTATCCTGATTTAACCTCTGGTGTTGCAGGTTACCTTCATACAGGCAACGATCTTAATCGCCAGCAATTTGATCGGGCTTGCCAAACGATCCTAGATGAGTTTTCTTGGGCGGAAGATGTTATTAATGGCATGAAAACTAAGTGGGGGATTCCATTAATGGATAAAAAGCCCCAAAAATACCATCCTCGATTATTGAATGCGGGTTGGCTAGTGGAAGATGTAGAATCGGAGAAATTACAGCAACTTCAAGATGAGTTAAAGAAAGCTAAACAGTCCCAAGATAGTCAGGAGGTAGCACAAATACAAAATGCAATTAGTCAAATTAAAGTTCAATATCGAAGGAATTTACAAAATTGTCTTGATCGGCTGTTTCCTAAAAATAATCCAGCCAATTGGTATGTGTTAGCGGCTGGCGATGGAGATGGGATGAGCGAATGGTTGAAGGGAACAAAGATGAAAAATTATAAAGATTATTTTCCTCAAACATTATTGACTTACTTTTCTAAGACTTTATCTTTATCGGAAGAGTTTAAAAGGATTTTTGAAGCGTTCAGCAATGAAAAAAAACGTATGGGGCCCGCTACCCATAATGCTCTTAGTCGTGCCTTACTGGATTTTTCCAACCAGTTAGCGCCCTATCTGACAGAACAAAGATATGCAGGCCGATTAATCTACAGCGGTGGGGACGACGTACTGGCCTATAGCAATCTGTGGGAATGGGATAGTTGGCTCTGGGATATTCGTCAGGCTTTTCGTGGCGATCGGGATGAGCAAGGAGAATTTGATCATACGGGTCACTATTGGCGATTAAAAGACCCCTGTGAGGGCTTTCCCAAACGACCTCTCTTTACCATGGGCAATGAAGCCACCATTAGTTTTGGCATTACCATCGCCCACCATTCGGTTCCTCTGGCGATCGCCTTAGAAAATTTGTGGAAGGCAGAAGAAGGGGCCAAAGACCATGAATATGATCTTGATGGCAAACCCAAAGGCAAAGATGCCGTGCAAGTCCGGGTGCTTTATGGCAACGGTAATGTCCTCAAAGCCACCTGTAAGTTTGAGACGTTCCAACAATGGCAAGCCTTACTCAACATTGAAGACATTGATGCTTCCACCTGCGAAACAGCGGCTACCCTATTAGACCAACACCCTATTCCCGTTTATGACGCCATCATGCCCTGGGTCAATGCATTTACAAAACGTCGCAGTAACCTCAAGGAAGGTCTGGAGCCAATTTTGCGGTCTCGCTTAGCTTGTTTTTTAATTAAACTTTGGCAAACCACTAATCACACCAAGGATAATGAATGGGAAAAAGAAGCTAAGAACTGGCTCAAAGTCGCTGCTTTTGTAAAACGAAATCGTCAAATTGTCTAGGGGAAAAAGACCATGCAACTATTAACCCGAAAATTTACCGTTGAACAATATCACCAAATGGCAGAGCAGGGAATTTTAGATCATCAAGAGCATCTTGAGTTAATTCAAGGAGAAATTATCACCATGTCTCCAATAGGTTTTCGTCATGCTTTTGTGACCACCTATTTATCTAATTGGTTTATCCGTCAGTTAGGCCAAAAAACTATTGTCTACAGCCAAAACCCAATTCAACTTAACAACAAGTCTCAACCACAACCTGATGTAGCTTTGCTGAAACCCGTTGATGATTTTTACGATTATCGTTTACCTGGTGCAGAGGATATTTTATTGCTTATTGAAGTGGCAGATTCCAGTCTCACTTGTGACGAAATCATTAAAGTACCCCTCTATGCTCAGCATCAAATTCCAGAAGTTTGGCTAATTGATTTAACCCAAAATATTTTGCAATGCTATCTTGAGCCAGAACACAATAGCTATAAAAGCCAAAGACAATTTTCCCCTGATCAGAGTCTTTTTCCAAAGACATTTCCTGAATTAGAACTAACCTTAAATCGTATTTTCACTTAATTTTTATCTAATTCTTACTTCGATATTTTTAACCAATCTTAATCGAAATATAACCAAAATGTATTGGTATCGCCTCACTCCCCTTGACATTCTTCTCTTGCGAGATGCTAAACCCTTTACCCCCGGTGAAAGGGCCTGGGCTGGTAGTATTTTTCCGCCCAATGGTCACACCTTAGCCGGTGCAATTCGGAGTTTATTACCCAAAGACCAAACCATTACGCTAGCTGGGCCATTGTTGTGCCGGGAACAGATTCTCTATTTTCCTCGCCCTCTGGGCTTTGTGGGCAAAAATCCCTTACTGCCTTTAAAGTGGCATCCCGATGATAGTCCGCTAAAAACTCAAATGCTGTGGGATAAAACCCAACCAGCCCCTTTAGCTCCCCTAAAACCCGTTTCCCCAGCGGACAAAAAGCGGGAAGAAAAACGATTTCGCTCCTGGCTACCGACTGAGGTAATGGCGAAGTATTTAGCACAAGGCCAGATTGAGGAAGAAGATTGGCGACGACCAGAGGATGAACCTGAAAAACCTTGGGTCACAGAAAGTCGTCCCCATAATTCCATTGAGGCGGGAACCCGTCAGGTCAAAGATAGTGATGGTTACTTTGTCGAGAATGGTATTCGCTTGCACAAAGATTGGTCGTTGGCGATCGCCGTTGATCAAGCCACCCATCAACAGTTACAAGCTTTACCTCAACCCCTTTCCATGCGACTAGGTGGCGAAGGGCATCGGGTGACCCTTACCTATGAATCAGCCTTGGATCGGCAATGGCAAACCTTACAAACGTTGTCTGAGCAAAACAGTAAACAGCAGAAAATGGCGATCGCCTATTTGATGACCCCCGGCATTTTTGAACGAGGACAACAAGGCGTTGCGACGTGTCGCCCCTATCCTTGGGAATGGAAGTTAACCCACAACAACGGCCCCTTTATTTCCATGGCCACTGACCGCGCCATTCCCATCAGTCCCCGCATCCGAGACCGCAAACGCCATCACGGTAGCAGCATTCCTGGGCCCCAAGTCTTTGCCGCCCCACCGGGAACACTTTATTACCTCACCCACCCCCAAGGTTTATTTGCCGACCAGGACAATGCCCCAAGGCATCTCAAACAAACCCGACAGTTGGGTTACTCCCATTTGTTGTGGGTCAATGCAGAAAAGTTGGCAGTTTAGTTGGCAGTTTAACTATGGCGATCGGCTCTAAGCATGAGCCACTAATGGATTGACTAACTTACTTTATAAAATTAAGAGAAATGTCTGATTTTCACCTTGGTTATTTATACAGTTTGTCTCCTATTCACTGTGGTGGGGAAGGAGACCTCGGCAATGTTTTAGATATTGTCCGAGAAGCCCATACTGATTTTCCTTATATCCCAGGTTCCTCTCTACGGGGTAGCTTACGTAATGATTTGGCTAATTTAGATCAAAGTGTTGCAAATACTTGGTTTGGTAAAGAACTAGACAGTGCAGGACAAATGGGTGTTCATCAAGTATGGTTTGGTGACGCACGATTACTTTGGATTCCCATGCGGACACTATCTTTAGCCGGGCAAGGTAATATTTTTACTTGGGTTAGTTGTCATTCTCTTATCCGTGATCATGCAAATCTCGTAAATTTGGATTGCCCAGAATTTTCTAATCAAGCTGTTGGAATACGAGCAGGAAACTATTCTGTTGCTGACGCTCAAATTAATGTCTTGGCAATGAGTGATGAGCAAAAAGCTATTTGTAGCTTAGTCTCTAATTTTCCTCAGCAATTACAATCTACTGTAGAAACTAACTGGAGTAATAATCGAATTGTCTTATGTGATAGTGATTTTTATACCTTAATGGAGCACTCTCTTTGGACACAAATTCGTAACAAAATTCAGGATGGTGATGGCATAAATCCAGAAGGTGCGGCGGAAGTTTTTTGGACAGATATTTGTATTCCACGCGATACAATTTTCTATTTTCCTTGGGGATATAACATATTAACAAATTCTTCCTTAACAAAAGAAGATCACACTATATTGATATCAATTCTTCAGGGCTTAATTCAAGTTGGTGGTCAAGCTAATGTGGGTCGTGGATGGGTTAAAAGTTGGATTAATAATTCAGCTTCACCAATTACTGTTGTCAATTAAAATTATTTTGAGGATGTTAAATTATGTCTGAAATTAGTTTAAAAGCCTACGATCATATTCAAAGCTATCTAAACAATCGCCAACAAGCACAGATTTCCCAAGAAGATTTAAATGCAATTCTGCGTTTATCTCAGCACTTGCGAGTCTTTGGTTTACTTTCAGCAGTTGGTTATATTAATCAGCAAAATTCTCAAGAAGGACAGATACGGACTCGAACAGTTCCTGTCTGGACTAGCCTATTAAATCAACTTCTTTGTCCAGATCAACAATTAAATAGGCAACAATTAATGGCATTGGTCATTGATTTACAACGGAATCAACCAGCTCAATATTTATCTCAATGGCGACAGTCTATGACTCTCAGTAAGCATTGGAATTTCTGGGCAAGAGCCTGTGCTAATAACTAAAAATAGAGGTTATTTATAATCATGTATACTCAGATTTTACTAACATTGTTGCTGAGTCAACAGCATTCACAGCGAGGCAACGTTAAGTTATTTAAACAAGGTCAATTTATCCTTGAAGAACGAGCAAAAGTAGGGTCTTTTCCTCATCCTGATTTAGAAACATTAGTTTCGGCAGGAGAACTCTGTGGAGCTTGGCAACCTCAAGCAGGTCGTCCTGAAGATAAGCGTAATGTAGGAGAAAACTTTCAGGTAATGCCTGAGTTACCATTAAATGGTTATATTCCAGGTTCTTCTATTCGTGGAATTGTTCGCGCTTGGGCAAAAAAATTTCCTAATATTTTTCCTCGAATGTTAGAACTATTAGGAAATCAGACAAGTAGGACAATTACAGCAGGCAAAATTGAATTTTTAGATGCTTGGCCAATAGAGCCAACACGTCTTTCTTTAGATATTGTTAATCCTCAACAAGAATTTCAAGTATTACACCAAGGTCAAGGAACCCCAGTTTCTCATTACACATTAGGAACAGGAGAACAAGTAGAGTTTACAGTTGCTATTCGAGGAATTCCAGGTCGAGCAACACCTGAGGATGTAGAAGAAGTTTGGGGTTGGGTTGAACAAGCTCTCTGTTTTTACGGTGTTGGCAGTCGCACAGCCTCTGGTTATGGCTTAGTAACTACTGAGAATCAGATTACTGTTAAAAATGTTCCTAATTATTCTAAGAAATCTTTTCCTTTTTCTCTATATAGCCAGGGCTGTTATGGCGTTTCTATGCAAAGAGGACAAGAGGAATTACGACCATCTCATTGGCGGGGATGGTTACGCTCTTGGACTTGGCGTTTTCTATTAGGGGTAATGTCTGAAGAAAATGCCCAACTAACTCTATCAGAATTATTTGGGACAATTGAACCACAGGCACGTTCTGGTTGTGTTCGCATTAAAATGAAGCCGAGTAGTGATTGGGGAGAAAATTCTAGTAATAATCCCCGCATTTTTGAATGGTCAGGAAAGTTTGAAATTTATGCTCCCTCTGATATTTTATCTATCCTAATTCCCATTATTAAAATTGCCGCTAGTGTAGGTGGATTAGGTCGAGGATGGCGCAGACCATTACATATATTTAGAATGAATAATGGAAATGCAGCAACAAGAGGAACATACTTGAGATTAAGCCATTCTGTCAGGAATCAAACCACAGGAAATATAGAGTCAAGAAACTTTTTATTGCCTCCACATCGCTCAGAAATCTGGCAAAATCAATATACGAATTGGTTAAACAAAGTGACAGAAAAGTGGAGAGAAAGAATAGTACATGGAATTAACAATAATCTTGTTGCTGAAGTTTTTTCACCGACTACTTGTGCAATTTACTCAGTTTTTGGTCCAAGTGTAAAGCCTGTTAATTTTCAAGATTTACGTTGGTTAGAAACAAATCCTAATAATACTCGTGGTGATGCAATGAATCTTGTTTATCAGCAAAATTTACCCAGAAATTACAAAAGAAATCCTGAGTTAGGAGGGTCCGCTGCTGGTGGCGGTAATTCTCACTGTTCTTGGGTCTCTATTCGGCGTTTTGATGCTCCTCGCCCTGAAGGTGATGTTCATTGCCAAGAAGTTGCCTGTTTATTTTTGGGGGGTCAACAAAATAATCACAATCATATTCGCTCTCGATTTCTTCGTGACTTAAGAAATATGGAGGGATCGATTCACTTATTTGGTATTTAATTAATGAAAAATCTTTTCGTTGCTACCATCGGCACCCGCGACCTGATGTTTCAGGTATCTTCTGGGGAATGGTTTAATTTGGGTGATGATCAAATGCGAGACGACATCATCTCTGAACAGAGTGAAGTGGTTAGCGATCTGGAACTACCGGATTTAACAAATCACCGTGAATTGACGGAGTATTTACTACAATCTGGAGAGAAATATCTTGCTAAAATTAAACCAGTTATCCTGGGTCAAATTTTTGCCGAGAAGTATGACCAATTAGAAAAAGTTTATCTGATTGGCACTGATCAACAAGAAATAGTTAAAGAACGCAGTAAAGACACCATTTATTCTGCTCAGTTAATTGAAAAGTGGCTAAATTTTAACTACCCAACTATCAAGACCGAAATAATTCCTTTGGGACAGGCTGGGGAAAATCCCAGTGATTTTGAAGCGATGTTTCGCTGGTGGTTAAATACTTGGCAAACCCAAATTAAACCCAATCCAGGTCAAAAACTCTGGGTCTGTTTGAAAGGAGGGGTCGGGCAGTTTTCTGAGGCTTGTCGGATTTCTGGCTTAAATTTATACGGCGAACAAATCCAATTCTTTGAAATTCATCGTTCGTCTAAAGATAATCGTCAGGGGATACCATCAGGCTATACAGGCCCCTTCTTAGGAACCAATTATTTATGGTCAGGGGTGCAAAAACAAGCCTTAGAATTATTGAAAAATCATAATTATTTAGCAGTACAGAATCTTCTTACTCCTTACTTTGAACAAACACCAGAACAATGGCAGAAAGCCCAACAGCTTCTTAATGGAGCAATTGCCTGGAACCAAGGTCGCTTTGATCAATTCTATCAGCAAGTTCAAAGCTATTTAGATCAATCCCAAAGACAGCAGAAAGCTCAATATTGGTGGCAAGCTTACGAACAAGCTTATATTGCGGTTATTCGCCTTGAACAGAATAATACTACCGAAGCAATGCTTCACAGTTTTCGGGCGATCGAAGGATTGATCGATTTATGGATTCGACAGAATTTTAGTGAATACTTGGCTAATAAAAATACACAAAGCGAATTTTTGGAACTCAAATCAAGTATATTAAAAAAATACTCATCTCTAGGTTCTTTTTTTAACAAGTACGGTAAGAGCAATAAGGAGACGATCCAAGTCAGGGGGGAAGTACAGTCTGCGTTAATTAGGGTATTGATTCCAGAAGCACAGCATGACAAAGGGTTTGTTGCTTGGGATAGCAAAAATGCTAGGGATACACGTAATTCGTTGTCTCACAACTTAGGTGGTATTTCAGAGAAGGATTTATACAAAGCTTGGGGAACAGACATTGCTAAGTCGGACGAATGGCAAGGCAGGATTTTACAGTGTATTAATCTAATTACGGGGGAACAATTTTCGAAGTTTAATAACGCTAGCTTTTTTCCTGGCATTCATCATGCATTGAAAGCAGAAGTTAAAAACTATCAAGTTTAATCAATTACGGCAAGCATCGTTCTTTGTATGACCCGAATTCTTCTGATCACCGTTGGCGGTTCTCACAAGCCGATCATTACCTCCGTTCAATCCCTCAAACCAGACCGTACCATTTTTATTTGCTCCAATGGTAAGCGGGGTAGCATTTCCCAGGTCACTGGGGAAGGGAAACCCTGTGAAGTCAGACAGGGCAGTGAAGTGCTCGAAAAATTGCCTAACATCCCTAGCCAACTTAACCTGGGCGACAAATTTAATCCTGAAACTGATGTGATCGCCGTCGATAATCCCGATGATGTGTCCAGCATTTACCTCAAAATTAGCGATTGTATTCACACCCTTAAGCAAACCGAGCCAAAAGCAACTCTGTTAGCAGACTATACCGGCGGGACCAAAAGTATGTCCGTTGCCTTGGCCCTAGTAGCCCTTGATGAAGAGTGCGAACTCCATTTAACTACCACTTCCCGTACTGACCTGATCAGGGTAACTCGGGGCGAAACTGTGCGTCGAGCGGCCACCAGTGACTTAACCGTGCGGCGGTTATTAACTCAGGAAATTCCCACCCTCCTCGCCCAATACAACTACCCAGCGGCGATCGCCGAATTAGAAACCTGTTTGCGGGATTTACCCCTGAGTCATCCCCAACCCGTAGAGCAGTATCTGCGCCTGTGCAGAGGGCTTAACCATTGGGACTGCTTTGACCACGAAGAGGCTTGGTATGACCTGGAACCCTTCATGAACCAAGCCCCCCTCCGTCCCCTGCTGATGTACCTCAAGCGGGTGATGGCCAGCCGTCAGGCGATCGCCCCGGCCATGAATACGGCATTCAATGCCCCAGATCAGATTCCCGGCCATGGTTACGAACTGGTGGAAGATTTATTGTTCAATGCGGAAAGACGAGCTGCCTTAGACCGCTATGACGATGCGGTGGGGCGTTTATATCGGGCTTTGGAACTTTTAGCCCAAACCCATCTCTGGTTACGGTATCAGATCAAAACCGACGATGTGGAGGTTGAGCAAATTCCCCCAGCGTTACGGGATCAGGTGCAGGCTCTCAAAGGTCGGGACGGCAAAATCCAACTGGCTTTGCGGAATAGTTATGAATTACTTAAACAATGGCCAGCCGACCCCTTGGGAGCACTTTACCAACCTGCCGCGGAACGACTTTTTGATCAGCTACAAGTGCGAAACTACTCTATTTTGGCCCACGGGTTACGCCCCGTCACGGCCACTGATTATAAACAGCGCTTCCAAACTGTGATTATTCCCTTCATAGAAGCCGGACTCAAAGCAGTCATTGGTAATCAATCTAGATTTGATCCCGTACAATTTCCTAGCCAAATTACCATCAATAAATATAATGCTTGAGATAAGCACATAAAGGCAATAGGGTAAAGGGAATTCACTCTAGAAATCGTTGACAGATTTACAATACTGAAAAAACTTTTAGGTTAATAAATTAACATCATACTGACTAAATTTACTGTCCTGGGAGATGAGAGTTAATCCTTCCGTCTGGGCTTGGACAATGAGCATCCGGTCAAAGGGGTCTTTGTGATATTCGGGTAAATTGGCGATCGCCAAGCTATGTTCTGCGGTGATATCTAGTACCCGAAAATTGTTGGCCTTGAGGACAGCGAGTAAGTTATCTGGAGTCGATAATTTCCCTAACGATTTTTTAATTGACATTTCCCAAATGCTAGCGGCACTAACAAAGACAAAGTATTCAGGGTTGGTAATGACTGTTCGCTCATCAAGGGTTAAACGACGGTCATTGCCGAGCCACCACAGCAGAATATGAGTATCTAACAAAAGTTTCATATTTCGTCGCCGTAAAACAGAGCGTTGATCTCTGAAGATTCTTCGTCAAAGTCGTCTGCCATGATAATTTGTCCTTCCCAGGCTCCGGGTTGACGAGGTTCCGATGGGCCCTCATAGGGAATTAAGCGCACTAGGGGCTTGCCGGCCCGGCTAATGATGACATCTTCCCCGGCTAACACCGATTTTATGAGTTGGGATAGATGGGTCTTAGCTTCGTGGATATTGGCGTTACGCATAATTATTCAAATTTAGCTAAGCTTAGTCTAGTTTATCCTAGCCAGAATCGAAACCGACTCGGATAAAAGACTATGCACCTAAAGCTAGACAAGCTTTCATTACGGCGGTGAGAAGGCAAGCATTTCCGGGGAGTACTTGGGAAGCGTAGGATAAGTTAGGCGATCGGATGTTGAACAACCCAGAGGGACGGCTAAAGACGGAAATTTGGGATTATGCGGCGGAGGCACTAGGTATCCATTAAGCAATTGAGGGCCGTACCTCTAAAAAAATCTTTAGCTAAATTGGCCGGTACTTTAATAGTACAATCTTGATGCTCTTCCCTGAAAATTTCATGGCCATTATCTTTCACATAGCAGAAGCCCCACAATGGGCAGTAGCACAACAGCAGGAACAATACGAAGCTCATTCCTTGGCAGAAGTGGGCTTTATCCATGGTGCCACCTTTAGCCAACTGCCCAAAGTGGCCCATACTTTTTATGCCGGTCGTGATGACCTTTTGTTACTAGAGATTGATTCAGAAAGATTAACGTCCCAAGTTCGATGGGAAGCACCAGTTCATCCCCAAACCATTGAGGATGTGAACCATTTAGACCAGAAAGTTTTTCCCCACATCTATGGAAGTGTCAACCTGGGGGCAGTGGTTTCAGTTCGTCCTTTACAGTGGCAACAAGAAGGGTTTGATATTCGCTAACGTTTTTATCCCAAGCACTCTCCCAACACCCCAACACACAAAAAAAGACAACAAAAGACAACAGTGGACAGATAACCTAGAGGAAGAACGTAGGCTAAGACAACCATGTTACTAATTTTGGGCTATCCTGAAGAATATTCTCGACCGCACACCACGCAATGGTCAACAACAGACCAAAGGAATCCCTGCCAAGGATACTGGGCCATGGCCCAGCAGTGGGAAGTGGTCAATTTTCAGTAATTTTTAGCACATTAAGCGAGGTATATCATGGCTCAGCGGCAATCCCAGCCGCTTCCTGCAGCCCCCCAAAATGACCAAAACCTAAATTTCCTGTGTGCTTGCCGGCTCCGGAAATTTAGGCTATGTCGGGTCACCTTCTGGGCGAAGGAAGTATTTCTTTCAAAAATCCCCTCGGCAAATCCCTCAGAGAGAGAAGAAAAGAAAAGGAGGTCTTTGTATGTCTAATTATAGCGTAAGACCTCTATCAGACAACCCCCCCCTGGGAAATCCTTATCAGCAAGGGGTTATCAGTGCCCAAGCCGTGGAGGAAAACCACCATGGCTAGGTTCATTACCACCAGTAAACAAAGGGCTTGCCCCGTCTGCGCCAAAACCAATGGCAACTGCCGCATAGCAGAGGATAAGGTGCTCTGCATGACTTTTGCTGATGCCGTAGGAGATAACCCTGATTACGGTTACGTCAAGCCATCTAGGGATGGCCTATGGGGCATTCACGTTCGGCAAAAGGACAGGGACAGAAACTTTGACCGGGCTGAATGGCAACGCCGCCAGTCTGAACGGAAAGACCGGCAACTGGAAATTGAGCAACAACGGCGGCAAAAATGCCTCAGCTCTGACCAACGCCACGCTGAAATAACCGCTATCCTCCAACAACTCTCCCTATCTTCTGAACATCACCAATATCTACAACAGCGGGCAATACCGGAGCAGATCATTGAGCGATGCCGCAGTGTCCAACAATGGCAGAAATTAAGGCATCCAGCCCACATCAATCTACCGGGCATATGGAAGGATGGTCGGGGTCTGACCAATGGCTGGGACGGTATTCTCATACCGGTAACAGACCATCTAGGTCGATACATCGCCCTCAGGCTACACAACCCCCACGCTTCCACTAACGGTAAGCCCAAATATTGCTGGCTCACTAGTAGCAAGCGGGGCATCGGACCCCAACTCAGCCATGGTGAATTGCCCGTGGCACTCCATGGACCGGAGGTTACCACTAACCAGGGCTTTATCGGACTATGTGAGGGGATGGAGTTCAAAGGGGCGCTGGCAGCTCGCCGGCTGGGGCATCCGGTGATTGGTTTTAGTGGGCACCATGCCATGGCCCAGAGTCCAGAACAGATACAGGGCATCATCGACCATTACGCCCAACAATGGGCCATGGAGCCGGAGGCAATTACTTTAGTTGTTATTCCCGATGACAATTGTCTCAGCAATAATGCTGTGGCCCGCTCCCTCATCCATACCCTTGATTATTGGCAGGGGAGGGGACAACCG